>NZ_LMKI01000015.1:0-178875 GCF_001421425.1 Pseudomonas sp. Leaf15
TATCAGTGGGACAGCGTGGGTCGGTTGATTCGTGTCGTACTTCCAGGCGGCGCGACGCGCGAATACAGCTACAACGCTTACGGAAAAATCACCGCCGAACACGACGAACTCGGCCACGTCACACGCTACGAATACGCCGACGGCCTGCACCTGATCAGCCGTCGTATCAACGCCGACGGCAGCCACGTTAAGTACCGCTACGACAATCCGCGCCTGCTGCTGACCTCGATCGAAAACGAGGCAGGCGAAACCTACCGGCTCGATTACCACCCCAACGGCCTGATCCAGCAGGNGCTACGACAATCCGCGCCTGCTGCTGACCTCGATCGAAAACGAGGCAGGCGAAACCTACCGGCTCGATTACCACCCCAACGGCCTGATCCAGCAGGAAATCGGTTTTGACGGCCAGCGCACGGCTTACGTGTATGACCTCAACGGCAACCTGGCGGAGAAAACCGAACACGGCGACGACGGCAGTCAGCTCGTTACCCGCTACAAGCGAGACCACGCCGGCCGCCTCGTAAGAAAAACCCTGCCAGACGGCAATGTTGTCGAGTATGCCTACGACCGCCAGGGCAATCTCCTCAGCGTCGACGACGGCCACTGGGCGCTGGCCTACGAATACGACCCACAAAACCGCCTCACCGCCGAACACCAGGGCTGGGGCACTTTGCGCTATGGCTACGATGCCTGCGGCCAACTTAAAAACCTGCGCCTGCCGGACAACAACCGCCTCACCTTTAACCACGACAAAGGAACTGAACGGCGAAACCCTCACCTCCCACCTGTTCAAAACCGGCCGCGAACACCAACGCCAACAAGGCCAACTCCTCAGCCACTACCACTACGACGACCAAAACCGCCTGCACGCCCACGCCGTCAGCCAACAGCAACACACGCTCTATCAACGCCAATACGACTACGACACCACCGGCAACCTCACCCGCCTGCTCGACACCCGCAAAGGCGAACACCACTACCACTACGACCCCCTCGCCCGCCTGACCCGCGCCGACCACTCGCAAGACCTACAGGAACGCTTCGGCCACGACCCGGCCGGCAACCTGCTCATGCAAGACCGCCCCGGCCCGGACATCGTGGCGGGGAACAGGTTGATGATCCAAGGCGATCATCATTACGACTACGACGCCTTCGGCAATTTGATCCGCCAGCGACGTGGCAAGGGCCGTCAGCTCGTCACCGAGTACCGTTACGACTGCCAGCATCGGTTGATTGGTATTACTCAGCCTAACGGGCAAACCGCCAGCTATCGCTATGACCCGTTTGGGCGGCGGATCAGCAAAACGGTGGACGGTAAAACCACGGAGTTTTTCTGGCAAGGCGACAAGCTGGTAGCTGAACACCACGCGGATCGGCAACGCAGCTACCTCTACGAACCAGACAGTTTTCGCCCGTTGGCACTGCTGGAAGGCTTTGGCCCACAAGAAACAAAGCCCTTTCACTACCAACTCGACCACCTCGGCACGCCGCAGGAACTGACAAACCCCGAAGGCGAAATCGTCTGGTCCGCGCACTACCGCGCCTACGGGGAAATCGCCCGCCTCGACGTCAGAAAAATCGACAATCCGCTGCGTTTTCAGGGCCAATATTTTGATGCGGAAAGCGGGCTGCACTACAACCGCCATCGCTACTACAATCCGGATATTGGTCGCTACCTGACGCCGGATCCGGTGAAGCTGGCGGGTGGGATTAACGTGTACCAGTACGCTCCCAACCCTACGGGATGGGTGGATCCGTTAGGACTGAGTTGCAAGCCAGGGACCTGTCCGGGACAAAAAGACAAGGCATCAGCGCAAGGCCATGAAGAAAAGCCTCCTGAGACAAGCCATTCCATACGGTCTTCTACTTACGAGCAAGCTTCAAATAAAGCGTTAAAATGGTTACTTGAAAATGACTTTCGCGCAGAAAAACCAACACCGGGAAGATTTGGCCCGCGCAAAGGAGAGCCGGTCGGAATGCAAACATATGACGGCAAAACAGGCTATAGGGTTGAACATGACCAAAGGAGTGGCGCCCATATAAATGTATGGTCAGGTAAGAAAAAAGGACCACATTATCTTTTTGATGGCAATGAAAAAATGGTGCTTCAACTGACTAAAAGGTTTGTAAAAAAATGAGTTATTTTGACGAAGAACTAATCACGGATCTGAAAAAACTCGACATCAACTTCAATGTCATTTCTCAGACAGAACAAGACTCGATGGTCAGTAGAATTAATGAGCGCATTCCTTTTAGCGGAAATCAAATCGATTGGAGTCGTTTGGGGAGCAGCATTAACTTCGGCTCTGCATCTTCAACCTTGGCGATTTCGCTCATTGCGGCGGAAATCTGCAAAGTTTCTGACAACGACTTGATTATCATCAGTGATTCCGCCTGTGACCACGCTTACTCAATAAGCCCAGAGCACTTAAACCGAACACTCAAAGTTCTCTCCGAGTTCCCACAACACACCTATATTGTATCGGAGGATTTCAACTGGATTGCCTGCATTTCATTTGAGGGGCACTTGGATTTTTGCAAATTTTTCTCAGGGTCAATTCTAAACCAACCCTAGTAAATTCAAATTATAAAAACAATTAGTTGCATCAGGAGCGTTGCCCCTGTCGACCAAACGAAACTGGCAATTGACAACAACACCGGACTGTATTTCTTTTTTTAAACCATCAAATGTATTGGCACAGGTAGTAGCACAACCAAACTGCAAACAGCGCTAGTAACAGCTTTATTTTTATGACGAACCCATTTTTATCTTAACTGCAAACGACTACAGCGCTAAACAGACATGGTTGATGCCGAATGCAAGAAAATCGACTCATTACCAAACACTCACACGAAAACCGGCAATCTCCCACTCGGAAAAAATATGAAAATTGTAGTGATCGATACATTTTCCTATCTGAACGTATTGCACGTAAAATTCCATTCACCCTTCGGAGATGGCACTGCACTATGGAGCGATACTGCGCCAAAAATCGGTGAAATTATCGACGCTGAGTTTGATTTTGAGGAGATTTTCTCATGGAATATAAACATGAAGCCAACCTCTGAAAAATCTTCAAAAATCAAAATGAAAGATAGCCTCATCCAAATAACCGCCGAGTTGGTCCAAGCTGACGAAGACGGATGTGCAGCATTAAAACTCGGCGATTCAATAATCCTAATTGAGTTGGATGGTCCCATACCTCAGAAATCAGGAATTGTTGAGCTCAGCGCTACCGCAATTCAACTTTACCCAACACATATTTGAGTCCACCTAAGTCAAGCGCTCAAACCGGGGCCACAACCCGCAGCCCCGATCCATTCTCAACTCATAACCGGCGCACCCTCCACCTGCACCCCACGCCCACCAGCCGCCATCTCAAACAACCCCTCCACCCGCGCTTGGTCCACCGCGCTCGGCTTGATCACCAGCGCACACACCACAAAAATCGCAGCATTCACCACCAGCCCCACAATCCCGCTGGTCAACGACCCCAGCGCGGGAATGTCATCCGGGTACAGTGTGGTCAGCACAATCGCCACTACGATCCCCGCCAACATGCCGGCAATCGCGCCCTGTTTGTTGCCCCGGCGGCTGAAGATGCCGAAGAACAGTGGCACGGCCAGTTGAATGATGCCCTGGTAGGAGATCTGCGCGAGTAATTGCAGGCGGGAATAATCGAAGGTCAGGTAGGCAAGCACCGAGGCGGCGACGATAAACACCACCATGCCGGCCTTGGCCAGTACGGTGAGTTGACGGTCGGTGCGCGGGGTGTTCCAGGTAGCCAGGTCGTTGGCGAACTGGGTGCCGCAGACCTGTACGCAGCCGTCGACGTGGCCGATGCTGGCGGCCAGTACGATGACAATGGCGAGCGCCAGCAGCCAGGGCCCGCCAATGTCGAACAGCGAGAGGAACCAGCCTTGTTGCGGGTGGGCCAGCACGTTGGGGTCCTGGCTGATGGCGGCGGCGAACAGCATAAGGATGCCGTAGAACCCGCCCACCAGCAGCATGGTGTACAGCGTGCCCTTTTTCACCGCGCGCACGCCGCTGGCGGTGTAGATGCGCTGGAAGCTCATGGGCCAGCACATCGAGCCGATCACGCCGGTGAAGATCAGGCTGAACATGTACATCGGGCCATAACCGCTGCCGGTGGCGCCGGGGATTTGCAGCATTTTTTCCGGTAATTGCGCGAGGTTGGAAAACGCTGCCTGATCGCCGAACAGCAGGAACACGCAGACGCCGGCGCACACCACGTACGCGATAAGGCCCTGGAACATGTCGGTCATGATCAACCCGCGCATGCCCATGCTCACGGTCCAGTATTGGCGGATCAGTACCACCGCCACGCCCGCGAACAGGCAGGTGGTGACGCCCCAACGGCCAAAGCTGGCGAACTGGAACAGCATCGCCAGGGCCTGGATGCCCATCACCACCCATGGAAACACCGAGATGATGCCGATAATCGAGGCGACCCGTTTGACCGCCGGGCTGTCGAAGCGCATGCCCAGCAGGTCCGGCTGGGTGCGCAGGTTGAAGCGTTTGCCCCAGGTCCAGGCGCGACTGGCCATCAGGTACATCGCGGTCACGCCCAGGGTCGCATAGACCATGCCGTAGAAACCCAGGGCGCCGCCGACGCTCAGGGCAAAAAACGCGGTGAAGGTCGAGCCCGGCCACCAGGAGTTGGTGTAGCACATGGCGATATACCACGGCCCATAAGAGCGCCCGCCAACGGCGTAATCGGAAAAACTGGTGCTTTCGCGGTTGGTGGCGTAGAGCACGGCGATCATCCCGGCCAGGAACAGGCCGATCACACCGAAGGTAATCAACAAGTGGGCATCGCTGCTGGTGCTGATCATCACACGCCCTCCTCGTCAGGAATGTCACCGGCCTTGAGTTCGGCCAGATACAACGCCCACACCCCAAGGGCGGCGAGTACGGCAATGGCGATCCAATAGAAGATCGGCAACGGGATGCCCACCACCAAGGCGCGGCTGCCACTCACGCTCAAGTAAAACGGCGGGAATAACGCCAGCATCAACAACAGGAAAAAGTAGGCGCCAAAGATCTGGTTTCTCAGGCGTGCGGGTGACGCGCTTGCAGGTTTCATGATGGAGGGTGCTCCTTGAATTTCTGGATCGGTTTGTTGTGTGATCAATCAAAAAATCAAGCAGTGAAACGTCAGCGCAAACCAGCGCCAAAAGAGCTACAGGGTGAATCGTCGTTAATGTGCTGGCGCAGGCTCAGGCCTGTCTTAGCCAGGTTTCCCATTGCGAATCATTGATCACGCTACGGGCGCGCATGTGCTTCCAGGCACCGTATTTGTAGAAGTCGAAATCCAGCTGCGACACCGCGTGCTGGACCATCGCCCAGGTCGACCATTTGATGTCGGCCAGGGCCTTGTGCAATTTGATCCGCGCCAGCCGTTGCGGGGTGACCTGGCCGAAATAGTCTTCAATCAGCGCCAGTTCCATCTCGTCGGTGAAGAACATCTCGCCAAACCACAGCGCCAGTTCGTAATGGCGGTCGTTGTTGGAAGCGTACTCAAAGTCCACCAGGCGAATCTGGCGGCGGTCATTGAGCATGAAATTGCCCGCCAGCGTGTCGTTCATGCACGGCGCCAGGTCGATGCCCGATGCTTGCAACGCGCCACGCGCGCGGTCGCACTGGCGGCGCAGCCAGGCGTCATCACTGGGCGTGCAGCCGTGCAGTTCTTCGACCTGGCGCTGATGCTCGGCAATCATGTCGAACACGGTTTTGGTCTGGCACAGCGGCGCCTGGTCGTTGAACGCCTTCAGCGCATGCAAGGCGTTATGGCGCACATCGCGGTCGAGAAAGTCCTGATTCGAAGAGGCTCGCCAGCCTTCCATAAACTCGAAGACCTCAACGCCGAACTCTTCGAGGAAGGCGAACACCGGCGCGCCATAGCCGGTTTGCGCGGCCTTGACGCTGGCGTCATGGGCGGTGCGCCGGTCGATAAACATCTCGGTGCCGGCACCGGGTACTTTGAAGAAGTAGGCGGTGTCGAGCCCGCTGACCTCGACCCGCCAGTTGCTGTTGGAGATCCCGCCGCTGACCGGCTCGTAACGAATGCCCGAACCGCCCCAATCGCGCACGCCGCGCACGGCGGCCTCCAATTGGCATTCCTGAGGCGTACAGGCCTCACCCATTGCTTTCATGCCTGCCCCTCCTGTACCTGCCGTAACCAACTTTCAAATCGCGGGTCTTGCAGGCTTTGCCGGCAACGCAGCAAGGTCCACTGCCCCACCTTGGAAAACTCCAAAGGCCGCGTCGAAGTCGCGCCGACCCACAAGCCCCACAACGTCCAGTACCAATCATTGATCAGCGCATAGAGGCGGCAGCGGGCGTAGTCGCACTCGCGACACTTACCGGCCCACGCCTTGATGCCGTCACGCCACTGGCTTTCGAAGGCATACAACTCGTTGAGGCTCACGGCCACGTCGTACCACGGGTCAAAGCAGCCCGCGTAATCGAAGTCGATCAATTGCAGCGCGCCGCCGGGGCCGATCATCACATTGCTCGCCAGCCCATCGCCGTGCAAGGGCACGCAGGTGCCAGGGCTCAATTGCAGCGCGGTCCAGGCCAGATCGATGCAGGTTTCAATCCACCCATGATCACCGGGCAAGCCCACGCCATCACGGCTGCACAGCTCACGCAGGTGCTGGATATCCTGCAGCGGCGAGCGGTTGAAGCCCGGTGAGGTGCCGACGTGCAACTGCCGTTTCAAGGTCCACAACGCTTGCAGGCGCTGGGGTTGCAGCAACTCATCGAGCCGTGCCCAACGCCACTCGTGGGCCGGCAACGCATCCAGCAGCAGCACACCGGCGGCCGCATCCACCAGGCGCACGCCGGGGGTTACGTCACAGTCAGCCGCCAGTTGGGTGGCGCGGCCGGTGCGCTCGATGTCGATCAGCGCGCGCATGTCGTCGTGCAGCACTTTGGCGTAGCACCGGCCCCAGGGCGCCGTGAGGTGAAAGCCGGTCCACTCGGTGGCCAGGCGTATCGGCGAGGCGATACCGGCAGTGCCGTCCGTGACCTCGACATGGGCGGACAGGCCGGCGGATTCAAGGGCGCCCATCAGGCGCGACAGTGCATCAGTACGGTTGGACATGGCGTCCCTCACCGGTAAGCGTTGGGGGAAGTACAGGCGCAATGCAGCAGCGCCGTCAGCATCTGCAGGCCGGTGCGCATGTCGCGGTCATGGGTGAACTCCGCCTCGTTATGGGACACGCCGTTGCTGCTCGGAATGAACAACAGGCACGCCGGGTAATGCCGGCCGAGGCTGATGGCGTCGTGGCCGGAGACCGTGACGCTGTTGCCGACTGCCAGCCCCATCTGCCGACCAACGCTGTAGGCCAAATCGGCAAAACCAGGGTGCAACGCGATCGGCGCACGCAGGGCGCGGCTTTCGACTTCGTAAGTGGTGGCGGTCGAGGCGGCGACGGCCTTGAGGCTGGCATCCAGCCGATAACCGGCCACCGCCAGCAATGCCGTGTCCGGCGAGCGGTATTCCACATGCAAGGTGACGCGCGACGGCACCACGTTCGGCGAGTTGGGGTAAATTTCCAGGCGCCCTACCGAGCTGTGAAACTGCAACCCGTGCACGTCCGCTTCGGCGCGCACGGTGGTTATCGCATGCGCCGCCGCGAGCAAGGCATCCTTGCGGGCGGCCATGGGGGTTGGGCCGGTGTGGTTCTGTTCGCCGTCGAAACGGATACGCTGCTTGAGCGCTGCCCAGGTTTCCCGCACTACACCAATGTCCAGGCCCTGGCTTTCGAGCCCATCACTTTGTTCAACGTGGATTTCCACGTAACCGGCCACCTTCAATTCAACCAGGCCGTCGCCCAGATAGCCGATTGCTTGCAGCGCATCCTTGAGGCGAATGCCGTCGCCGTCGCGGCATTCCCAGGCGTCGTGCAGCGCCAGGTCGCCGGTAAACACACTGCTGCCGATCAGGCTGGGTTGAAAGCGCGCGCCTTCTTCGTTGGTCCAGTTGACCACCGCCAGGTTGCACGCCGGGGTTTCGCCGCGCGCGTGCAGTTGGCGCGCCAGGCTGGCGACGGCAACTGCGCCGGCCAAGACCCCATAGATACCGTCGAAACGCCCTGCACTGGGCTGGCTGTCCAAGTGTGACCCGCACAGCACATAGGGAGCGTCCGGGTTGAAGGTGATCAGCCCGAACAGATTGCCGATGGCGTCTACCCGCACTTCGAAGCCGCGTTCGCGCAGCCACGCACTGAACAGGTCACGCACCGCGCCGTCTTCGGCCGACGCGGCCAGGCGGTGCAAGCCACCTGCCGGTGTCGCGCCGATGGCCGAGCTGTCGCGAAACAGCGTCTCGAACGCCTCGATGTCCGCCTCGCTGGGAGACAGCCACTCAGGGGTAAAGGATGTCGACATGGGCGTGCTCCAGGCAGGTCGCAAACTCCGCAGACGGAGGGCGATTGGTGACCAAAGTGGTGATGGCGCTGAACGGCAGAGTGTTGATGAACGTGCGATGGCCGAACTTGGCGTCGTCCGCGAGGATGACGCTGCGCAGGCAGTGTTGGGTCAGGGTGCGGCGCAGCAGCGCCTCGGGCTCCTGGTAGTCCATGAAGCCCAGCTGCAAGTCCACCGCGCCGATGCCCATGAAGGCGATGTCGTAGTGAAACTGCCGGACAAATTCCAGGGTGTGGGCGCCGATCAGCGCATTGTCATTACGGCGCACATCACCGGGCACCACCAGCACCTGGTTGCTGCTTTGCTGGGTGATCAACTGCGCGATGTCCAGCGAGTTGGTGATGATCCGCAACTGGCTGAAACCAATCAATTGCTGGGCCAGGGCCAAGGTCGAAGTGCCGGTATCGAGAAACAACACCATGCCCTCGCTGACCAGTTTGGCAGCACAGACTGCCATGCGCGTCTTGGCCTGGGCCTTGATGCGGGTGCGCACTTGCAGCGGTTGTTCTTCGTTCAGCCTGGGCAAGATCGCGCCGCCATGGATGCGGCGCAACTTGCCGGCCTCCTCCAGGTATTTGAAGTCGCGGCGAATGGTTTCTTCGCTGACAAACAGCGCTTGCGCCAGGTCCGACGCCTTGACGCGCTGATGTTGGGTGAGCATGAGCATGATTTCGTCGAGACGTGGCTGATTGAGCATAAAGGGTGCATTCCAAGGCAAATTCGAGCCGCCAGTATTGCGCGCTTTGCGCCCACCACGGTACGCGGCATGCACCGGTCCGGCGGGGGGCAAAGGACGATTGACGGCGGTTGATCGGGTCACGGGTACCTCTCACTCATCAAGGTGTGAAAGGGCAGAAACACTACAAAAGGATCTGTCCAGGGCAGGCCTCTAACGAGCCGGCTCCACGGGGCAATCAGTCACTACAACAACAGCGCAGGCAGGTACTGGTCCCAAGGCGCAAGGGCTTCTAAGGCGGCGCAGAACTGCAACACCTGGGCGTCGGCAAAGCGCGGGCCGACCACTTGCAACCCAATCGGCAAGCCGCTCGGGCTGAAGCCGCAAGGCAGGCTGGCGGCGGGGTTGCCGGTGATATTGAACGGGTAGGTAAAGGGTGTCCAACGTGCCCAGGGCACCGCGCCGTCTGCGCCTGGCCAGCCGTCGGGCGCCACCTGGTCGGCGGCGAACGGCAGGGTTGGCAGCGTCGGCAGTAGCAACACGTCGTAATCGTTAAACAGCGCGTGCACCTGGTTGGCGAACTGCGCCCGCTGTTGCACGGCCTTGAGGTAGTCACTAAGGTCGTAGTCGCCCGCGCGCTGGATCAGCGCAGCAAAGCCTGGGTCCAGTTGGTCGAGGCGATCGGCCAGGGCTTTGCCGTAGGCAATGCCGCGCCCGCCGACCCACAAGGTTTCGAACGTGGCGAGCGGGTCCTGCCAGTCCACTTCCAGGGTGGTCACGGTGACCGGCAAACGTTCCGCCAGGTTGTACACGGCGGCCTCGACGCCAGCGGCAATGACCGGGTCGACCGGGGTGTTGAACAATGTCGGGCAATACGCCACCCGCAGCGGCCCAAGTGGCTGGTCGCAGCGTGCCAGGCAGGATTCGGTCAGGGCCGGCAAGGCCTGGTGATCCAGCGGGTCAGGCCCGGAAAGAATGTCGAATAATAAGGCGCTGTCGCGCACCGTGCGCGTGATCGGCCCGGCATGGCTGAGCATTTCGGTGGCCGACCATGGCCAGGTCGGAATGCGGCCCAGGGAGCCCTTCATCGCGAACGCTCCGCAGAACGCGGCCGGAATGCGCACCGACCCACCGCCATCGGAGCCCAGCGTGCCCGGCACCATGCGTGCCGCCACGGCAATCGCCGAGCCGGAGCTGGAACCGCCACTGGTGAGCTGTGGGTTCCAGGGATTGCGCCCGTTGCCGAACACACGCGAGGTACTGGCGCCGGTCCAGCCGAATTCAGTGGTGGCGGTTTTGCCGAGGATGATTGCACCGGCGTCCTTGAGGCGGCGAATGATCGGCGCATCCTGGCTGGGCACATGCTCAAGGCCGGTCAACGAGCCTCGGGTGGTGCGCAGGCCGGCGGTGGAAAACAGGTCTTTGATCCCAAAGGGCACGCCATGCAGCGGGCCACGCAACTGCCCTGCCCTGGCCTCTTCGGTCAGCACTTGCGCTTGCGCCAATGCCGAGTTGGCGTATACGTCGCCAAACGCATTGAGTGTGGGATTGTGGGTTTCGATTGCGTGCAGGCTTTGCTCGACCAGGTGTACAGCAGACAGCGTGCCCGCCCGAATGGCCTCGGCAGCGTCGATCACAGTGGGCATCAAGAGGTCTGTGTTCATTGAGTATCCTGGTCCGTCTGCACATGAGTCCGGTGGGTACGTCAATAAACGCTCGCGCCTGGGGGCGTGTCAAGTGGGTTTTGTTGAGTATGTGGTTTTTGTGTGATTTGTTATCAATTCCACGCCACGATCAACAAGCCCGCCCCCAATACCAGGCACAGGGGTGAGTAGAAGTAGGTATCCAAACGGGCAAATCTGGACCCGCTCACCTTCTTGAAAAAGCCCACCAGTTCCGAATCGCCAATTGCCCTCGCGAACATCACCAAGGCGATCGCACTGATGCCCCATTGCAGAGCACCGTGGGACACCGGCGAAAAATACAACCCGGCCCGCAGGCACACCAGCAACGCAATCGCCACCAATCCCATCGCCACCAGAAAGGTGCCCAATGCCGACGGTTTGAACGCCGGCCGCGGCCCCTGGGCAAACTCGCCGGGCAATTCGGGGATGGCGGCCAGGCTGCCCAGCTTGCCGCCGGCGGCCCAGTACAGATGCACCATGCTGATGCAGGTAAAAATCGCGACGATCCAGCGTGCGACGAAAAAGCTCATGGCAGGCGCTCCCTCAAAGGTGCGAATGAGGATAGTCGTCCTGAGATTTTTTGTAGGCATTTCGTCGGCGGCTGATGGTAAAGTGCCGCCCCATGAAAATCGCCCGTGCCGACCGCTCACTCATTGCCTGGATGCTGTATTGCTGCGTCCTGTTCAATGTGTTCGCGTGCAGCATTGGTCATGGGCAGATGCTGGGCATGCAGCTCAACGGCATCGGCGGCCAGTTTTGTACGGTCGACCCGCGCACCCAGGCGCCTGCGCAGAACAACTCCACCGACGAGAACCTGCCGACGCTGTCCAAAGCGTTTGGCTGCCCGTTGTGTTCGACCGGCGGCATGGGCCCGGCACTCAGTTCCAGCCTCAATGTGGCGGTGTTGCCGCAACCCCACGCGCCACCGCCGGCAGTGGTGCACGCTGCTGATATTCCTGCCCGCTTCACCTGGCCCACAGCCAACCCGCGCGCGCCTCCCGCTTTCGCCTGATCCCTGCGCTTTCTGATCTGCATCGGCCAACGTTCCCAACCGGGAATACGTACGGCTGTGCGTTGTTTTCAAGCCAAGATTTTCAGGATTCAACCATGAAACATTTACCCTTGTTGGCGGGCCTGTTCGGCTGCCTGCCTGTCTGTGCCTGGGCGCTCGAGCTGGCCCCCACCACCATTGATGGCGAACAAACCAGCGAACCGGGCCTGGCCCTGGACCAATCCAGCGGCACGGCATCACGCCTGGGTTTAAGCGTGCGCGAAACCCCGGCGTCGGTGGCCATTGCCAACCGCAACGACATCGAGCGCCATGGCGCCAAGACCTTCCGCGATGCGGCCAACACCTTGCCCGGCGTCAACGCCAGTGCGCCGCCGGGGTTTGGCGGGTTTGTGTCCTATCGTGGCTTTACCAGCAGCCAGATCACCCAGATGTTCAACGGCATCAACGTCGCCACCGGCCTGGCGCGGCCGGTGGATGCGTGGATCTATGACCGAGTGGAGCTGGTCGGCGGCCCCTCCTCCCTGATCAACGGCGCCGGCTCCGTAGGCGGCTCGCTCAACTACGGGACCAAGCTGGCCACCCGTGAGGAACAAGCCGCCGAAGGCCAGCTCAGCTATGGCAGCTACGACACTGCCGGCATGGCCTTTGGCCTCAACCATGCTCTGACCGAACCCGGCGCCGAGGTGCAGCACTACGCCCGCCTGGATGTGAGCCGCAACACCAACCACAGTTACATCGACCGCGACCAGCGCGATGCCTGGAGCCTGGCGTTATCCTTGCTCAGCGACTTCACCCCCAACCTGTCCCACACCCTGGCCCTGGAATACCAGGATGAGCATGAAGACAGCCCGTATTGGGGCACGCCGGTGCTCAATCCCAAGGCGGGTGAGTTGAAAATCGACAAGCACAACCGCTTCAACAACTACAACGTCGCCGACGGTCGTTACGAGCAACGCACGATCTGGATGCGCTCGATCATCGACTACCGGATCAACGACAGCACCACACTGAAAAACACCCTGTATCACCTCGACAGCCAGCGCGACTATCGCAACCTGGAAACCTACCAGTACAACGCCGACAACAGCGCGGTGAAACGCTCGACCGCCTACCAGGTGCGCCATCAGGGCGAGCAGCACGGCAACCAGTTCGAGCTGCGCCATGACGACAGCGTGTTCGGCCTGTCGACCACCTGGTCCGGTGGTTTCGAATACAAGGTCAACAGCACCACCAATAACCCGTTGAATGTGCCAGGCAACAGCACGGTGGACCCGAACGCTTACAACCCCGGGCACTTCTACGACATTCCGGGCACCAAGCCAGGTTTTATCAAAGACAAGACCAACGAGGTCACCACCAAAGCCCTGTTTGTGGAAAACCGCCTGGGCCTCACCGATAAGCTCTCGCTGCTCACGGGACTGCGTTACGACGCCATCGACCTGGACGTGACGAACCATCGCGTGATCACCGCCACCAACCCACGGCACTTCAAGCGCAGCTGGGAACCGGTCACCGGCCGTGTGGGCCTGACGTATCAGTTCATTCCGTCGGCCAATGTGTACGTGCAATACAGCACCGCGGCCGAGCAGCCTTCCACCACCACTCAAGTGTTTGACGTGTCGACCGGCAAACAGTGGGAAGTCGGCAGCAAGTTCGACTACCTCGACGGGCGCGGTTCGGCCACCGTCGCCGCCTACAGGATCGAGCGCAAGGACTTTGCCGTCACCGACCCGCTCGACCCGAACAACAGCATCCCGGTGGGCGCGCAGACCTCCAAGGGCATCGAGCTGGCCAGCTCGTTACGCATCACGCCACGGCTGCTGGCCGAAGGCAACGTTGCCTGGGTGAACGCCGAGTACGATGACTTCAACGAGAAAATCGCCAGCGGCGCGGTGGTCTCGCGCAAAGGCAATACGCCCACCAACGTGCCCAAGCGTGTGGGCAACCTGTGGCTGACGTATGACTTTGCCGAGGACTGGCAAGGCGGTGTGGACGCGCGGTATGTGGCCCAGGTGTATGCCGACAATGCCAACACCCAAACGGTGCCGGCCTATACGCTGTTCGGCACGTTTCTGCGTTACAAAGTCGATTCCCATACCTCGGTGACCGGGCGGGTGCGCAACCTGACCAATGAGGTGTATGCCGAGTTTGCGCATGTGTCGCCGGCTTACTATTTGGGCTCGCCGAGGACGTTTGAGTTGGCGGTACAAACCAGGTTCTAAACCTGCAATGCAATAAAAAATGTGGGAGCGGGCTTGCTCGCGAATGCGGTGTGTCAGTCACTGGATAGATTGACTGAACCACCGCATTCGCGAGCAAGCCCGCTCCCACATTTGGATCTTTATACGATAGAAAGAGCTGCGGTTACTTCAGGCTCGCCTCAACCTTCTGCGCCACATCCGGCGTCAACCACGCCTTCCACACTTCAGGGTGTTCCTTGAGGAACACCTGCGCCACTTCACGCGGCGCCGTGTGATTTTCACTCATCGCCGCCAAGGCTTTATTCAACGGCTCGATCGGAAACTGCACCTTGGTAAAGAACTCGGCAATCTGCGGCTGCGCCTGCTGGAACGGTGTCGACACGCCGATGCTCAGCTTGGACGCCAACGAGCGTGTCGGCCGTGGGTTGGGGTTGTCTGCATCGGTCAGGGTCTTCCAGGCATCGGCGTCAAATGGCGGTTCTTCCAACTGGATCAACTTGTAGCGGCCCATCAAGGGCGTCGGCGACCAGTAGTAGAACAGCACCGGCTTGCCCCGGCGAATCGACGACGCAATCTCCGCATCCAGCGCCGCACCCGAGCCGCTGCGGAAATTCACATAGCTGTCGTTCAGGCCATAAGCCTTGAGCTTCTGCGCATTGACCACTTCCGAGGTCCAGCCGATCGGGCTGTTGAGAAAGCGCCCTTTGCCGGGCGACTCCGGGTCTTTGAACACGTCCTTGTAACGCGCCAGGTCCTGCACGGTCTTGAGGTCCGGCGCCAGCGGCTTGAGGCCTTTGGCCGGGTCGCCCTTGACCACGTATTCCGGCACCCACCAACCCTCGGTGGCACCTTTGACCGTATCGCCCAGGCCGATGACTTTGCCTTCGGCTTCGGCCTTGATCCACACCGGGCTGCGGCCGGCCCATTCTTCGCCGATCACCTGGATGTCATTTTTCGCCAGCGCGGTTTCCAGGGTGATGGTGGTACCGGGTAACGTATCGGTGGGCAGGTCATAACCCTTTTCGACGATAAAGCGCAGCACTTCGGTGATCAGGCTGCCGCTTTCCCAGTTCAGGTCGGCAAAGTGCACCGGCGTTTGCGCAGCCGATACCGGCAACGACAGACTCACGCTCGTCAGCACCGCAGCCGCGGCCGCAATCACCCGGGTTCTCAATCCTTTCATGCCTTTGCACCTCGCATTTTCACAGCCATAGCGGGCGGCTTTGCTGCGGATGCGCGAAGCCTCTGAATAGTTAAGTCAACTCAACTGTAGTAGAGGTTCCGGAGGAGCAAGAATACACGTGGCGTTTAGCAGTTATTCACTGGCCTTGAACGTCACCAGTTCACCCTTGCGCCATTTGGCGGCCTTGCCGGTCACGGCCTTGAGGGTTTTGGTCAAGCCTTCCTGCAACTGTTCATTGGCGGCGAACACCAGCATCACGCTGTGGCCTTCCTTGAACACGATGCCCTGGCCTTCGGTCGACGAAACAAAGGCGTAATCGCCCAAGCCATACACGGTCAACTTGATGTCGCGAAACTTCAATTCGAACTTGCCACCTTCGCGGCTCGGCAATACCGCGGCACGAAAATGGTCACCGACCTTGAGTTCCAGGCGCGGCTTGTCATCCACGACCAGCGCCGATTCGGTATCGATCTCGGCGATGTAAATGCCTTCCGGCGTCTGTTCAGTGATGTAAACGAAACGGGATTGAAACTGCTTGACCAACTTTGCGCGCAAATCACCCAGCACGAATAACGCGTGCATATCCAGATTACTGACTGCCAAGGAAACGCCCCCACATCAAAAAAGGCACTGACCGCCGGAGCGGGCAGCACAAAAAAACGTGCCGTTACGGCTCGATCACACATTCGTAAAAAACTGAAGAAACCTGCTGCCACGCCATAAGACTAGTACAGAGATGCACGATGGACCTTATGCAAGGTCATCAGGCGACACAGCAAATCACAGGTTCAGCCGCCCGAGAACTCGGACCGACCCACTTCAGAGAATAACCCGGTTAAAAACGCGATTTCCGACAGCCTACACATTACATAACACCCGGAATGGAACCAGGCATCGGCTGCCAACGACAATACTAAAACAGCAACCCGGTTCAAAACCACTCGAAACGCTGCTGGTAAGTCCACAAGATCGATCGACAGGAGCTGAGCATGCAACCACGTCAACACGCCGTTATGTCGTCCCGCACTCGTTCATCATGTCCCGACGAGCGCCAATACTACTGCTTACATAACCCCAACGGGTACTCCAATTGCGTTCTTTACCAAGTAGTACCGGCCGGGCGTAATTTCTTTCATATCCTGGAAGTGACCAGCGGCAGGATCAAAGGCTTTCGCAGCACGCACTCGAAGGCCTGTGAATTGGCCAAACAGCTCGAAGCCAGCCTGAATGCAATTCACGGCGCGATGGTTTCGTCCCCCGGGTGACTTTACTGCGCCGCCGCCCTTCAACTACTGCCATACTGAGCCGCCCATTGAAATGTGTCCCTTGCGGGTCAGAATTCATCAGTGCAGTGACCTTGATGCAGTTAACTTGAAGGGAAGGCGATACGTGACGGAATTTGATATTGGCGAATTTTTCATCCATGGCGATGCGCGGGAAGTAGACGGTGAGTTTCAAGCGGTGATCATTATGCGGGCCAAACCACCGCTGACCACGGTTACCACGCATCAGGTCGAAAAAGATCGTTGGTTCAAAACCGTCGACGCTGCGGCCATTGCCGGCAAAGATGCCGCCAAGGCGCTGAAGTCCGCCGTGGATTCAGGTGCACTCAATTCCTGACCTGTGTAAATCCTGAACTCTGTCGCGTCCCCGGCCTCACATGCACAACATCCCTCACCTTGCATGGAGAACCCACCATGGACGCGCCAATCCCAACGCTTGAAACCCTGTTTGAACAACTCGGCCTGGACTCGACACCCGAAGCCATCGACGCGTTTATCGTCGCGCATCCGCTGTCCGAAGACGTGAAACTGATCGACGCACCCTTCTGGTCGCCACAACAAGCGGCATTTCTCAAGGAAGAACTGCGCGACGACGCCGAATGGGCAATACCGGTGGATGAGCTGAACCAGCGCCTGCACCAGCCCCAATAACACGCCTCAATGCAGGCTGTCTGACTGTTCCAGGTGCATCAGTGCCTGCCAGGCAGCCCTGCACTCCTCGGCTTCACTGCGGCTGGCGAATGCCGTGCCGCGTTGCTCGCCATTGAGCAACACCACCCAGCAGGCTTTCTGGCCCAGCGCACGCAGGGTTTCGGGAACACCGCTGCCGATCATTACGGCGACATCGACCTTGTTTTGCATGGAGCTTCTCCGCCACATTAGTTAGCTACCTAACAATGTTGGCCATGCTACGGTTTTATTCCAGTTGGAAAAAGCTATCCCCGGAATAGCTCCATTGCATAAACAGTAACAATCCTACTGCCCAGCCTTGGCCCCTTCCGGTTTATAGCCCAGGCGCAAGCCACCCCAGTGCCGCCCCTTGACCATGACCGGCACCGACAAATCGTGCACCAGCTCGCCCGTGTCGCGGGTATAGGTCTGCAACAGCACTGCTTGTTGATGGCTGCCACAACGAATGCCGGTACGGTCGTCGAACTTGCGTTTGGTACGGTTCTGCACGGCGTCAACCTGTGCATCGCCGGTCAGGGCGTGGGAGAACGCCTTGTTATGCGTGGGCACATAACCCTGCGGTGTGCAGGCAATCGCGAACACCAGCCCCTCATGACGCGGCAGCAATGCTTCCTGGATCGCCGGCAGCACTTGGTCGGTGTAGCCATCAAAGCGCGTGTGGTATTTGCTCGGTCGGGTGTTAGGGATGGGGGTGTAGCTGCGGTCGAAAAGGTCTTCCATGCTGATGCGGTTTTGCAGGATGTCAGCCTCGAACTGCGCACCAATACGGCTCGCCCCTTCACGGGCCAGGTCGTAGATGCGCTGGTGATAGTCATCCAGCCCGACTTCAGCCAGGCGTTCACTGATGGTTTCTGCCTGCCCTTCCATCTGCACCGCGACCTCGGCCAGTTGCCGCGTCTGCTGGTCGCTCACCGATAGATCGCTGCGCATCTGCTCTACCGCATGAAACAGGCTGTCGAGTTGCACGCGGTTGGTGTCGGTGCCTTGGGCGATCTCGTTGACCTGCCCTTCTACGTCGGCGGCCAGGCTGGCGATATTTTCCAGTTGCTCACCCGCCTGCTCTACCTGCTCAACGCCGATGTGCAAGTCGGCGGACAGTTGACGAATCTGCTCCACCACCTGGGCGGTGCGTTGTTGAATATCGGCGACCATCACACCGACCTCATCCGTCGCCGTGGCCGTACGCCCGGCCAGGCCACGCACTTCATCGGCCACTACGGCAAAGCCGCGCCCGTGCTCACCGGCGCGCGCCGCCTCAATAGCGGCGTTCAGCGCGAGCAAGTTGGTCTGGCTGGCAATGGACTGGATCACCAGGGTCACGCGCTGGATCTCTTCACTGCGCTGGCTCAGCGCTTCGATCAACTCTCGGCTGTTATTGGCGCGCAGACGCAATTGGTGCATGCGGGTGATCGATTGGGCCAACACTTCGCGCCCTTCAGTGCTGCGCTGGTGCGCCTGGCTGGCCGCGCCCAAGGCCTGCCGGCTGAGTTGAGAGGTGACTTGCTCGGTGCCGATCATCACTTCGGCACTGCTGACAATTTGCTTGGCGGCGCCTAATTGCGATTGCACGCGCGCGGCCAGTTGCTTGACCGAATAGGCCACGCCGGCAGCAGAAAGCGCGTTATGACTGGTGGTGTAGGAAAGATCGCGAGTCAGTTCACCCAGCGTATCAATCGCCTGGGCAGGCGCTACACGCGGCACTCGGGCTTTGAGCGCAGGCAGCCAGATCACCAGCAAAGCCAGTGGCAGGCACAGGTACAGCGGCAAACCGGCAAACGAGAGGCCCAGCAAAACCAGCACCAGCGCGGTGCTCTGCATAAGCGGCGTCAGCCAGCCGGGCAGCACACGCACCGCCGTTTGTGGTGGCGCTGCTGCGCCCATCAGAGATCCGTCTCCAGCCATCGTCGTCACCCCACTGTTTGTCGTTATTGTTGCTGCATTAAACGCCACTATAGAGCCATTATCCATGGGCCTTTCGTGGGGGGCTTGCAGCAGATCAATAGACGGGGGCGTAACCGGTGTTTCTTCGGGCATCACAGCTGCGATGCCCGACTTCAGCGGATCAGGCCTGGCGCTGGTGCTTGTCGATCTGCTCGTGGCGCTCTTGCGCTTCGATGCAGTATTTGGTGGTCGGGCTGATCAGCAGGCGCTTGAGGCCGATAGGCTCGCCGCTGTCATCGCACCAGCCAAAAGAATCTTCCTTGATGCGTTCCAGGGCACGCTCAAGCTGCGGCAGCATGCGCTGGTCGCGGTCGATGGCGTTTACCAGCCAGGTGCGCTCTTCTTCCACAGAGGCAGCGTCAGCCGGATCCGCCGGGGTGTCCAGGCTTTCGATGGCGATGCGGTTCTGCTCAATGCGCTCGTGGTGTTCCACTTTCATGTCTTGCAGCAACTTCTCGAAAAAAGCGTGCTGTTCGGCATTCATGTAGTCATCCGCCGGCATGGCCAGCAACTTTTCCTTTGTCATTGATTTCTCTATAAAAAATACGTGCATTAAGGCGAATAAGGGAGCGTTCCGGCAGACCTTCGCAGGCCTCGGAAAGGCGCCGTCCATTTCAAGCGCCACCCGGCACTCAATTTACGAGGGGCGGCAGTCTAAGGCCGACTTGAGGGCTCAGCAACTGAAAAGACAGGCAATTTTTCCCAATTAACCCCCAAAGGCACCAGGACGGGCTTGGCGAACGGTCATCGGAGTGCGTTTATAGCAAGAAATTCAGTACTGTGGAGCTATATAGAAGACAAACGGTTAGAACTGATGGTGGTAAGTGGGAATACACCCATCAGGTTCACTGAAGATCCAGTGGGGCTGCTGCGCAGCCCAACGCAGGGCAAGCCTGCTCGCCACAACAAGCCAGCTCCCACATTGGATGGGTGTTGCCCGTTAATCGGTATCAGCGCTTGAGCTTGCGCTTGTTGCGGTACTGGTCGATTACCACCGCAATCACGATGATCAGGCCCTTGATGATGTCCTGGATATACGCATCCACCCCCACAAAGGTAAACCCGCTGGCCATCACCCCGAGGATCAGCGCGCCGATCACGGTGCCGGTGATGCGCCCTACCCCGCCCGCCAGGCTGGTGCCGCCGATCACGGCCGCCGCAATCGCATCCAGTTCATAGGACATGCCCATGCCGGCCTGGCCGGTGGCCGCCCGTGCCGAAGCCACCACACCGGCCAGGCCCGCCAGCAGACCGGCGATGCTGTAGACGATGATCAGGTGGCGCTTGACGTTGATGCCCGAGGTGCGCGCCGCCTGCATATTGCCGCCGATGGCGTAGGTGTACTTACCGTACTTGGTATAGCGCAGGGCGATATGGAAGATCACCGCCACCACCAGGAAGATAATCACCGGCATCGCACCATGGCCGATGGCCGTGTACGAATCCGAGAGCATGCTCACCGGCTGGCCTTCGGTGTAGTAGCGCGCCAGGCCACGGGCCGAGACCATCATGCCCAGGGTCGCAATAAACGGCGGAATGCCGGTCACTGCGATGATACTGCCGTTGATTGCCCCCGCCAGCAGCCCGACACCCAGGCCCATGGCCACCGGAATCCACACCGGCAAGTCGGTCAGGCTGGGAAACACCGCCCGGGAAAAGTCCGAGGTTTGCGCCAAGCTGGCGGCGATCATCGCCGATAACGCCAACACCGAGCCGGACGACAAGTCGATACCGGTGGTGATGATCACCTGGGTCACGCCAATCGCCAGCAGGCCGATGATCGACACTTGCAGGATCATCAGCACCAGACGCTGGGAGTTCATCAGGAAGCTCTGGTCGCGCACGATCCAGCCGAACAGTTCAAACACCAGGCCGATGCCGATCAACACCAGGAAGATACTCAGCTCGGTGGGTAAACGCCGACGGTGCTTGACCGGTGCCGTGGCAGGCTTGTTGTCTGTTATTGCGTTCATAGCCAATCACCTTCTTATTCTGTGCGGTTCGTCAGTGGACTACGGTCATACCGGAAGCCAGCTGCATGACTTTTTCCTGGGTCGCATCGGCGCGGTCCAGGGTGCCCATCAGTTCGCCTTCGTGCATCACCATCACCCGGTCGCTCATGCCCAGCACTTCCGGCAGCTCCGAGGAAATCATGATCACCGCCATGCCTTCGCTGGCGAGGAAGGAAATCAAGCGATAGATCTCGGCCTTGGCGCCCACATCGATGCCACGGGTCGGCTCATCAAGGATCAGCAAGCGCGGGTTGGTCATCAGCCAGCGCGCCAACAGGGCTTTTTGCTGGTTGCCGCCGGACAGGGTGTCGATGCACTGCTCCAGTGACGGGGTTTTCACCCGCAGCTTCTTGCACATGTCTTCGCACAGCGCGCGAAGGGCTTTCTGCTGGATAAAGCCGTTACCCGAATAATGCGGCAACACGGCCATCTCCATGTTCTCCAGCACCGACAGGCACGGGAACAGGCCGCTGAGCTTGCGGTCCTCGGTCAACAGCGCAAAGCCCTTCTCGATGGCCATGTGCGGATCGGTGATGCGCACGGCTTTGCCGTCAAGGGTGATCTGGCCGCCGGAGCTAGGAGTGATACCAAAAATGGTCTCTGCCACGTTGGTTCGCCCCGAGCCCATCAACCCGGCGATGCCGAGAATTTCACCGGCATGCAGGTCGAACGACACGTCCTTGAACACGCCATCCAGGCTCAAGTCGCGCACCGACAGCAGCAAGTCGCCGATGGGCGTCTCGCGCACCGGGAACAACTGGCTCAGTTCGCGGCCGACCATCATCGAGATCAGGCTGTCGCTGTTCATGCTGTCGGCGCACTGCAGGCCGATGTACTGGCCGTCTCGGAACACCGCCACTTCGTCGGCGATGGCAAACACTTCGTTCATTTTGTGCGTGATGTAGACGATGCCTTTGCCCTGCGACTTGAGGTCGGCAATGATCGAAAACAGGTGGGCCACTTCCTTTTCGGTAATGGCCGAAGTCGGTTCATCCATGATCAGGATGTCGGAGTCGTAGGACACCGCCTTGGCAATCTCGACCATCTGCCGCTCGGCGATGCTGAGGTTGCCGACCTGTTCTTCCGGGTCCAGGTTGATGCGCAAACGGGCCAGTAACTCGGCGGTGCAGCGGTGCATTTCGCGGTGGTTGACCATGTGCAGGCTGTTGAGCTGCTCGCGGCCGATCCAGATGTTCTCGGCGATGCTCATGTGCGGCATCAGGTTGAGTTCCTGGTGGATCATCGCGATCCCGGCCTTCTGCGCCGCCAGCGGTGTTTCAAACACGATTGGCTTGCCGCGCAGGCGGATTTCACCGGCGTCGGGCTGGTAGATGCCGGCGATGATTTTCATCAACGTCGACTTGCCCGCACCGTTCTCGCCCATCAGCGCCAGCACAGAGCCTGGGCGCACGCGCAGTTGCACATCGGCCAGGGCCACGACGCCGGGAAAGCCTTTGCTGATGTTGACGATTTCCAGCAGGTAGGGTTCTTCCAGCAGCGCGGGCTGGAGACCGGGGGGCTGCGAGACAGTGGCTTGAGCGAGCATAGAAAAGTACCTCGACTGCAGGGCGACCGTGGCCGCCCTGCCGGCTTATTGTTGTTGTGTGCGGGCTACTTGAAGTCTTTGACGTTGTCCGGCGTGATCAACTGGAACGGGATCACCACGTTCTGCTCGATGGGCTCGTTTTTAGCCATCTTGCGCGCGGTCTCCACCGACTTGTCGGCCTGGCCTTTGGCGTCCTGGAAGGCCGACACGGTCATGTCACCCTTGGTGATCGCATTGAGGCCGTCCGGCGTGCCGTCGACGCCGGCGATCAACACGCCTTTTTTGCCCGCCGACTTCAGCGCCATGGATGCACCAATGGCCATCTCGTCATTGTTGGCCAGTACCGCGTCAAAATCGCGGCCCTGGGTCAGCCAGTCGTTGACCAGGGTCATGCCCTTGTCACGCAACCAGATGCCGGTCTGTTCCTGTTCGATCTTGATGCCCGGGTACTTGGTCAGGACTTCCTTCACGCCCTTGGTGCGGTTGGTGGTGGAGTTGTTCGCCAGGTCGCCCAGCAGAATCACAATGTTGCCCTTGCCGCCGAGTTTTTCGGCGATGTATTGCATCTGCAGTTTGCCAGCCTCAACGTCATCGGAGACCACCGCTGCCACGCCCGGGGCCAGGGTCGGGCTATCCGGGCGGCGGTTGACGAACACCAGCGGGATTTTCGCCGCGGTGGCGGCCTTGATGATGTTGGCGGTCGATGCGGTGTCCACCGGGTTGACGATAATCGCGTCGACCTTCTGGCTGATGAAGTTCTCGACCTGGCTCAGTTGCTTGACCACGTCGGCGCGGGCGTCTTCAAACTGCAATTGCACACCATCGCCCTTGGGGTAGGACTTGGCTTGCTTGTCCATGTCTTCACGCAGGTAGGTCAGGAAGGTGTCATCGAAGGCGGACATGGTCACGCCAATCTTGAGGTCGGCGGCCGAGGCAACACCACTGGCCAGCAACATGGACAGGGCCAGCGCGGTAAAACGGATCGGGGTCTTCATGAACGGTCTGTCTCCACTTTCTTGTTGGTTTTTTGGACGTTGCGTTTATCAGCGTTCGGCAGGCAATCGAACCACCGGTGCCCCCGGGATGCAGCAAACCAGCGCGCCGTGGTTTTCGACACACAGCACATTAAGGAAGGAGAAGTAGAACGGCCGGGCGCGGGGCAGACCGCGTGGCGCTGAGGCAGGGCGTAAAACTCGCAGTACAGCGTTGAAGATTTTCATCTGACGGTACCTGGTTGTTTTTGATCTTGTTTTTGTTGAGTCGCGCGAATCGAGTTCGAACGTACTTTATGCAACCTGGAAAAGACTGTATTAGAAAATAATTTCCATATCAACTTGTTTTAGAATTTTATTCTATTTTTGTCGAAACCACCTGCTGGCGCTCGGCGCTGAGGCGTGCGGCGTCCAATATACGGGTGGTTTCCAGCGCATCATAGGCGCTGACCGGCAGTGGCCCCTGCCCTTGCACGGCCAGTTGCAACTGGCGATAGAACTGCGTCCAGCAGCCCTTCTCGGACGGCACGCGCTCACGCTCTTCGCCTTGCTCAAACCAGCCCCAGCGTCGATGTTCCTCGGCGCCCCAGTGCTCGCCTTCGGTTTTCGGTGACTTGCCGGCCATCAATGCCTCCTCCTGGCCGTCCAGACCGTCAACGGTGTAACAACCCAACGTACCACTGACCCGAAAACGCGGGGCCTGGCTGTTTTGCAGGGCGCTGCCCCACAAATGGGAAACCACCCCATTGGCGTGGGTCAGGGAGACAAAAAAACCGTGGTCGAGGGTTGGGTGTTCGGGGCTGAACTGCAATTGCGCGAATACCCGATCCACCGGGCCGAACAATTGCAGCGCCTGGTCTACCAAGTGGCTGCCCAGGTCACGCAGCCAGCCGCCGCCACTGGCATTGCCCACCGCTTGCGGGCTGTAGCGTTCGACGCGGGATTCAAAGCGCGTTATTTCACCCAGGGCACCGGCGTCGATCAGCTTGCGCAGGGTCAGGTAATCCGAATCCCAGCGGCGGTTCTGGTAGACGCTGAGCAGCGAGCCCTGGCGCTCGGCGGCGGTGATCAGCGCCTGGGCCTGTTCGGCGTTGCTGGCGAAGGGTTTGTCGCTGACCACCGCCACGCCGTGCTCGATGGCTTCCAGCACCAGCGCCGGGCGCCCTTTGAGGGTTGTGGAGATCACCAGCGCATCCACGCCGGCCTCGACGATCTGGCCGATGCTGTCAAAGGCCTTTACACCCGGAAGGTCGCTACTCAATTGCTGGCGGCGCTCCGCTGAACGGGTCACCACGCCAACAAAGGTCGCGCCGGGCAAGGTTGCAATCAGCGGTGCATGAAAGAAACGCCCTCCGTGGCCGTAGCCGACTAGTCCGATTCGCATAGTTCACTCCTTAATATGAAGTGCAAACCCAATCAAGTGTGGGAGCTGGCTTGCCTGCGATAGCGTCGTGTCAGTCGATGAAGCTGTCACTGATAGACCGCTATCGCAGGCAAGCCAGCTCCCACACTGACTGCATTCCACCTGGCAGATTGTGATTAGCCGTAAAAGTGCGGACGCTCCGGCAAGCTCACCTTCACGATCTGCTCACTGTTCTGCGCCTCGATGCACGCATCCGCCGCCACTGCCGCCGCAAACCCGTCCCAGGCCGAAGGCCCGCCGACCTGGCCCGCACGCACGCTGTCGATAAACGCCTGCAATTCCACGTCGTAAGCCCCGATAAACCGGTCCTTCCAGTCCATCAAAATGGCATTCGACAGCTTCGCACCACTGCGCATTTGCACCTGCGAAGGCTCCGGCAGCTTGGCAATGCCAGTCTCGCCCACCACTTCACACTGGATGTCGTAGCCGTACTGGCAGTTCACAAACACTTCCACATCGATGCGCGTGCCCTTGGCGGTTTCCAGCAGCACGATCTGCGGGTCGCGCAGGTGGGCCAGGGCTTTGCTCGATTTGCGCGGGAACACCACCTGCACCGACACATAGTCATCGTTGAGCAACCAACGCAACACATCCAGCTCGTGGATCAAGGTGTCGGTGATCGCCATATCGGTCTTGTAGTTCTCGCCCACCGTCGGGTTGCGGTGCGCGCAATGCAGCATCAGCGGCTCGCCGATCTGGCCGCTGTCGATCACGGCCTTGAGGGCGCGATAACCTTCGTCGTACGGGCGCATAAAGCCCACTTGCACCAGGCGCTTGCCATAGGCCAGTTCAGCGTCGACGATCTTGCGGCAACCTTGCGCCGTCACCGCCAGCGGTTTTTCGCAGAACACCGGCTTGCCGGCGGCGATGGCGGCCAGTACGAACTCTTCGTGGCTCGGCCCCCAGGACGTGACGAGAATGGCTTCGACCTGTGGCGAGTTGATCAGCGCATGGCCATCGGCGTAAACCTCGGCGGCAAGCTTCAAATCAGCGACGACCTTGGCGGCTTGCTCAAGGTTGATGTCGGTCACCGCCACCACCTGGCTATTGAGCAAGGTCTGGCTGCAACGACGGATATGGTCACGGCCGATAGCGCCAGTGCCAATCACTCCAAGCTTTAACGACATACACAACTCCTCTTGTTATTAGTACTGCCGGGCCTTGGCCAGCTGTTCATTGAGTTTTTTCGCGGCGGCATTCGTGCGTTCACTGGTGGACACTTGCGCCACGCCCACGCGCCACCACGACAGGTAGCCGTGCACCATGGTTTTGGGCAGTACCTTGATATCAATCAGCGTGGACACCGTTTGCGTGCGCGCATCGGCCAGGGCCGCCTGGAGCTGCTCCACGCTGCTGACCTTGTAGGTCTTGCAGCCATAGGCTGCCGCGCTCATGGCGAAATCCACCGGCACCAGGCCGCCGTCGAGCTTGCCGCTCTCGGGGTTACGGAAACGGAATTCGGTGCCGAAGCTGTCCATGCCGTTGCCGATCTGCAGGTTGTTGATGCAGCCGAACGCCATGTTGTCGAGCAGTATCACGTTGATCTTGCGTCGCTCCTGGATCGAGGTGGCCAACTCCGAGTGCAGCATCATGTAGGAGCCGTCGCCGACCAGCGCATACACTTCCTTGCTCGGCTCGGCCAGCTTCACACCGAGGGCGGCGTTGATCTCGTAGCCCATGCACGAATAGCCGTATTCGACGTGGTAGGTGTTGACGCCCTTGCTGCGCCAGGCGCGTTGCAAGTCGCCGGGCAGACTGCCGGCGGCCGCGACGATGATCGCATCGTCTGCCAGGCTGTCGTTCAACACGCCGAGTACGCGGCTCTGGGTCAGGCACGAACCGGTCAACTCGATAAACTCGCGCAATACGGCGCGGTCCAGGTGGTCATCCACCTCGGGCACAAAATCGTCGCCGTGGTATTGCACCTGATGCACGCGATCCACTTCCGCGTCCAGCTGCGCCTTGGCGTCGCGGACCTGCTCGCCCCAGCCGGCACGGTAGTCGCCCAAGGCATCGGCCAACGCGTCGAGAGCAACCTGCGCATCGGCCAGCACTTGCACGCCGTCGAGTTTCAACGCATCGCACGGGCTGATATTGAGGTTGAGAAACTTCACCTCGGCATGCTTGAACAGCGACTTGGACGAGGTGGTGAAATCGGTATAACGCGTGCCGATGCCGATGATCAGGTCCGCCTCGGGCGCCAGCAGGTTCGCCGCCAGGCAGCCGGTTTCACCGATGCCACCGACGTTCAGCGGATGGCTGGACACCACCGCACTCTTGCCCGCCTGGGTTTCGGCGAAGGGAATCTCAAAACGCTCGGCAAACGCTTGCAGGGCCGCATTCGCGCCGGAGTACTTCACCCCGCCGCCACAGATGATCAGCGGCTTGCGCTTGCCCCGGAAGGCCGCCAGCGCATCGCTGATCATCGCCGCCGTGGCCGGCCGACGTTCGATACGGTGCACGCGTTTTTGCAGGAAATAATCCGGATAGTCCCAGGCTTCGGCCTGCACGTCCTGCGGCAGCGCCAGGGTCACGGCGCCGGTTTCCGCCGGGTCAGTGAGCACGCGCATGGCATGGATCGCCGCCGTCATCAGTTGCTCAGGGCGGTTGATACGGTCCCAGTATTTGCTCACCGAGCGAAACGCATCGTTGGTGCTGATGCTCAGGTCGTGGAATTGCTCGATCTGTTGCAACACCGGGTCCGGCTGGCGGCTGGCGTACACATCACCGGGCAACAGCAGCAGGGGGATCCGGTTGGCCGTGGCGGTGGCCGCAGCGGTGAGCATATTCGCCGCGCCGGGGCCTACCGAGGCGGTGCATGCGTAGATCTTGCGACGCAAATGCTGCTTGGCGAAACCGATGGCGGCATGGGCCATGCCCTGCTCGTTACGGCCCTGATGCACCACCAGGTCGCCGCTGTCCTGCTCCAGCGCCTGGCCCAGGCCGAGCACATTGCCGTGGCCGAAAATCGTGAACACACCGGCGACAAACTTGCTCTGCACGCCGTCGACTTCGATGTATTGGTTATCCAGGAACTTCACCAGAGCCTGGGCCATGGTCAGTCTTGTTGTGGTCATCACTTGCACCTTGTGTGAATGCAATTGGGTTGATTAACACTGCTTCAATGTGGGAGCTGGCTGGCTTGCTCCCACAGGTTAATCGGCGTCAGGTTCGGGGGTTTTGCAGGTGGGCGATACTGGCCCCGATGGCCTGCTGGATATCCGCCAACCCATGCACACTCTCGGCAAACGGCTCAAACGACAGGTAACCGCCGTACCCGCTGCTGAGCAAGGTATCGATCTGCGCGGCATTGCCGAGGATGTCGCCCTCGCCCACCAGCACGCGGTGGCCGTCACGAATCGAATTGAGCGGCGCTTCAGCGTCTTCTACGCCAGAGATATGCACCAGGCCCGTCAGTTGCGGGAAGAACTCCTGCTCGCTGGCCAGGTGGTGGTGAAAGGTGTCATGCACCAGCCGGAACACATCCAGGCCGCCAATCGACTGAATGGCGTCCACCGCCAAGCGCTTGCGGCGCAGGGCACATTCTTCAAAGCCCAGCGGCTCGATAAACCCGAGAATGCCGTACTCGCGCAATATCGGCGCCAGCTCGCTCAGCGCCGTGCGCAAACCGGCGGCACGCTGGGCTTCGTTGCGCGTATCGCCGCGCTCATTGAGCGGGCACATCACCAGGCCCTGCGCGCCGCATTCACGGGCGTAGGTGGCGAGCTTGATTGCCTGGGCCCGGCGCTCGTCATTCCACACATCAAAGGGGTACAGCGCATTGATCGACAGCACCGTGATGCCCTGCACCGCGCACAATTCACGCACGCGGCTGGCCGGGGTGCCGTATTCGATTTCATGGCCTTTAAGGTCGTTGCGAATCTCGATGGCATCGCACTTGAGGGCCGCGGCCAACTGGATAAAGTCCGGCAGGGACAGGTTGGGGGCGACCATGCGGTTAAGGGCAAAACGTAGCGGCGACTTCATTGTTGTTGTTCTCCGTCCAAAACCGTTTAGAGGTCCAGCAGCCAGCTGTGCTGCGGGTCGTTATGGAAATGCCAGGCGCGTTTTGGCCCGGCCATCACGTTGAGGTAATACGATTCATAGCCATACGGCACGCTGACCGGGTGATAACCCTTGGGCACCACCACCAGGTCGCTGTTTTCCACGGCCATGGCCTGGTCGATGCTGCGGTCGTCGGTGTACACGCGCTGGAACACGAAGCCCTGCGGCGGGTTGATCTGGTGATAGTAGGTTTCTTCCAGAAAGCTCTGGTGCGGCAGGTCGTCGGTGTCGTGCTTGTGCGGCGGGTAGCTCGACGAGTGCCCGGAGGGTGTGCGTACTTCCACCACCAGCAGCGAATGGGCCGGCTCGCTGTCGGGCAGGATGTCGCACACGTAGCGGGTGTTGGCGCCTTTGCCGCGCACGCTGCGTTTGCACTGCTCGGGGCGAATCAGCCGCGGTTCAAAGCCAGGCGCACCGGGCGCGGCGCAGACGGCAATCTGCACGTCGCTCAAGGCGGTAATCTGCGCATCGGTGCCGGGCGGCAGGTACGCGGCGAACGGGGATTTGTCTTCGAACACCGACTGGCGGTCGCCAAGGTTCTGCCAGTTAAAGCCTTCGCCTTCGATATTGACGCGACCGCTGAGCAGCACCAGGCACAGCTCTTGATCCCCGGCGGTGACCGGCAAGGTTTCGCCCAGGCTCAGTCGATAGGCGGAAAAACCCACGTACTCCAGGCGCCCTGCTTCCAGGGCCACCATGGTTTGCCCGCGTTTGCTGCTTTTGACCAACAAGCTCATCACTTAGTCCTCTCGTTGAGCAGCGCGCGCAAGGTGTCGTAGCCTTTTTTGGCATAGATATAGCTGGGCGCCACAGCCGGGTCCTGCTCGGCTTCCACCACCAGCCAGCCCTTGTAGTGGGCAGCCAGCAGCACATCGAGCAACTCGGCAAAATCGATGTCGCCATCGCCGGGCACGGTGAACGTGCCGTTGACGATGCAGTCAGGGAAGCTCCACATCTGGTTGCGCGCCAGTTGCACCACCGGCTTGCGCACGTCCTTGAAATGCACGTGGCAGACGCGGTCGATGTGTTTGCGCAGGACCTCGAGGGGTTCGCCGCCGCCCATGTAGCAATGGCCGGAATCGAACAGCAGGCCGACTTCCGGGCCCGTTCGTGTCATCAACTGGTCAATGTCTTCAGGGGATTCGACATAGGCGCCCATATGGTGGTGATACGCCAGGCGCACGCCTTGGGACAGGGTGAAACGCGCCAGCTCCGTGAGCTTGTCGGCGTAGTCCTGCCAGGCGTGCGCGCTGTGAAAACGCGGGCGTTCGATCAGGCGCACCTTCGAGCCCTGGATCGAGTCCGCGACTTCACCGTACACCAGCACGTTGGCGCCATTGAGTTTAAGCAGCTCGACATGCCCGGCGATGGCTTCGATTTCTTCGGCCACCGAACGGCGCGCCAGGCGGCTGGAATACCAGCCGGAGACCAGCGCCAGGTCATAAGGGCGCAACACATCACCGACGCCCTTGGCGTCTTTGGGGAACTTGCCGTTGAGTTCAAACCCTTCGTAGCCGATGTCCTTGCCTTCACTGAGCGCGGTGCTCAGCGGCGTTTCACCGCCCAGGGCCGGCAGGTCGTCGTTGCTCCAGGAGATCGGGTTGATGCCAATTCGGATTGCGGGCATGGCTGCACCTTTTGTTTTTATCTGACTTAAGCCTGGTTAGATCTGCTTAATGTGGGAGCTGGCTTGTGTGGGAGATGGCTTGCCTGCTCCCACAAAAAGCCAGCTCCCACATTTGACTGTGTTTAATTTCTGGAACTGCGCCAGGCATTGATGAGCTGCTCGAACGTGGCCTGCACCTGCTCAATCAATCCTTCATCATCAATCTCCCCCGCCATCCACGCACGGCTTGGCTCCTGGAAGATCGTACGGCCCACGGCGAACCCACGGCAGGTGGTGCTTTGGCTGGCTTGCTGAAAGCCATCGGCCAGAAACTGCGCCGAAGCATTCAGGCCCAGCAGCACCACGCCACGGCAGTACGGGTCACGCTCGTGGATCAGTTCGTCGAGCTTTTTCCAGTCTTCGGCCGACTGCGCCTCGATCTTCCACCACGCCGGGTAAATGCCCAGGTTGTACAGGCGCTTGAGGCTGCGATAGAGCACATCGGGATAGGTCGACGGGTGATCCTTGGGCGGCACGACTTCCAGCAGCAGTTCATGGCCGCTGACCAGGGACGCCTCGTACACCGCCTTGAGTTGCGCCTCTTGCTCCAGACGCAGCATCGGCTCGTCGTCCGGGTGGAACTGCACCAGGCACTTGATGATTTGCTCCTGGGGCCAGGCAATCAGGTTGCTGCCCACCGAGCGGCCATGTTCAAACGCCAATGGCCGTGAGTTCTGCACCTCCACCGGGCGGGCGATCCACCAGCCACGGCCGCTGGCGGCATTCAATGCGTCCTGGCCGAAGCGCTGGTCGGCCAGCAGGCCCACATCGGCTTCGATGCCCTGCTGCGCCAGCTTGGTTTCCACACGTTCGATGGCCTGGATAAACAGCTGCTTGATGTCGCTGATGCGGGTCAGGTCCTGGCCGCCTTTTTGCGCCAGGTCCACCAGTTGCCAGCGGTGGTCGAAGGCAAACACAAACAACTGCTTCCAGGTTTTGCGCGGCACCGTGACGCGGTGCAGGCGTTGCAGGGTCACGTCCTGGTCCGGCCGGGTGATGGGCACCGGGCTGTTGAACAGGTAATCCAGTTCGGCGGGCGTCGGCATGGCCGGCGCGCAAGCGTGGCGGGACACGACCAGGCCGCCGCAGGCGTTGGCCAACTGGCTGCAACGCTCATCGCTGGCGTCATTGATCCAGCCGCTGAGGAAGCCGGACATGAAGGCATCACCGGCACCCAGCACATTCAGCACTTCAACCCGCACGCCGGGGTAAATCGCGCCGTCTTCCAGGCGCGCCGGGATGGCGCCGTGGATCACCGTGCAGCCTTGCGGGCCGAGTTTGACCACCAAGGTCGCCGGGGTCAGTTCACGCACGGTGCGCAACGCCGTCAGCAGGTCTTCACTGCCACCGGCGATCAAGAACTCTTCTTCAGTGCCGACGATCAAGTCGAAACGCGGCAGGATCTTCTGCACATGCTGGCTGACGTTCTGGTCGGCAACAAACCGCGTTTCGCCATCCGCCTTGCCCGCCAGGCCCCACAGCACCGGGCGGTAGTCGATATCCAGCACGCGCTTGACGTTGTGCTTGGCGGCGTAATCCAGCGCCTGGATGCTGGCCTTGTACACGCCGTCGGTGGAGAAATGTGTGCCGGTGATCAGCAAGGCTTTGCTGGAGGCGATAAAGGCCTCGCTGATGTCTTCGGCGCGCAGGGCCATGTCGGCGCAGTTTTCGCGGTAGAACACCAGCGGGAAGGTTTCGCGGTCTTTAAGCCCCAGCAATACCAGGGCGGTGAGGCGCTCCGGATCGACCTTGATACCGCTCACATCACAGCCTTCACGGGCCAGGGATTCGAGCAGGAACCGGCCCATATGGTCATCGCCCACGCGGCTCAACATCGCCGACTTGAGGCCCAGCCGCGCCGTGCCGAAGGCGATATTGGCGGAGGAACCGCCGAGGTACTTGGCAAAGCTGGACACGTCCTCAAGCCGCGCACCGACTTGCTGTGCATAGAGGTCGACGCCCAGGCGCCCGAGGCAAATCAGATCCAATTGACGCCCACTGGCAAAACGAGTCTGGCCCATGCTGGCTCCTGTTATTTTTATCAGCCTGCGTGGTGCCGCCGTGGTGACGGCACACGCTCTTGGTGCAAGCAGACTAGAACGTCCGGCGGCGGCAATCAATATTTATTCCATAATTATTTCTTGTGGAATATTTTTTCCAATAAGCCAGCATAATGGCATGCCAGCCGCCGTGCATCGTTTCAGCAGCCCACGGGCGCCGTGATGCCGAGGTATTTTTTTGCGCCTACCCTGTAGACTTGCGTCACCCATCAGCGCATCAGACGAACACGCCAGAAGGATTGCCCATGTCCCGCACCGATCCCGAGACCACCCTGGAAGATACGATCGCCAGCCCTCCGATCAATGCCGAACGCCTGTTGCAGCTGATCACGGACGAATACGAAAGCCTGCCGCGCCAGCTCAAACGCATTGCCAGCTACATGAGCCAGCAGAGCGACCGCATCATGGTCGACCGCATCAGCGACATCGCCCGCGAATGCGAAGTACACCCTTCGGCCATCGTGCGGTTTTCCCAGCGCTTCGGTTTCAGTGGGTTCAGCGAGATGCAGGCGCTGTTTCGCGAGGCCTACACCCACAAGACCACGCCGGTGCAGAACTACCAGCAGCGCATCCGCAGCATGATCGCCAACAAGTCGCAGAAGGCCAGTGGCGGCGACCTGGCGCGTGAGTGCGTGAATGCCACCCTCTCCGGCATCGAGCGCCTGGGACTGGAGCTGGATGATGTGGCGTTCGAGAAGGCGGTGGACCTGGTGGTCAATGCCGACAATATTTATGTGGTCGGCGTGCGCCGCTCGTTTGCCGTGGCCGATTACCTGGTCTACAACCTGCAGCACACCAACAAGCGCATCCACCTGATCTCGGGTTTGGGCGGCAGCTATCGCGAGCAGATGCGCAGCGTGCGCGCCAACGACCTGGTGATCGCGATCAGCTTTACGCCCTACGGTAAAGAGACTCAGCATTGCCTGCGCATTGCCCAGCATCATCAGGCCAAGACCCTGATCATCACCGACAGCAACCTGTCGCCCCTGGCCAAGCGGGCGAACGCGGTGTTGTTGGTGAATGAGGGTTCTTCGTTTGCCTTCCGCTCCTTGAGCGCCACGCTGTGCCTGTGCCAGGCGTTGTTTATTGCCGTGGCGTATCGGTTGGAATTGAAGGTGGATGAGATTCACGAGCAGGTCGGTTTCGACGACTGACACTCAGCAGTGGGAGCTGGCTTGCCTGCGATAGCATCAACTCGGTGTGCCTGATACACCGAGCCCTGCCAAGCGCCGGTTAAGCCGCCTTTAACAATGTCGCCAGAACCCGACCGTGAAAGCGAATCTGCGCCAGGGTCAACGCGGTGTAGCCGATGATCACCGCCGGCGGCAGGTTGGTCTCATCACAGAACTTGCCCAACGGCTGCAAGGTCAGGCCGACGGCGGCAGCGCGGCTGCAAAAGTCCGCCTCACTGACGCCCGTCGGCAACCACAGTACAAAATGCAAACCGGCCTGCTGGCCGCTGACCGTGCAGCCCTCCGGCAGGCAGGCGAGTAATGCATCGCGGCGTGCCTGATAGGCTTGGCGTGAAGCGCGCAAATGCCGCACGAACGCCCCGCTGCCGAGGAACTCGACCAGGCCCAACTGATCCGTGGCGCCCACCGAATGCCCGGTCAATTGTGCGGTGCGCAATAACGCCGGACGCAGCGCCCTGGGCACCACCATGAACCCCACACGCAAGCCGGGAAACAGGTTCTTGTTGAAGCTGCCGCAGTAGATCACCCGGTCGCCGGAGTCGAGGGATTTGAGCGCGGCCAGTGGCGCGCTGTTGTAGTTGTATTCACTGTCGTAATCGTCTTCGACCACCCAGGCGTCAGCGCGGGCAGCCCAGTCCAGCAAGGCCAGGCGGCGCGAGACCGACAGCGTCATGCCCAACGGCGCCTGGTGCGCGGGCGACACGTAAGCCAGCCGCGCCGTGGCTGGGAGCTGGTCGGTGTCGAGGCCGTCGGCTGTGACCGGGATCGATTGAACCTGCGCGCCGGCCAGGCTGAACAAGCGCCGCGCGGGCTTATAGCCTGGGTCTTCAACGCATGCCGTGTCGCCGGGTTTGAGCAAGGTGCGTGCGATCAGGTCGAGGGCGTGACGAATGCCCGTGGTCACAATTACTTCATCCGCTTCGCAGCGCATGCCGCGATAACTGCGCAGGTAGTCGGCGATTTGCTCGCGCAACGCCGGCAACCCGGCCGGGTGCGCGGCCTCCAGGGCCCCCGGCGCCGCCGACAGCAAGCCACGGGAAATACAGCGTGCCCAGGTTTTCAAGTCGAACAGGCCGGCATCCGGGCGCCGGGCCACAAAGGGCACGTGGCTTTGCACGCCGGCGTCGGGCTGATCAGGCACCGCCAGGCGGCGTGGGTGGCTGCTCGGCGCCGGGGCCGCAATAAATTGCTCGGGGATCACCGCACTCACCCGCGTGCCGGAGCCCGCCACACGCTCGACATAACCCTCGCTGTGCAAGCGCTCGAACGCCGCTTCCAGGGTGCCACGCGACACCAGCCAGCGCTCGGCCAGGTTGCGGGTCGAGGGCAAACGGCTGCCCGCCGGCAACTGCCGGTTGAGGATGGCGGCGCGCAAAGCGTCATAGGCGCCCTGTTGTTTGCCGGCGTTCAACGTATCCGGGCGCGGCAGGTCGAGGGTGGCGGCGGTTTTTCCTCGGCGCATAAGTGGTCCAGTGTTTTAAGCCATAAGTGGCTCAAAGGATTAAACCACAAAGTCGTTAGAGTTCAGGCTCTACTCGTTAGCGAAGAAGCTTCCCATGACTCAACGCGCCCTCTCCACCGGGTTCTGGCTGGTCCTGCTGACCGTGCTGATCGCCCTGCCCCGTCTCACCCTCGACCTGCACCTGCCGGCCTTGCCCGCCATGGCCGACTACTTCCACAGCAGCGACAGCCAACTGCAACTGACCCTCACCCTGTACACCCTGGGTTCGGCGATTTCCCTGCTGGTCAGCGGGCCGTTGACCGACCGCTTTGGCCGGCGCCCGGTATTGCTGGCCGGGCTGCTGCTGTACGTGGTGGCGACCGTGACCTGCGCTCAGGCCGACAGCCTTGGCGTGCTGGTAATCGCCCGGCTGTTCCAGGCCCTCGGCGGTTGCTGTACCACGGTGATCGGCCGGGTGATCGTGCGCGATTACTTCGACCGCCACGAGCAGGCGCGCCTGCTGGGCTTGATCTCCATGGCCATGGCCATATCACCGATGGCCGCGCCGGTACTCGGCAGCCTGATGCTGCCCTTGATCAACTGGCGTGGTTTGTTTGTGCTATTGGGTGTGATCGGCGCCGCGTTGTGCCTGGTGGTTTACCGCCGCCTGCCGGAAACCCGCCCGCAGCAAGTTGCCGCTGCGCCGCCGAGCAACCTGCTGCGCGTGTATGGCCAACTGCTGCGCGACCGCTATTTCCTGCGCTACGCCCTGGCCATCGGCTGTGTGTACAGCACGTATTTCCCGTTTATCAGCGAGTCGTCTTCGCTGTTGCAGCGCGGCTACCAACTGACGGCCACGGAATACGCGCTGGTATTTGCCGCGACGATCAGCGGCTACATGCTGGGTGCGAACCTGTTTCGCCGTTTGGTATTGCGCTTCGAGCCCGACCGTTTGATCAACGCTGGGATTGGCCTGAATGTACTGGGCAGCTTTTTGCTGGCGATGGCAACGCTCACGCTGCCGGGAGAATGGCTGGCGATTGTGCTGCCGATGGTGGTGATCATGGTGTCGGAGGGGATGGTGATTCCGGCCTGCCAGCTGTCGGTGCTGCAGCCCTATGGCGCGATTGCGGGGACGGCGTCGGGGTTGTTCTTTTTTATCCAGATGATTTTGACGGCGGTGAGCAGCTGGGTGACGGGGTTGTTGTCGGATGGCACCTCGCAGCCTTTGTTAATCATGACCGCAGCGGCCAGTGCATTGCTGGCACTCAGTTGGCTGACATTACAAAAAACCCAATGTGGGAGCGGGCTTGCTCGCAAAAGCGGTGTATCAGTCAACTCATGAATAGCTGACAGAACGCCTTCGCGAGCAAGCCCGCTCCCACAGGGGGACCGAGCCTGGCTCAGGTTTTAGTGCATAAAGATCGCGATCAGGATGATCACCGGAATCGGCACGCCGAGGAACCACAGTAGTAATGAGCGCATGATGTTCTCCTTGAATTAACGAACGTAGTTTTCGGTTTCGACGTACACCACAGCATCCCGACGACGACCGCCGAAGGTGGCTGCGAAGCTGGCAAAGAACGCGCCGATCAACAGGGCCACAAAGGTCCACAACGAGGTGTAGGCAGCGACTTTGGCGGCAGTATCGGCCGCTTGCTTGGCTTTGAGCTTGGCATCGTCAATGGCTTTACGGGCTTCGCCGTACACCTTGTCGATACGCGCTTCGGCGTCGGCCTGGCTGAGGTTGGTGCGCTGGCTGATCAACTGGGCCAGGTAGGTACGGTCTTCCGGTGCCAGTTGGCCGTCGTTGCTCAGGGTGCGGGTGAGGATGCGTGCAACCACGCCGTGTACCGCGTCATCGCCGACGGCAGCTGGGCGGTCATCGCGGAACAGGCTGTCGACGTAGTAGTCGAAGTCGCCGCTGTTGGCACCCTTGGTTGCGCTGCCGGCGGCCTGGCTGATGCCGCTGGCGGCGCCTGCCGCCACACTGGCACCGGCTTTCACGCCGCCGCTGACCACGCTGCTCACCGAACCGACCACCAGTACTGCGGTGACCAGGGTTGCGACGGCCCAGGCGAGGAAACCATGGGCGGTGTCGCGAAAGTACACTTCATCGCCATGCATATTCGCCCACTTCACACGCAACCGGCCGGCAATGTAACCGCCCAGGCCCGAAGCGACGATTTGGGTGAATGCCAGCCAGATAATCGTGGAAATACCCAGCCCCTTGGCGCTCATGCCACTGTCGGCCCACGGCGACACCGCCGAAAAGCCCAGGCCGAAGCCCAGCAGCACCAGGATAAGCGACAGTGCAGCCGCCGCAGCGGCCCCGGCAAAGATTGCGCCCCAGGAAACCCCAGAGCGCGCGCTTGACTCTTGCAGCGTGGATGACGATGTGATCATTGTTGTTTTGCTCCCGGCAGGAAAAATAGTGTTACAAGTCTCAAAAGGGACAGTGCAGGCAGCATGCCAGCCGGGCCAAAAATTAAAGTCCTTTTATTTCAAATAGTTAAGTAATTTGAACTTCCCAGGACCGTGCAACTTGCAAGAAACAGCAGTAGCGGGCGTGCTTTATGCAATCTCCCTGCAAACCCGCTCACTGTGGGAGCTGGCTTGCCTGCGATAGCGGTTTTCCAGGTTGATATTTTGTCTCTGACACACCGCTATCGCAGGCAAGCCAGCTCCCACAATGATTGTGTGCAACCCGGATATTTGTGGTGGTTTTGCCAAGATGAAGTTTAATTTAGGAAACATTCAGCTACTTCTTGGCAAAATGACCCCACTTCTAGTGTGAATCGCTCACCAGGTAATCCTATGACCCGTATTTTGACCATCGAGGATGACGCCGTAACAGCCCGCGAGATCGTCGCCGAGCTGAGTAGCCATGGACTGGATGTGGATTGGGTGGACAACGGCCGCGAAGGCCTGGTCCGCGCTGTGAGTGGTGATTACGATCTGATCACCCTCGACCGAATGCTGCCGGAGCTGGATGGCCTGGCCATCGTCACGACCCTGCGCACCATTGGGGTGTCGACGCCGATCTTGATGATCAGCGCCCTCTCCGATGTCGACGAGCGCGTGCGCGGCCTGCGGGCCGGTGGCGATGACTACTTGACCAAGCCGTTCGCCTCCGACGAAATGGCCGCCCGTGTCGAAGTCCTGCTGCGGCGCAAAAGCACGGTCAAGGAATTCGAAACTGCCCTGCGCGTGGCCGACCTGGAACTGAACCTGATCAGCCGCGAAGCCAGCCGCGCCGAGCAGCCGCTGAGCCTGCTGCCCACCGAATACAAACTGCTTGAGTTCCTGATGCGCAACACCGGGCAGATCCTGTCGCGGATGATGATCTTCGAGGAAGTCTGGGGTTATCACTTCGACCCGGGCACCAACCTGATCGATGTGCACATCGGTCGCCTGCGCAAGAAAATCGACCCACCGGGCCTCACGCCGCTGATCCGCACGGTACGAGGTTCCGGTTATGTCATTGCTGAACCCCTCTAAGGGCTGGCGCTCCTCCAGCAGCCGCTTGCTGGCGCTCTACAGTTCGTTGTTTGTGGCCTGGAGTTGCATCCTCATGGGGGTGCTGTATTTCGAAGTGTCGGGTTACCTGGGCGACCTGTCCCGCCACTCGTTGATGCAGCGTCAGCACTTGTTTCAGCGTTTCGACGGCGAAGAACTGGTGGAAGCCCTGACCACCAGCATGACCTTCGACATGAAGGGCGTGGACGCCTATGGCCTGTTCGATGAGCAATTTCGGCCCCTGAGCGGGCCGATTCGCGCCGTGCCGCCGGATTTGCCGCTGGACGGCAAGATCCACGCGCTGGCCAATTGCGTCGAGTCCGACGACCCCAAACTGCCCAAAGACAGCTGCGACGCCGTCGCCACCCACACCGAAGACGGGCGCTGGCTGGTGCTGGTGCGGGCCAACGGTTCGCTGTTCGGCGTCACCCGGATCATCTGGCATGCGCTGCTGTGGGCGCTGTCGCTGACCATTATTCCGGGCGCGGCCGGCTGGCATTTGTTGCGCCGCCGCCCGTTGCGGCGTATTCGCGGGATCCAGGCGAGTGCCGAGGCCATCGTTGCCGGCGACCTGACCCACCGTTTGCCGCTGTCGAATCGGCGTGATGAGCTGGACATGCTCGCGGCCATCGTCAACGCCATGCTCGACCGCATCGAGAAGCTGATGAACGAGGTCAAGGGTGTGTGCGACAACATTGCCCACGACCTGCGCACCCCGCTGACACGCTTGCGCGCGCAGCTGTACCGCATCAAGCAGGAAGCCGAGGAGAACTCGGTGTACGCGGTGAAGCTCGACGACGCCATCGCCGAGACCGACACGCTGATGGCACGCTTTCGCGGGCTGTTGCGCATCTCGGAGCTGGAAGACCACCAGCGCCGCTCCGGCTTCCTGGTAATGGACCCGCTGCCGCTGCTGCGCGAACTGCATGACTTTTATCTACCGTTGGCCGAAGAAGGCGAATTGCAGCTGCGCCTCGAAGTGCCCGAAGCGCTGCCGTGGATCACCGGCGACCGTGCGCTGCTGTTCGAAGCCTTGGCCAACCTGCTGAGCAACTCGATCAAGTTCTCCCCCGCCGGTGGCGAGGTGATCTTGCGTGGTGTGAATGATGGCGGCAGCACGCGCATCGAAGTGCACGACTCCGGGCCGGGTATTCCGGCGGCGGAACGTGATGCGGTGTTCCAGCGTTTTTATCGCGTGGATGAAAGCGACCAGCAAGGCGGCTTCGGTTTGGGCCTGTCGATTGTGGCGGCGATCATCAACTTGCACGGGTTCAAGCTGGAGGTTGGCAGCAGCCAGAACGGCGGTGCGCGGTTGGTGCTGGAGTGCCGGCAGCAGTTGATGCCCGAAGCCTGATCGTTGATCGTTGATCGTTCCCACGCTCCGCGTGGGAATGCAGCCCAGGACGCTCTGCGTCCCACGGCGTGACGCGGAGCGTCACAAGAGGCATTCCCACGCAGAGCGTGGGAACGATCATCGGCCTTGCAGGTTAGAAGTTGGCGCGCAACGCCTCGAGGCCGCCGCCGTACACACCGGTGAACAACGCTTCCACCGCCGCATCCGTGGTCCCGGCTGCCGGGGTGAACACGCCGGACCAGGTCACTTTCGCCGAGTTGTCGGTGAGCGCCTCAACCTGCAAGGTCGCAAGGTAAGCACTCACCGGAAACGGCGATTGCTCGATGGTGTAGCTGTAGCTGCGCGCTACGTTATCAAAACGCTGCAAACGCTCGACCACCACACCACCATCGGCGGTTTGCAGGTGGCGCACGCGCCCGCCCTCGCTCGGCTCGCTCTTGACGATCAACGGCAGCCAATCCGGCAGCGCGTTGAAGCCACCGACCAATTGCCAGACCTGATCGGCCGAAACCGGGATTTCAATTACAGAAGAAGCTGTCGCCACACTAAATACTCCAGAAAAAATAAGATTTCAGATCGCCATGCTGTCGACCACACCACCATCGACCCGCAGCGCAGCGCCTGTGGTTGCAGAGGACAGCGGTGAAGCAATGTACGCCACCAGGTTCGCCACTTCATCCACATTTGCCGCGCGCTGGATGATCGAGGTCGGCCGTGCGTTACGCACAAATACGTCGGCCTCGTCCCGCGCACTGCGCCCGGACTTTTGCGTGGCGTCCTTGAGCATCTGCTCCAGGCCGTCAGTAAAAGTCGGCCCCGGCAGCACTGCGTTAACCGTCACGCCGGTGCCCGCCAGGCGCTTGGCCAGGCCATGGGAAACCGCGAGGTTGGCGCTTTTGGTCACGCCGTAGTTGATCATGTCGGCCGGTGTGGCCACGCCGGACTCCGACGACAGGAAGATCACCCGCCCCCAGCCCTGCTCGACCATGCCGGGCGTGTAATGCCGTGCCAGGCGCACGCCGGAGATCACGTTGACCTCGTAGAAGCGCGTCCACTCGCTGTCGGGTGCGTCGAAGAAATCCACATCGTTGAAGATGCCAAGGTTGTTGACCAGGATGTCGGCACGCGGTTCGGCAGCGAACAGTTTCTCGGCGCCTGCGGCGGTGCCGAGGTCGGCCACCAGCCCGCGCAGATCAGCGCCCGGCACCGCCTGGCGAATGCTCGCCAGCGCGTCGTCGACCTTGCCCGATTCGCGCCCGATCACCACCACGGTGGCGCTGCAGGCTGCCAGCGCCTGGCTGATGCCCAGGCCGATACCGGCGGTGCTGCCGCTGACGATGGCTACTTTGCCGCTTACATCAATGTTCATCGGTGGTACTCCTGAAGTTAGAGCGGCAGAGGCGCACGAGCCGAAATCAACCGGGCCTCGCGCAGCGCCTGCCAGAAGGCTGCCGGGATCTTCTCTGACAACGCCGCAACGTCTTCGGCAAGCCGCCCCGGACGACTGGCACCTGGAATCACCGCCGCCACGGCCGGATGCGCCAGCGAAAATTGCAGGGCTGCGGCTTTTATACTTACCCCAAACGCTTGGGCAATCGCCTTGATCTGCTCGACTTTATCGATGATCGCGGGGCTCGCCTGCTGGTATTCGAAGTGCGCGCCACCGGCCAGAATGCCCGAGCTGTAAGGGCCGCCGACGACGATCTCGACATTCTGCGCCAAGGCTGCGTCCATCAAACGTTGCAAGGCACGTTCGTGGTCGAGCAAAGTGTAGCGGCCAGCCAGCAGGAAGCCATCGGGCTGGGCTTCGCTGAGGTCAAGGGTCAGCTCGCAGGGTTCAACGCGGTTGACGCCCAGGCCCCAGGCCTTGATCACGCCTTCTTCACGCAGGCGGGTCAGCACCTTGAAGGCGCCGGTGCGCGCCTGGTTGAAGTAGTCCAGCCATTGGTCGCCGTAGAAGTCCTGGGCGATATCGTGAATCCACACGATGTCCAGGCGGTCGGTTTGCAGGCGCTCAAGGCTGTCTTCGATGGAACGCAAGGTGGCGTCGGCGCTGTAGTCGTTGAGCATCTTGTTAGGGCGACCGTGTTCGAACACGCCACTTTTTTCGCCGAGGTCGCGGGCGCTTTCTTCGACTTCATCGAGAATCACCCGGCCCACTTTGGTGCTGAGCACGAAATCATCGCGGTTGTACTGCGACAGCGCCTGGCCCAGGCGGATTTCCGACAGGCCCGAGCCGTAGAAGGGAGCGGTGTCGAAGTAACGCACGCCGTGGTTCCAGGCGGCCTCGACGGTGGCCTGGGCTTCGTCTTCAGCAATTGCTCGGAACATATTGCCCAGCGGTGCGGTGCCAAAGCCCAGCGGGCCGGGCAATTTGTCTTTCAAGCTCATGGTGGATCCTCAATCGGTTGTGGGTCGCTTTGACCGTTGAGCAGATCCTAGATTGCAGAGATCGGACCGTCCAAGACATACTGCGACCAACTTGAGTCCTGCAAGGTCTTACACATGATTGATATTCGCCAACTGCGCTACTTCGAAGTGGTCGCTGAAGAAGAACACGTCGGCCGTGCCGCCGAGCGCCTTCATATCTCGCAGTCGCCGCTGAGCCGGCAGATCGCCCAGCTGGAAGAGCGCCTGGGCCTGACCCTGTTCGAACGCAGCCAGCAGCGCATCCGCCTGACCCGCGACGGCCAGACGTTCCTGGCGGAAACCAAGGCGCTGTTGACCCACGCCAATCGCCTGGAATCCCTGGGCAAACGCCTGGGACGCGGCGAAGAAGGCGGTTTGTGCATCGGCTACATCGAAAACGCCATGCATGCCGGCGTGCTGCCCAATGCGTTGCGCGTATTGCGCGATGACCGGCCCACCGTGCATATCAAGCTGTACAACTTGCCGTCGCTGGAACAGCTTGAAGGCTTGCGTCAACGCAGCCTCGACATTGCCCTGGTCGGCGAGCCACCGGCTACCGATGATCCGGACCTGACGGCGCTGCAGGTGCTGGACGAGCCGATGCTGCTGGCGCTGCCGGAGCAGCATGCATTGGCGCGCCACAGCGCGTTGCTACCCGAGCATCTGGCTGATCAGGAGTGGATCGGCGTGCAACGCAAACCTGGCGCCAACCCGGCGGATGACTTTGTCGCTGCGTGCATTCGTGCCGGGTTTACGCCGCAGATCCCCATGGAAGCCAGTGAGCCGTTTACCGCCCTCGGCCTCGTCGCCTCGGGGTTGGGTGTGGCCATGGTGCAAAAGGGGTTGAGCCGCAATGCGCCGCCTGGCGTGGTGTTGCGCGAGTTGCCTTGGCTGAGTTACACCACACCGTTATGGGCGGCGTGGCATCGAGTTAATTTGCGGCCGCTGGTGGAGACGTTCAGGAAGGTGCTGACGCAAAGCCCGTAAGGGCCAGGGCAATGGGTAACCTCATCGCCCCGGCCATCCTCGGTCCAATGTCAGCCACTGTCGCCCTTAGCTCAATCTTTTCCCCTCAGGCTCATCCGGTTAAACGCGGCTGCCAGTCAGAGCATTTCCCGCAACCGATACCACAGCATCCCCAACGCCAGCAGCGGCGAGCGCAGGGCCTTGCCGCCGGGGAAGGTCATGTGCGGCACTTGGCTGAAGATATCCAGGCCGTGGCTTGCACCGGCGTGAATGCCTTCGGCGAGCAGGCGCGCGCACCAGTGGGTCACGTTCAGGCCATGCCCGGAATAGCCCTGGGCGTAGAACACATTCGGGTACTGCTTGAGGCGCCCGACCTGGGGAAAGCGGTTGGCGGTGATGCCGATCTTGCCGCCCCACTGGAACTCGATGGCGGTGCCTGCCAATTGCGGGAACACCTTGAGCAGCTTGGGCTGCATATACGCGGCAATATCCGCAGGGTCACGCCCCGAGTAATGGCAGGCGCCGCCGAACAGCAGGCGCCGGTCAGCCGAGAGCCGGTAGTAATCGAGCCCGACTTTCTGGTCGCACAGGGCAAGGTTTTGCGGGATCAACTGCAGGGCCAGTTCGATCGACAGCGGCTCGGTGGCGATGATGTAGCTGCCCGCCGGCAGCACCTTGCCGCTCAAGCGCGGTTCCAGTTCCTCCAAATGCGCGTTACAGGCCAGTACCAGATTAGCCGCACGCACCGTGCCGCCGGCGCAACGCACTTGCACTGTTTCGCCGTGCACAATCTCCAGGACTGGGGACTGTTCGAAAATCCGCACCCCGAGCGACTCGGCCACCTGCGCCTCGCCCAGCACCAGGTTCAACGGGTGCAAGTGCCCGGAGCCCATGTCCACCAGGCCGCCAGCGTAGACGCTGGAGCCCACCACCTGCGCCATATCTTGCGGGCCGACCAGACGGGTTTCAGGGGCATAACCCAGCGCTGCCAGGCCCGCCTGCTCGCCCTTGAACGCGGCAAACTGCGCCGGGGTGTTGGCCAGTTCGCAAAAGCCCCAACGCAAATCACAGTCAATGTTGTGCTGGGCGATACGCTCGCCCACCAGCGCCACCGAGTCGATCCCGGCACGCTCCAGGTAACGCACGCCCTCCTCGCCCACATACTTGGCGAACCCCGACACGTCATGGCCGATACCACGAATCAGTTGCCCGCCATTACGCCCACTGGCGCCCCAGCCGATGCGCCGGGCCTCCAGCAGGATCACCGAGAGCCCGCGCTGGGCCAGTTCAATCGCGGTGTTGACGCCGGTAAACCCGCCGCCGATCACGCACACATCGGCGCTCAGGTCGGCGCCCAGTGACGGGCGCTCCGGCATGGTATTGGCCGAAGCCCGGTAGTAGGACCGGGCGTGGTCATTGGACTGGATCATTTGTTGGTCTTCACTTTGCTCCAGGCGCGGGTCATCAGGCGCATGGTCGCCGGGGTCGGCGTGGTGGAAATATAGAGCTTGTCGAGCACTTCCTGGGGCGGGTACACCTCAGGGTTGTTGACCAGCTCCGGCGCCATAAAGGGCTTGGCCGCCGGGTTGGCGTTGGCATAGCCGACCGCGGCACTGACCTTGGCGATCACCTCTGGGTCGAGCAAATAATTGATAAAGGCGTGGGCCTCTTTCGGGTTCCCGGCGTCGGCAGGAATCGCCAGCAGGTCGAACCACAGGTTGGAGCCTTCCTTGGGAATCGAGTAGGCGATATTCACGCCGTTCCTGGCTTCCTTGGCGCGGTTGGCGGCTTGAAATACGTCGCCTGAATAGCCGAAGGCCACACAGATATCGCCGTTGGCCAGGTCGGAGATGTACTTGGAAGAATGGAAGTAGGTGATGTACGGGCGCAACGTCAGCAGCTTGGCTTCGGCCTGTTTGTAATCCTCGGGGTTTTCGCTGCGCGGGTCTTTGCCCATGTAGTTGAGGATCGCCGGGAACAGCTCATCCGCCGAATCCAGGAAGGCTACGCCGCACTGGTTGAGCTTCTTGATATTCTCCGGCTCAAACAGCACCGCCCATGAGTCGATGTGGTCGATGCCCAGCACTTGCTTGACCTTGTCGACGTTGTAGCCGATGCCGTTGGTGCCCCACAGGTACGGCACCGAGTGCGCGTTGCCGGGGTCGTTTTTCTCCAGTAGCTTGAGCAGTTTGGGGTCGAGGTTCTTGAAGTTGGGCAGCTGCGAGCGGTCGAGTTTCAAGAACGCGCCGGCTTTTACCTGGCGGGCCAGGAAGTGGTTGGACGGCACCACCACGTCATAGCCGGTGCGCCCGGCGAGCAACTTGCCTTCCAGGGTTTCGTTGGAGTCGAACACGTCATAGATCACCTTGATCCCGGTCTTGGCCTGGAAATCGGCCAGGGTGGTCTCGCCAATGTAGTCGGTCCAGTTATAGACGCTGACCGTCTGGGCGGCCTGGCCGCTGCTGCTGAACGCCGCGACAAGAGCCAGCGGGAGAAGCTTTTTCACAAGACGCATATCGACACCCCTTTTTTGGTTTTTTAGACGCTCAACAGCAGGAACTCACGTTCCCAGGAACTGATCACCCGCTTGAAATTCTCGTGCTCGGCGCGTTTGACCGCCACATAGCCACGCACGAACTTGTCGCCCAGGTACTGCTTGACCGTGTCGCAGTCCTCCATGCGCGCCAGGGCATCTTCGAGGGTGAACGGCAGGCGCAGGTTGCGGCGCTCATAGGCACGGCCTTCCACCGGCGCGCTCGGCTCAATCTGCTCGATCATGCCCAGGTAGCCGCACAGCAAGCTCGCGGCAATCGCCAGGTAGGGGTTGGCATCCGCGCCCGGCAGGCGGTTTTCCACGCGCATCGCGTCGGGGCTGGAGGTCGGTACACGCAGGCCGACGGTGCGGTTTTCTTCGCCCCACTCCACGTTGACCGGCGCCGAGGTGTCCGGCAGAAAGCGGCGGAACGAGTTCACGTTGGGCGCAAACATCGGCAGCAGCTTGGGGATGTACTTTTGCAGGCCGCCGATGTGATGCAAGAACAGCTGGCTCATCTTGCCGTCGGCGTCGACGAACACCGGTTTGCCGGTGGCAATATCCACCACGCTCTGGTGCAGGTGCATGGCGCTGCCCGGCTCGTCGGCCACCGGCTTGGCCATAAAGGTCGCGGCCACATTGTGCTTGAGCGCAGCTTCACGCAGGGTGCGTTTGAACACGGTGATCTGGTCGGCCAGGTCGAGGGCGTCGCCATGGCGGAAGTTGATTTCCATCTGCGCCGGGCCGTCTTCGTGGATCAGTGTGTCGAGGTCCAGCCCCTGCAGTTCACACCAGTCATAGACGTCTTCGAACAGCGGGTCGAATTCGTTGGCGGCGTCGATGGAAAACGACTGACGCCCGGTTTCGGCCCGGCCCGAACGGCCCACCGGGGTTTTCAGCGGCAGGTCCGGGTCTTCGCAGCGCTGGGTCAGGTAGAACTCCATTTCCGGCGCGACAATCGGCTGCCAGCCTTTGTCGGTGTACAGCTGCAGGACTTTTTTCAGCACGTTGCGCGGCGACAACTCGATGGGGTTGCCCTGCTTGTCGAAGGTGTCGTGGATCACGATCGCGGTGGGTTCGATCGCCCACGGCACCACGTAAGTGGCGTTGGACACCGGGCGGCAGATCATGTCGATGTCGGCAGGGTCGAGCAGGTCGTAGTAGATATCGTCGTCGACAAAGTCCCCGGTCACCGTTTGCAGCAACACACTTTCCGGCAGGCGCATGCCTCGCTCATGCAGGAACTTGTTGGTGGGCGCAATCTTGCCGCGTGCGATGCCAGTCAAATCACTGATCACGCATTCGACTTCGGTAATCTTGTGTTCTTTCAGCCAGGCGGACAGCTGATCGAAGGGGGCGTTCATAAGGACCTCGTCATGGGTTGGATGCTGCGCCGACTTGTACTCCCGGCGCATTGAGGTCTATCTTGGGCCAGCCTTCAAACGGCATCTATCCACTTTGCACGAACCACAACGCACCAATAGAGTGCGCCCAGGTTACCCATGACACAGGCAACAGCTTTGCGCGTACAGGCCTTCACCACCGGTGATGTGGCCGCTCAATGCAGTGCGACACCCGGTTGGGTGCAGCAGTACCAGCAGATGTCTCCGGGGCATTTTTCCGGGCAGATTCGCTACCTCGACCTGCACGGCGTCGAGGTCTACGAAGAGTGCATGAATACGCGCGTCGAACAGCATTTCAACGCGCCACCGGGCTCGCTGGCGTTCTGTTTCGATGGCAGCGACAACGCGCTGTACATGCTCAATGGCGAAAGCCGCAACACCTGGATCACCCCGGAAAACTACCGCGAAGTGGCGGTGGTATTCGGCCCGCAGTTTGTGCAGCGCCATGGTTTGGATGTGGCGAAACTCGAGGGGTTGTTCATGGCGCCGCTGACCTGCCAGCAGAACGCGCTGTTCAGCCGATGGCTCAGTGGCACGCTGACGCGGCTATCCGCCATCAGTGACCCAATCAGCCGTGACGCGCTGACCCAGCAACTGCTCGATGATTGCCTGTTTATCCTCGACCACGCCTCTGTGTGCCTGGACCGCAGCTCGTTACAACGGCGCAGCGAAGAGCGCCGGTTGATGGCGCGCATCGGCGAATGGGCGGCGGATGCGCCGGATGAAACCGTCAACCTGCTGGAACTGGCACAGATTGCCGGCGTGCCATTGCGACAGCTGCAACAAGGCTTCAAGACCTACACCGGGATGAGCCCGGCGCAGTGGTTGCGCTTGCGCCGGTTGAACGGGGCGCGGCGTGAGTTATTGAGCTCGACTCGGGCCACGGTGGCTGAGGTGGCGATGAACTGGTCGTTCTGGCATTTGGGGCGGTTTTCGCAGAGTTATCGGGCGTTGTTTCGGGAGCTGCCCAGTGAGACGCTCAGGCGCTTGGAAAGGATGTAAGGGCCGGAGCAACAGCAACAGCAAAGCCATACTCGGTCAAAGGTGGGAGCGGGCTTGCTCGCGAATGCGGTGGGTCAGTCACTTCATCTATAACTGACCCACCGCATTCGCGAGCAAGCCCGCTCCCACATATTTAGACCGTGTTGCATCAGGTAGATAGGCTTTTGCTTTGCACTTGATCTGGCTCTTGATTCAACCACTCAGGTCGGCTTTACACAAAACAACCCAACACCACCCTTCTCAATAGCTTGTAAATCCCGGCACATCCCCCTAGCTTATGCGCCCCCCGCCCCGCGCATTAAGGCCCTACCCCCATGGTTGTGCGTTTTCGTCCCGTCGTTACCTCACGTTTCGCCCTCGGCCTGTTACTCAGCGGCAGCCTCGGCAACAGCATGGCCGCTGACATCGAACTACCGGCGGTAAACGTCCAGGGCCAGGACGAATCCGGCTATCGCACCAACAGCGCCTCGGTCGGCGGCTTCAACGAAGCGCCGTTGCTGGACACTCCGGCATCGATCACCGTGATCAACGCTGAACTGATCAAGGACCAGCAAGCGCGCCTGCTCAGCGAAGTGCTGCGCAACGACGCCTCGGTTGGCGACAGTTATGCGCCCATCGGCTACTACGAAAACTTCGTGGTGCGCGGCTTCTCGCTGAACGCCGCCAGCAGCTACAAAATCAACGGCCGCACCATCACCGGCGAGCAAAACGTCGCCCTCGAAAACAAGCAGCAGGTCGAGGTGCTCAAGGGCCTGGCGGGTTTGCAAAGCGGTATTTCCGAACCCAGCGGCGTGATCAACTACGTGACCAAGCGCCCGGAGGATGTGCGTTCGGTCACCGTATCTACCGACGACCGTGGCAGCGGTTATGTCGCCACCGACGTGGGTGGCTGGTTTGGCAGCGAGCAACAGTTCGGCCTGCGCGCCAACGTTGCCTACGAAGACCTCAATTCGTATGTCGAGCACGCCGATGGCCAGCGCGACTTTGTGTCCCTGGCCTTCGACTGGAACATCAGCCCCGACGCGGTGCTGCAACTGGACGCGGAATACCAGAACAAGCAACAGCGCTCCGTGCCGGGTTATCAACTGCTGGGCGGCACCGAAGTGCCCCATGACGCGTCACCGAAGAAATTGCTGGGGCACCAGAGTGGCTCCCATCAGGTCGGCATCGATTCGCTGAACCTCAATGGCAAGTTTGAATACCGCTTCAGTGATCAGTGGAAAGGCAGCCTCAGTGCCGCCCACAGCAAAGTGGTGATTGATGATTACAGCTCGTTTGCCTGGGGTGGCGCCACGACCGGCATGGGCAATTACTTCACGCAGGACGGCAACTACGACATTTACGACTACCGCAGCCCCGACGACACCCGTCGTGATGATGAAGTACAGGCGGCAATGACGGGCCTGTTCGATACAGGCAGCCTGGGCCATGAACTGACTTTCGGCACCAGCGCGTTTCGACGGGTGATCGACAAGCGCAAGTCCGTCAACGAATACATCGGCAGCGGTAATATCAACCAAGACGCACCGACCTTCGAGCCTACCGACAAGCCGCTGAACCCCAGCCATCGCAACCTCGACAGCCGTCAGTACGGCCTGTTCGCCACCGACCGCATCCGCTTCAACGAGCAATGGCAAACCATCATTGGCGGGCGCGAAGTGCGTCTGGATGAAAAAGCGTTCGATGAAGCAACCGGAAACGAAAATCGCCACACCCAGCAATACGTGTTCCTGCCCCAGGCATCATTGATCTACAAACCGGTGGAAAATATTTCGCTGTACACCAGCTACAGCAAAGGCCTGTCCCTGGGCGGCACGGCGCCATGGTTCGCGAGTAACGCCGGTGACACCCTGGCCCCAACCGTGTCCCGGCAAATCGAAGCCGGCGTGAAATACGACTGGCGCCGCATCAGCTTCGCCGCCGCCGTATTCCAGACCCGCCAGGCCTATCAGTATTCCAAGCCGGATGGCGCCGGTAACTTCACCTACGCCCAACAAGGCGAACAAAAAAACACCGGCCTGGAACTCTCCGCCAACGGCTGGGCCACCGACCGCCTGCAGATCGCCACCAGCGTCGCGGCGATTCGCGCCCGGGTGACCAACAGCGGCACGCCGGACTACGAAGGCCACCAGGCCATCAACGTACCCAAACTGCGCGCCAGCCTGTACGCCGATTACGCCCTGCCGTGGATGAATGGGCTGGCCGTGCTGGGCGGCGTGCAATACAGCGCCAAGAAGTACGCCGACCGCACCGGCAATGTGCAGGTGGGCGACTACGCCGTGGTGAATGTCGGCAGCCGCTACACCACCAGAATCGACGGCTATGAAACCGTATTCCGCCTCAGCGTCGACAACCTGTTCGACAAACGCTACTGGCGCGATGCAGGCGAATACATGGGCGATGATTACCTGTTCCAGGGCGCGCCCTTGACCGCGCGCCTGAGTGCTTCGGTCAACTTCTGAGCCCGCGCGGCGCTGCCAGCCACAGCGCCGCCAAACCACAGACCAACAGGCTCCAACCCAGGTCCTGGGCCCAGGCGACCAGGGTCAACCCGGCGCCGATCACCAAGTAATACAACAAGCCAAACAGCGCGGCGGCCGTGCCCAGGCGATCCTGATAAGCCACCAGCGCGGCCCCCAGCACATTGGGAATGGCCATGCCGAACGCCAGCACCACCAGCAGCATCGGCCATACAAACATCCAGCTGTGTTGCAGCAGCACGACCAGCAAGCCGCCCAGCACCGCGACACCGGCGGCGATCAGCACTAATTGCTCGCCATTTATTCCACTCTTGAGCAGCCGCTTGTTCAGCCACGCACCAAAGCCAGAGCCCAGCGCCAGCAACACGCCGCTGTAGCCGAAGTCGGCGGCAGACAAACCCAGCCGCGAAAAGATGAATGGCCCCACGCTGTAATAGCTGAACAGCGCAATATTGAACGCCGCCACCAACCCCACCGAACGCCAAACCCCCGCATCCCTGAGCAGCAACCGCAACGTCTCGCCCAGCGCGGCCGTCGGCAGCGAGGCTGGACGTGTCTCCGGCAACGCCCATAAGCACACGGCCCACAAGGCCAGCGAGAGCAGCAACAAGCCACTGAGCACCCCGCGATAACCGAAGGACTGCACCAGGCTGGCGCCCGTGAACAAACCCACGGCCGGGCTGGCGGCCAGGGCAATGCCCATCAGCGAAAATACCTGGGCCAATTGCACGCCCTGGAAACGGTCACGCAGCACGGTCTGCGTCACTACCGAGCCGACCGCCGCGCCAAACGCCGCCAACGCCTGGGCCAGCAGCAAACCGTTGAAGCTGGTCATGCCCAGGGCCAGTACCGTGGCCGCCACATACAGGGCCAATCCGGCCAGCATCACCGGCCGCCGTCCCCAACGATCACACAGTCGGCCCCACACCACCACGCCAAAAGCGAACGCCAGAAAGTACACCGACAAGGTCTGCCCGGCCCGCTCCGGCCCCACCGCAAAGGCCCGGCCGATATCTCCCAGCGCGGGGCTGTAAAGCGTTTGGGCCAGTTGCGGGAACATCAGCAAGGCCACCGTCAGTGGCAAAAAAATTCTAATCTTCATTCCCCAACTCCTTTGCTTGAAACAGCGCAAGAAGTGTAAGGACTGTGGATTGGGGTATTATCCAGACTTTGACAATTTACCCATCAAATCGGACAACCTATGGCCTGGCTCACCGCCGACGCCCCTTTCGATCCCGACCACCTGGCAGCGCCGGTCATCGGCATCGCCGCCCTGCTCGGTGATCACGACTCCGGCCTGCACCGCCACCAGCGCGGGCAACTGCTGTTCACCCGCCGAGGGTGCACCCGTATCACCCTCGACAACCAACTGTGCCTGCTGCCGCCTTCGCGCGCCGCGTGGATCCCGTGTGGCGTGCCGCATCGCGCGGTGATGCACAAAACCGTGGACTATCGCTCGGTGTATCTGAGCCCGGCACTGGCCGATCAATTGCCCCCGCAGGTCGGGGTGATCGAGGTCAGCCCGTTGCTGCGTGCAGTGCTGGAACCCATAGCGATGGCGCCCTTCGACACCGATTGGCAAACGGGCCGCTACGCGCATTTGCTCGCGCTGTGCCTGGATGAAATCCAGGCGGCCACCGCACAACCGATGCTCCTGCCCTTGCCCCATGACAAACGCCTGGCGCCCTTGCTCGCCGATCTGGAAAGGTTGCCGCCGACCCTGCAAGCCCTGGAGCAACAGATAGGCGCCAGCACCAAGACCATCGGCCGGATATTCCTGCGGGAAACCGGCCTTGGTTATCAGCAATGGCGCCAGCAGTGGCGCTTGATGCGGGCCATTGAACTGCTGGCCATCGGGCGCAACCTCGGCTACTGCGCGTTCGAGTTGGGCTTTGCCAGTGACAGCGCGTTGATCGCCTTCTTCAAAAGCATGACCGGGTGCACGCCACGCGGGTATTTGAAGGTTGACTGAGGGCGTGCTTGAGGCAGCGTCAGCCCGGTAGCGGAATCACCCGCAAAGGCCGCACCGACTTATAGGAAAAGCTGGAGTAGATTTCTTTAACACAGGGCAACGTCTGCAACACCTCACGCGCAAACTCGCCGAACGACTCCAGGTCTTTGGCCACCACCTCGAGCAAAAAATCATAGCGCCCCGACACGTTGTGACAGGCGACCACTTCGGGAATCTCCAGCAGCCGTTGCTCGAACGCCCGGGCGATTTCCTGGGTGTGGCTTTCCATCATGATGCTGACAAACGCCGTCACGCCATACCCCAGCGCCTTGGGCGACAGGATCGCCTGGTAGCCGCTGATCACCCCGCTCTCCTCCAGGTTGCGCACCCGTCGCCAGCACGGCGAAGTGGTCAGGGCCACGCGGTCGGCAAGCTCGGCCACGGTCAAGCGGGCATTGCCTTGCAAGGCGTTTAAAAGGGCTTTGTCGGTGCGGTCCAGACTCACGGGCATAACGTGCCTCTATTTGTTGTTTTTGTCGCTGATTCGCCCCGTAATCCGGGATTTTCCTGGTTTTTTTGCAATGTTCAACTGTGGTTATGAGCATAGCATTGCAGGAAATAAGGAGCGTCCGACATGAACAATAAACATACTACATTCGGCTTTTCTACCCGCGCCATCCACCACGGTTACGACCCCAAGGACCATCACGGCGCCCTCGTACCGCCGATCTATTTATCGGCCACCTTCGCGTTCCCGACTGCCGAATATGGCGCTGCCTGTTTTGCCGGGGACGCCAACGGCCACTTCTACACACGCATTTCCAACCCGACCCTGGCACTCCTGGAATCACGCATGGCCACCCTGGAAAACGGCGAAGCCGCCGTGGCCTTCAGCTCCGGCATGGGTGCGATTGCCGCAACGTTCTGGACCCTGCTGCGCCCGGGCGATGAAGTGATCGTCAGCCAGACCCTGTATGGCTGCACCTTTGCCCTGCTGCACCATGGCCTGGCCGAGTTCGGCATCCGGGTGCGACACGTCGACCTCACCGACCTGGCCGCCCTGCGCGCGGCATTGTCCCCCGCCACCCGCATGGTCTACTGCGAAACCCCGGCCAACCCCAATCTGCGCCTGGTGGACATCGCCGCCGTGGCCGAGCTGGCGCACCAACAACCGAATATCACCATGGTGGTCGACAACACCTACTGCACGCCCTACCTGCAACGGCCGCTGGAACTGGGGGCCGACGTAGTGGTGCACTCGGCCACCAAGTACCTCAGCGGCCATGGCGATATCACCGCCGGTATCGCCGTGAGCAACCAGGCCCTGGCACAACGTATTCGCCTGCAAGGCCTCAAGGACCTGACCGGCGCGGTGATGTCACCGCAGGACGCATCCTTGCTGATGCGCGGCCTCAAGACCCTGGCCCTGCGCATGGACCGCCATTGCAGCAACGCCCAGGCGGTGGCCGAAGCCTTGCAGGCCCACCCTGCCGTGCAGTGGGTCACTTACCCGGGCTTGCGCTCTTTCCCTCAATACGCCCTGGCGGCGCGGCAGATGAAGCAGTCCGGCGGCATGATCGCGTTTGAACTCAAGGGCGGCATCGACACCGGCCGGCGCTTCATGAATGCCCTCAACCTGTTCACCCGCGCCGTCAGCCTGGGTGACGCCGAGTCGCTCGCCCAGCACCCGGCGAGCATGACCCACTCGACCTACACCCCCGAAGAACGCGCACAACACGGTATCAGCGAAGGCCTGGTGCGCTTGTCGGTCGGGCTTGAAGACATCGCCGACCTGTTGGCCGATATCCACCAGGCCCTGGCCAAATGCACGCGTGCGGCACCGGGCCGCGCCGTGGTGGAAGAACACGCCGTGAAATAAGGCCTACGGTTGAGGTAATCCTTTCCTACAGACGGAGGTCGGACTGGTCCGACCGCCGTTATGCGTTTTAATCTGGTTTTTTTGCCGATTGGATCCCCCTGCTTTTCCCTGGCTGTACTAGCATAGGTGCTCGGCGGGTGCATTATCACTGTAGGTTATTCACTTTGGTTACCTTGTTAAACCCCGTCGTTATAAGGATGAATACCCGCACTCGACATTCATGGACGAACTGATGAACTCACACCTGTTCCCCCATATAGGCAAAGTCATCGCCAGCACCGGCAGCCGCCATTTCCCGCGCATGCTGCATGACTTGATCCTGACCCAACTGGCAGTGGACGCCACCCATATCACCCAACTGCAGGTCAGTGCCGAAGGGCATACCCGGCGCCGGATCAGCCCGGTCTACACCGACTCGGCGGTGGCGCTGGGCGAAGAACAACCCGCCGCCCAATTGCACCTTACGCGCCGCAAGGACGATGTGCGTTATGTGCTGTCGGTGTATCGCTCGCATCAATCGGAAAGTTTTTCGCCGCAGGAACGCAGCATGCTGCAGGATTTTTCTACGCTGCTTCTGCCCATGGTCGAGAAGCACATCACTGCGATCCAGCCGTGCCGCCAGGATGGGTCGCCTGTGGTGACGGAAAATCAGGGGCTTGAAACCTTGCGTCGGCGTATTGAAGAGCGCCTGGTGCAATCGGGGTTGACCTTGTCCAACCGTGAGCTGGAAGTGTGTGTGGGCTTGCTGGCCGGGCGGACTGCACCGGAGTTGGCGGAGCAGTTGGCGTTGAAGGTCAACACCATTGAAAGCTACCTCAAGCGGGCGGCGATCAAGCTGGGGATCAGTGGGCGGCATTCGTTGTTGCGGTGGATGTATGCGGGTGACGAGGGCGTCGCCACGGCTTTCTAGATCACCGCTCAGTTTGGTGGTTTTTTGTTGGTGTACATATCCGTTATTTGGGTGATGGCGGCTTAGGGTTCCGCCCTGACGGCGGCTCACTTTTGTAAAGACACAAAAGTAACCAAAAAGTCTTCGCCCCAACACTCGGTGCCTCGCTGTGGCTCGGCATGCCCGCAATCCGCCAGTGATTTGGGGGGCCGCCGCGATGGGCCATCCTTGGCCCAGCGCGGCTAAACCGGCATCCCTGCCGGTTTACCCCCCAAATCCCTGTCGAATTCCGGCCATCGTGTTTGACGGGGCGATGTCAGATCAAGATCAAAAGCGCAGATCAAAAGACCGCTGACTTCGTCAGCGAAAAGGATGTAAGAGCCGGAGCAACAGCAACAGCAACGGCAACGGCAACGGCAACGGCAGAGCCATACTCGGTCAACTGTGGGAGCTGGCTTGCCTGCGATGGCATCAACTCGGTGTACCTGATGTACCGAGTTGTCTGCATCGCAGGCAAGCCAGCTCCCACAGAAAAGCAGCTCTTCAGTGTATGTAAATTCGCTTTTCGCTTTTGATTCAACTACTCAGGTCGGCTACTAGGCCGCCGTGCTCTGCTTTTGATCTGCTTTTGATTTTGATCTGAGGCGCCCCGTCAACCACGATGGCCGAACGCAGGCTTGAAGGACGCCGGGTTAGCCGCGCTGGGCCAAGGATGGCCCATCGCGGCGGCCCACGGATTCAAGCCGGAGTGAGGGCACACCGAGCATTAGCGAGGTGCCGAGTGGTGGGGCGAAGACCTTTTGGTTACTTTTGGGGCGTTTGCCAAAAGTGACCCGCCGTCAGGGCGGAACCCTAAGCCGCCATCACCCAAATAACGGATATACACACCGACAAACCGCCACCAAAACCAATCAATCCCGAGCCAACGCCTCAATCGGGTCCAACCGCGCCGCATTCCGTGCCGGCACAAAACCAAACACAATCCCGATCAACGTTGAACACGCAAACGCCGTCACAATCGACCCCACCGAAAACACCATCTCCCATTCCTTCACAAACAGCGAAAACAGATACCCAATGGCATACGACAACGAAATCCCAATAACCCCGCCGATCAAACACACCATCACCGCCTCCACCAGAAACTGCTGACGAATATCCGACTGCCGCGCCCCCACCGCCATGCGAATCCCGATCTCACGGGTGCGCTCAGTGACCGACACCAGCATAATATTCATCACCCCAATCCCACCCACCAGCAACGAAATCACCGCAATCAGCGACAACAGCAGCGCCAGGGAGCGGCTGGTTTTCTGCACCGTCTGCATGATGCTATCAAGGTTATTGGTGAAAAAATCCTTGGTCCCATGCCGCTGCAGCATCAGCTTGTTAACGTTGTCTTCCACCACCTTGCTCGGCTGCCCATCCTTGATACGCACAGTAATGCTGTCCAGATGCCGCTGCCCCAACAAGCGCCCCGCCGCCGTTTCATAAGGCACCCACACGTTCAACGCCTTGCTGGCGGCGAACATGTTTTTATTGTCAGCCGTCACCCCGATCACCGTACACGGCAGGTTGCCGACCAGGATCACCTGCCCCAGCGGGTCCACATTCGGGCCGAACAGGCGATGCCGCGTGTTGTGGTCAATCACCACCACCTGCGCCTGACGCCGCGCATCACTTTCACTGAAGGCAATCCCGGCTTCGAGCTTGAGTCCCTTCACCTTGAAATACCGATCACTGACGCCGTTCACCTGCGCATCCAGGTCGATATTGCCGAAACGCAGCAACAAGTTGCGCCCCACCACCGGCGTGGCGCTGTCGACGTAATACAGCTGGTTCAACGCCTCCACATCCGACGGCATCAACGTCTCGATGGCCGACGCCCGGCTATCGCCGAAACTGGTGCCGGAAAAGATATCGATGGTGTTGCTGCCAATCGCCTGAATGTCCTTGAGCACATAACGCTTGGCCCCCTCGCCGATCGCCGAAATCGACACCACCGAGGTGATGCCGATGACGATACCCAGCATGGTCAGCAAGGTGCGCATGCGATGGGAAATCAGCGCGACCCAGGCCATATTGAAGGCTTCCTTGAACAGCCCCAGGCTCGCCACCAGACGCCGTGCGCCGCTTCGTTTGGGTTCGATGGGCGCCTCACTGGGCAACTCCAGACCCACACTGTCATTGGCCTCGTCGCTCACTATCTCGCCGTCACACACCTCGACAATGCGCTGGGCGTTCGCCGCCACCTTGGGGTCGTGGGTGACGATGATCACCGTGTGCCCGGCCGCGTGCAGCTCGGCAAGGATGCGCATCACCTCTTTGCCGCTGTGGGTGTCGAGGGCGCCGGTGGGCTCGTCGGCGAGGATCACTTCACCGCCGTTCATCAACGCCCGGGCAATGCTCACGCGCTGTTGCTGGCCACCGGAGAGCTGGCTCGGGCGGTGGGTGGTGTGCCCCGCCAGGCCCAGGCGCGTGAGCAGGTCGTGTGCGCGGCTGTGCCGTTGGCTTTCGGGCGTGCCGGCGTAGATCGCCGGCATTTCCACGTTGTGCAAGGCGCTCAAGTGCGCGAGCAAATGGTAGCGCTGGAAGATAAACCCGAAGTAATCCCGGCGCAGTTCCGCCAACTGTTCATCGCCCAGCGAGCGGGTCTCGATGCCGTTGATCTTGTAGCTGCCGGCGGTGGCGTAGTCCAGGCCGCCGAGGATATTCATCAGGGTGGATTTACCCGAGCCCGAGGCGCCGATGATCGCGACCATTTCGCCGGCATGAATCGTCAAGTCGATGCCCTTGAGTGCGATGAATTCGCGCTCGCCAGCCATGAAACTGCGGGTAATGCCCTTGAGCTCCAACAGGGGTTGGGTCATGGCTCAGTTCCCCGCCACGGCTGGGGTCGCATCGCCGATCACGACTTTGTCACCCTCGGCCAGGCCTTCCAGGATCTGCACCTTGACGTTGTTATTGATGCCGGTCTTCACATCCCGCGCCAGCGCCTTGCCCTTGGCGTCCAGCACCCGCAACGGGTACGTGCCGTCGTTATTGCGCGCACCGAGCGCCGCCACCGGCACCATCAACGCCGCCTGGGCGGTGTCGAGCACGATGCGCACCTGGGCGGTCATGGCGATGCGCAGGCGATGGTCCGGATTGGGCACGTCGAACAGCGCGTTGTAAAACACCGCGGTGTTCTGCTTGGGCGTACCGGCGGTCTGGGTTTCGAGGAAGTTCTGCGGCGCCGGCTCCGTGCCGCGCAGCTTGGCGTAGTAGCGCTTGTCGGCTTCACCCAGGATGGTGAAATACACCTGCTGGCCAGGGCTGATATGAATCACATCGGCCTCCGACACCTGGGCCTTGACGGTCATGGTGTCCAGGTCGGCCAGCTTGAGCAGCACCGGCGCCAACTGGTTGGCGATCACGGTCTGGCCTTCCTGCGTGACGATGCCGACCACATCGCCGTCGATGGGCGCGACGATGCGCGTATACGCCAGGTTGACCTTGGCGGTGTCGATCTGGATATGCGCGCTTTTGATCTGCGCATCCAGGGACAACAGGTTGGCCTGTTGCACCTGGAAGGTCGACTCGGCGTCTTCAAAATCCTGGCGCGATACCGACTCATCCACCTGCAAACCCTTGTAGCGCTCATACACCGACTTGGCCTGCTTGAGCTGCGCCGCCGTGGCCCGACGCTGGGCCTGCAGGTTTTCCTCATCCACCTGGGCCTTGCGCAAGGTGTTCTGCAGAATCAGCGGGTCGATCTCCGCCAACCACTGGCCCTTCTTGACCTTGTCGCCGACCTTGACCTTGAGCGACTTCAACTGCCCCGACACCTGCGCGCCGACATCGACCTGCTTGATGCCCTCGAGCAAACCGGTGGCCAACACCGCATTCTCAATATCACCGCGCTCAGCCGTGGCAGTGAGGTACTGCGGCGCATCGGCGGGTGCCTGCACCGTGTACACCACCAGGCCAATGGCAACAGCCAACACCGCGAGCATTCCAATTTTGCGAATCTTTGACTTTTCCATAAATGACCATAAAAAGATGAAGAGGGCCTACAACGGCACGGTCCAGCTCCCACAGAAAAGCAGATCCCAGGTGTATGCAAATCCGCTTTTCGCTTTTGATCTAACCACTCAGGTCGGCTTTCAGGCCGCCGTGCTCTGCTTTTGAATCCGTGGGTAACCCGGCAGGACGCCGGGTTAGCCGCGCTGGGCCAAGGATGGCCCATCGCGGCGGCCCACGGATTCAAGCCTTCGTTCTGGCACACCGAGCCTAAGCGAGGTGCCAAGTGGTGGGGCACAGACCTTTTGGTTACTTTTGGCTGGGCCGGCATTCCGGGCGTTTGCCAAAAGTGACCCGCCGTCAGGGCGGAACCNGCGAGGTGCCAAGTGGTGGGGCACAGACCTTTTGGTTACTTTTGGCTGGGCCGGCATTCCGGGCGTTTGCCAAAAGTGACCCGCCGTCAGGGCGGAACCCTAAGTGGCCATCACAAAAACAACGGATATGTACCCGGCACCCCCCCCTCAAGACACCACCTCCCCAATCACCACCCCTTCAAGCCACCACCGCGCCAACCCCAAAACATTCGGCGCCTTAAGCAACGTAAAGTGATTCCCCGCGCCATACCAAACCTGCAACCCGTTCCCCTGGCGCCGCCACCCTTCCACCATCAACCCCTGCTCACGCTGATTACCCGCCGCATCCAACGCCGGATCCTGCGCCAGCACCAACCGCACCACCCCGTTGAAGCGTGAAAGCGGCCGATACACCGTGCGCAACGCCGCCGCATAAGTACGCGCCGGCCCCGCCATCGCATCCACACTGGCACGCCCCGGCAACAACCCCACGCTCACCATCCCCGCATGCAGCCACTGCTGCTGCGCCACCTCATCGCGCCCGGCAAACTCCACCCGGTCAATGCCCAGCGACTTGCCCGCCGACAACTGCATGGCCTCGATCAAGCGCAACAACGCGGCCGTGGTCGAATACGGCTTGCCCGCACCGCCCGGCGCCTCACTGTCGATCACCGTCAACGACGCCACCTCGCGGCCCATCGCCTGCAAGCGCAGCGCCATCTCCAGCGCGACCCAGCCACCAAATGAATGCCCGACCAGATGCACCGGCCCACGCGGGCACTCCTGCGCCAGCGCCGCCAGGTAACACTGCGCCGCCGCCTCCACCTGGCTATGGGGCACCGCCTCGCCATCCAGCCCACGCGGCTGCAAGCCGAACAGCGGCCAGTCGCGCCCGAGTGCCTCGCTCAACCCCACAAACCCGGTGACACTGTCCCCCGCTCCCGGCACGCAGAACACCGGCGCAAACCCCGCACGCCCGCTCTGAATGCGCAGCACCGGTTGATGCAGCGCTTGCGTCACCGGCGCACTCACGGCCAGGGCCTGCGCCATCGCCGCGCCCAGGCCTTGAATATGCGGCGCCTGCATCATGCTTTGGTGATCGCCCGGCACCTCGACCCGGCGCAATTGCCCAGGCGCCAAGGCGTCTTCCCAACCCAGCGATTCACTGCGCCGCGACAGCTCGGTCGGCCGCTCGCGGGCACTGAACAGATGCACCGGCACCGGCAGCGGAAACAGGCTGTAGTGCGCCAGCGCATGCCCGTGGCCGACTTCCCGCTCGATAAAACTCAAGAGGTCCGCGTCCGTAGCCGCTGCCATTTGCGCGTATAGCAGACCTTGATCGCGACAGCGTTGCAGCAGACCCGCAAAGTCCAGCTGTCCAATGCCTGCCTCAAGCTGTTCAGGGCTCGCCAGTTCATCCACACCTCCCTGTGCTTTCCAATACGCCGTGCACTGCAACAGCAAATGCCGTTTAAGGGCATCCGGCCCACTCCAGCGCGCCTTGCCCTGATCGGTCATGCGCGGCACATAGCTGTCGATCAAACCGAGGAACGCCACCGGCTCATCCAGCCCCAGCAGTTGCATCGCCACTTCATAGGCCAGCACGCCGCCAAACGACCAGCCCGCTACGCGGTAAGGCCCGTGCGGCTGAACCTGGCGGATCAGGCCGACCATGCGCGCCGCCAAGCCTTCCATGGTGTTCAGGTGCGCCTCACCCAGTGCCGCGCCCGGCAGGCCGTAGATCGGATAGTCGCCGGGCAAGTGCTGGCCCAGCGCCGGGAAATATACGTCCATGCCGCTGAACTCATGCACCAGGAACAATGGCGGCTGCGCGCCGCTGCTGCGTACGGTAATCAGTGAGGTGTCGCGCACCGGCTCGCCGGTACGCTGGCGCAACATCGCCGCCACCGAGGCCACGCTGACGTGCTGGAACAGCTCGGCCAGCGACACCTGCAAGCCCGCTGCCTCCATCAGGTTGACCAGTCGAATCGCCAGCAATGAATGGCCGCCCAGTTCAAAGAAACTGTCATGTCGACCCACCTGCTCAAGTTTCAACACCTCGGCCCACAGGCCTGCAAGCGACTGCTCCAGGGCATCGGCCGGCGCCTCGAAGTCGCGGCTGAGCAAGGCCTCCAATGCCGGAACCGGCAAGGCTTTGCGATCGATCTTGCCATTGGCCGTCAGCGGCAACTGCGCCAGCGGCACATAGGCCGACGGCAGCATGTAGTCCGGCAACTGCCCGTGCAGGTGCGCACGCACACTGTCGATCTCCACAGGCTCGCCAGCCCAAGTGAAATACGCCACCAGGCGCTTGTCACCCGGCACGTCTTCACGGGCCAGCACCACCACGTCCTGGATACTCGCGAAGGTCGCCAGGCGTGCTTCAACCTCGCCCAGTTCAATGCGGAAACCGCGGATCTTCACTTGGTCGTCGTTACGCCCGATGCACTCCAGCAAACCGTCCGCTGTCCAGCGGCCAAGGTCGCCGGTGCGGTACATCAAGGCGCCCGGGTTGAACGGGTCGTCGACAAACTTCTCGGCGGTCAGCTCCGGCCGGTTCAAATAGCCCTTGGCCACGCCGTCACCGCCGATGCAGATTTCACCTGTCACGCCCACCGGCAGCGCCTGCAAGTACGTATCCAGCACGTGGATTTGCGTGTTGGAGATTGGTCGGCCCACCGGCACGCTGTCCGCATCGGCGGCAATCGCCTGCACCTCGTAAGTGGTGGCGTAGGTGGTGGTTTCCGTCGGCCCGTAGCAATGCACCAGGCGCAAGCCCGGCGCCTGCGCCAGCAGGCTGCGGAACGCCGCAGGGTCGGCACGCTCGCCGCCGCAGAGCAAGATGCGCAAGCCAGCCAGGGCCTCGGGGATCATCTGCACGTACTGATTGAACAACGCGGTGGTCACGAACAGCACCGTGGCACCGTGCAGCGCACGGCCGAATGCAACCCGGTCGAGCAAGGTGCAATGGTCGATCACCTGCACCTGGCCGCCGTTGAGCAGCGCGCCCCACACGTCCATGGTGCTGGCGTCGAACGCCGGGTTGGAGGCAAACGCCACGCGGTCGGCGGCGTTGAAGTCGGCGTAACCGTTGTTGAGCACCAAGCGCGTGATGCCACGATGGGGCACCAATACGCCCTTGGGCGTTCCCGTGGAGCCGGAGGTGTACATGATGTACGCGACGCTGTCCGAGGACTGCGACAGGTCGGGGTTATGGCTCGGTTGCGGGTCCAGGGTCAGGGTGTCCAGGTCCAGGCGCCGCGCCGGGTGCTCCAGCGCCGCGTCGCTGCGGGTCAACAGCAAGGTCGCACCGCTGTCCTGCAACATAAAGCCCTGGCGCTCGGCGGGCGCATTGATGTCGAGCGGTACATAGGCCGCCGCGCACTTGAGGATCGCCAGTTGGCTGACCAGCAGGTCCAGGGAACGCGGCAGCAGGATCGCGACGTTATCGGCCGGGCGCACGCCCAGGCTCATCAGATGATGGGCCAGGCAGTTGGCGCGGGTGTTGAGTTCGCCGTAGCTCAGCACCGCGTCACCGTGCAACGCCGCCACCGCGTCGGGCCGTGCCTGGGCCTGGGCTTCAAACAAGCGCTGCACCGTGTGCTCGCGGGGGAAGGTGCGCGCCGTGGCATTGAAGTCCGCCAGCTGTTGGCGCTCGGCTGCCGGCAGGATTGGCAAGCGGCTGATGCCTACATCACTCTGGCGCTCCAGCGCCTCAACCAGTTGTTCAAGGGCAATGTTCAGGTAATCACACAAACGCCGGGCGCCCTGCCCCATGGCGGTGAGGCTGAAACCCTCGCCAAGGTCATCGACACTCACCGACACCCCGTAATTGGTCTGCTCCTCGGCACCGAGCAGCGCGATCCCCTGCCATGCCTCCGCCACGCCACCCGTGTGCGGCGCGCTGTGGCGGTAGTTGAACAGCACGTTGAACAACGGCGTCCCCACTGGCACGCCGCTGCAGCGCTGGGCCAAGGCCAGCGGCGCGTGCTCATGGCTGAGCAATTGGGTCAGGCGCGCATGGGTGGCGCGCAGTGCGGCGCGTACCGAGTGTTCGCCCAGGTCGACGCGCAGCGGCAAGGTGTTGATAAACACGCCCATGGCGCGCTCGGCGCCTTCGCCGCCTTGCAGGCGCCCGAGCATTACAGTGCCGAATACCACCTGTTCGCGGCCACTGACCTTGCCCAGCACCTGCGCCCAGGCCAGGTGCATCAGGCTGGCGGCACTCACGCCTGCCTGACGGGCCTGGGTGCGCAGGCGCTGGCTCAACTGAAGGTCGACGGCCAAATCCGCATGTTCATCGATGCCTATGTAGTGGACGTCGGTTGGTTCTTCGACTTCACCGAGCATTTCGCGGAAGAAAACCTCGTGTTCCTCAACGCCCAGGCGAGTCTGGGCCACATAGTTGCGATACGGCACGGCCGCGCCCAGGGTGTGCTGAGTACCGAGCAGAAACGCCTGCATTTCATGTTGCAGAATGTCCAGCGCGATATGGTCCATCACCAAATGATGGAACAGCAACGTGGCCACCACACGTTGCGGTTCCTCGGTATAGATCAAACGCATCAACGGCGCTTGCGAAAGGTTCAGGCGCTGTGGCACAGCACCGGTTTCAATGCTTAGCGAGGCCTCACGCCACACCACCTGCACCGGTTCTTCCAGGCCCTCCCAATGGAAGGAGGAACGCAGGATGTCGTGCCGCTGGATCACCGCCTGCAAGGCATGGGCAAAGGCGTCCAGGCGCAGACGGTTGTCGAAGGCAAACTGCGCCCGCAACAGGTAAGCATCGCCTTCAAGCACCGCCCGATGGTGGTACAAAATGCCGGCCTGCAACGGCGCCAGGGGGTAGATATCCTGCACATTTGCCGCACCGACGGGGATGCACGCAACGATGCGGTCGATGGCAGCCTGGTCCATCTGGATCAAGGGCAGCATCGTAGGGGTGATCCGGGTGCAGCCTTCGACAATGCCATTGGCCGGCACCACCACTTCACGCCCACTGCCCAGCGCCGCCGCCAGGGCCGAGAGCGTCGGCTGGCCGAACAGCACCTTCACATCCGCCGACAAGCCCAGGCGACGCATGCGCCCCATCAAGCTGACGGCCAGCAGCGAATGCCCGCCCAGTTCGAAGAAGTTGTCGTGACGGCCCACGCGCTCAACATTGAGCAGTTCGGCCCACAGGCTGGCCAAGGCGATTTCGGTATCGCCCTGGGGCGCCTCGTAAGCGCGCACCACCACCGAATCCAGGCCCGGCGCCGGCAGCGCCTTGCGGTCGAGCTTGCCGTTGGGGCTGAGCGGCAACGCCTGCAGATGCACGAATATCGCCGGCACCATGAACTCCGGCAGATGCCGCAGCAGGTGGCCGCGCAGCACGTCGATGTCGCTCGGCGTGCCGGTGTAGTACGCCACCAGCCGCTCTTCACGGGCGACCACGGCGGCTTCGTTGACCTGCGAATGCTCGAGCAGCCGCGCCTGGATTTCACCCAGTTCGATGCGCAAACCACGGATCTTCACCTGGTCATCATTGCGCCCCAGGTACTCGATATTGCCGTCCGGCAAGTAACGCCCGACATCACCGGTGCGGTACATGCGCCCCGGCATGAACGGGTCGTCAAGGAAACGCTCGGCAGTCAGCTCCGGCCGGTTCAGATAGCCGCGCGCCACTTGTACGCCCGCGATAAACAACTCGCCCACCACGCCCAGCGGCACCGGTTGCAATTGGCTGTCGAGCAGGTACATGCGCGTGTTGGCGATGGGTTTGCCGATCGGCGTGTTGTCCGGGGTGACCGGGCCGGCACAGTTCCAGGCGGTAACGTCGACGGCCGCTTCGGTCGGGCCGTACAGGTTATGCAACTCGCTGCCCGGCAGTTGCTGCTTGAAGCGCCGCACCAGGCTGCCCGGCAAGGCTTCGCCGCTGCACATCACCCGCACCAGCCCGGCGACCTGGCGGATATCGCCATGGGCCAGGAACACATCAAGCATCGACGGCACAAAGTGCAAGGTGGTGATCTGTTCGGCCTCGATCACTTCGCACAAGTATTCGGGCTCTTTGTGCCCGCCTGGGCGCGCCATCACCAGGCGCGCGCCGGTAAACAGCGGCCAGAAGAATTCCCACACGGAGACGTCAAAGCTGAACGGGGTTTTCTGCAGCACCGAATCCTGCGCGTTCAGGCCGTATTCGTCCTGCATCCACAGCAGGCGGTTGACCACCCCGGCGTGGTCGTTGATCACGCCCTTGGGCTGGCCGGTGGAGCCGGAGGTGTAGATCACATAGGCGCTCACGCCCTGTGCATGAGGGTTGCCTGCGGGCAGATGCTGCCAGGTTGGTTGGTCCAGATCGACTATCGCCACCTCACCGAGCAACCCACGTGTTGCGCCTTGGGCCAACACCACCCGCGGCGCGCTGTCTTGCAGCATGTACGCCAGGCGATCCTGCGGATAGGCCGGGTCCAGCGGCACATACGCCGCGCCGGCCTTGAGGATCGCATACAGGCCAACGACCATTGAAAGGCCGCGCTCAACACAGATCGCCACCCGCGAACCCGGCTGTACGCCCAGCGCCAACAAGTGATGGGCCAGCTGATTAGCCTGCGCATTCAGTTCGGCGTAGGTCAGCTGCTGCTCGCCCGCTTTCACTGCAATCGCGCTCGGCGTGCGCGTCACCTGCGCTTCAAACATCCCGTGCAGGGTCTGGTCGAGGTTGTAGTCCACTGCGGTGGCGTTGAAATCGACCAGCAGGTGCTGACGCTCACGCTCATCCACCAACGGCGCATGTTCCAGCACCGCCTGGTCATTATCGACCATGGCCTGCAAGGTGCGGGTGAAATAGCCGGCGTAACGCTGCACGGTCGACTCATCAAACAGCGCCACGGCAAATTCCAGTGCGCCGAGAATGCTGCCCTGCACTTCACCCAGGTTCAGCGACAGGTCGAACTTGGCAAAGTGGCTGTTCTCGACAATGCCTTCCAGCGCCAGGTCGCCCAAGGCCAGGGTCGGCGCGCTGCTGTCCTGCCAGCTCAGCAAGGTCTGGAACACTGGGCTGTGGGCCAGGCTGCGCACCGGCCGGGTGATTTCCACCACCTGCTCGAACGGCAAGTCCTGATGCGCCTGGGCGGCCAGCGTCAGCGCCTTGACCCGCGCCAGCAAGGCCTCGGTGCTCAGCTCGCCCGAGGTGTCGATGCGCACCGCCAGGGTGTTGACGAACAGGCCGATCAGCTCTTCCACCTCGCTGCGGGTGCGGTTGGCCACCGGCGTGCCGATCACCAGCTCCTGTTGCCCGGACAGCCGCGCCAGCAGTGAGGCCCAGGCCGTCATCAAGGTCATGTACAGCGTGGTGCCATGGCGTTGGCTCAAGGCCTTGAGCCCGGCGGTCAGGCGTTCGTCCAGACGCACTTCGACGCTGCTGCCGGCGTAGTCCTGCTGCGCCGGGCGTGGGCGGTCGGTGGGCAGCGTGAGCAAGGCCGGCGCACCGGCCAGGGCCTGTTGCCAGTAGCTGCTTTGGCGCTGCAGCACTTCGCCGCTCAGCCACAAACGCTGCCACACCGCAAAGTCGCCGTACTGGATCGGCAGGCTTGGCAACGGGTCAGGCATGCCGTGGCTGAAGGCTTGGTACAGCGCCATCAGCTCGCGGGTGAGCACGCCCATCGACCAGCCATCGGAGACGATATGGTGCAAGGTCAGCAGCAGCACATGGTGATCGTCGGCCATCACCACCAGGCGCCCGCGCAGCAACGGGCCGCGCTCCAGGTCGAACGGTGCCGAGGCTTCACCCTGAATCAAGGCATCCAGCGCCTGCTGCGGTTGCGGGTGGCGGCGCAAATCCTGCACTTGCAGGGGCAACATGTGTTCAGCCGCTACGATCAGCACCTGGGCTTCGTCGCCCTGTTGGGCAAAGCGGCTGCGCAAGGTTTCGTGGCGCGCGACGATACGCGCCAGCGCGCGTTGCAGCGCCTCGACATGCAGCTGGCCACGCAAACGCAGGCCGATGGGAATGTTGTAGGCGGTGTTGGCGCCTTCCATCAGCGCCAGGAACCACAGGCGCTGCTGGGCAAACGACAGCGGCACGTGTTCGTCACGATTGGCCGGCAGGATATCCGGCAAGGTGCTGCGCGCCGACTTCGCCAGCACTTCAGCGACCGCCGCCAGCTCTGCATTGGCAAACAAGTCGCCCAGCACCAGTTCCACCCCCAGGCGCTGGCGTACTTGGGACACCATGCGCATCGCCAGCAACGAGTGCCCGCCCAGCTCGAAGAAATGGTCGTGCCGCCCGACACGCTGCACCTGCAGCACATCGGCCCAGATCTGCGCGAGCACGCTTTCGATCTCGCCCTCGGGCGCGGCGTATTCGCGGGTAAACACCGCGGCCATGTCCGGCGCCGGCAAGGCCTTGCGGTCGAGCTTGCCGTTAGCAGTGAGTGGCAGCGCCTCGAGCTTCACATAGGCGACCGGAACCATGTAGTCCGGCAGATGCGCGACCAGGTGGGCGCGGATATCACCCACAGCCAGCGGGTCGAGTTGCAAATTCTCGGTGAAATAGGCGACCAGCCGCTCCTCGCGCACCAGCACCACCGCTTCCTGAATCCCGGGCAGTTGGCCGAGCTGGGTTTCAATCTCGCCCAGTTCGATACGCATGCCACGGATCTTCACCTGATCATCATTGCGCCCCAGGTATTCAAGCGTACCGTCCGGCAACCAGCGCGCCAGGTCGCCGGTGCGGTACATACGTCCCGGGTTGAACGGGTCTTGCAGAAAGCGCTCGGCGGTCAGCTCCGGGCGGTTGAGGTAACCACGCGCCACGCCCTTGCCGCCCACGTACAGCTCACCGGCCACACCCAACGGCACTGGCCGTTGTTGTTCATCGAGCAGATACACCGTGGCATTGGCCACCGGATTGCCGATATGCAACGGCTGGCCCGCCTCGACCTTGCCGGAGGTGGCGACCACCGTGGCTTCGGTGGGGCCGTAGTTGTTGATCAACTCAAATCGCTGGGCCCGCGTAAACTGGCGCAGGCGGTCACCGCCGATGAGCAAGGTGCGCAAAGTAGGGTGTTCGATGTGCTGGCTGAACGCGTACTCGGCCACCGGCGTAGGCAGGAAGCACACGTCCAGCGGCTGCGCGCACCACCAGCTCAGCAGCGCGTCGATAGCTTCGGCGCCGTCCGTGGCCGGCGGCAGGTGCAGGGTCGCGCCGACACACAGCGCCGGCCAGACTTCCCAGGCCATCGCATCAAAACCAAAGCCGGCCACACTGGCCGTATGGCGCCCGGCGCACAGGTCGAAGGCTCGGCAATGCCAGTCCACCAGGTTGGCCACCGTGTGGTGCTCCACCATCACCCCTTTGGGCAGGCCGGTGGAGCCGGAGGTGTAGATCACGTAAGCGAGGTTCGATGGGTTGGCGCCAGCGTTGGGATTGCTGGCTGAATGATGCTGCCAGGTGTAGCGGTCCAGCTGAATCACCGGCACGTCCAGCGCCGGCAAGCGCTCGAGCAGTGCCTGCTGGGTCAGCACCGCCACCGGGGCGCTGTCGCTCAGCAGGTAGCTCAGGCGCTCAGCCGGGTGCGACGGGTCGACCGGCACATAGCAGGCGCCAGCCTTGAGGATGGCCAGCAACCCGGCCAGGGTGTCCAGGCCACGCCGCGCGACGATGGCCACGCGGTCGTCGGGTTTGACCCCCAGCGCCAACAGGTGATGGGCCAGCAGGTTGGCTTGCTGGTTGAGTTCGGCGTAGGTCAGTTGGCGGCCTTGCTGCACGGCAGCGATCGCGTCCGGCGTGAGCGCGGCCTGGGCTTCGACGCGCCCGTGCAAGGTGCTGCCGTGAGGGAAATCGGCCTGGGTGGCGTTGAACTGTTCCAGCAGCAGCTGTTGCTCGGCGGCGGGCAGCACCGACAGCTGATTAAGCGTGGTGTGCGGTGTTTGTTCCAGCGCCGTCACCAGGTTTTCCAGGGCGGTTTGCAGGTAGCCGCACACACGCTGCGGGTCGACCCGCTGGCTGGCCAGCAGGCTCAGGCCAAAACCGTCACCCAGGTCATCCACACTCAGGGTCAGCGGGTAGTTGGTGCGCTCTTCGGCGCTGAGCGCGGCGATCCCGTGCCAGGCCGACACGGCTTCGGCGCTGGCGGCCGGGGCGCTGTGGCGATAGTTGAGCAAGGCACTGAACAGCGGCGTCGGCGCCACTACCCCGCTGCAGCGTTGGGCCAGGGCCAGCGGCGCGTGTTCATGGCGCAACAAGGTGGTGAGCCGCGCGTGGGTGGCCTTGACCCCGGCGCGCACGTCCTGTGCATCTACGTCCACGCGAAAGGGCAAGGTGTTGATGAAAATGCCCAGCGCCCGATCCGTGGCATGGCTGCCTTGCATGCGCCCCATCAATACGGTGCCGAACACCACCTGCTCTTTACCGGCCAGCACCGCCAACACCTGCGCCCAGCCCATATGGAACAGGCTGGCGGCACTCACCCCCAGTTGCCGGGCTTGCGCGCGCAACCGTTGGCTGAGTGCTGCGGGCAAAGGCAGGCTGACTTCGCTGATGCCACGGGCATCGCCCTGCACGTCCTGCAAGCCGTAAGGCAAGGTCGGCTCGCTGATGTCGCCGAGCATCTGGCGGAAGAAACCTTCGTGTTCCGGCTCACTGATGCCCAGGCGTGCCTGCGCCACATAGTTGCGAAACGGCACGGCCTGGCCAAGCGCCGCGCCCTGGCCCAGCAGGCACGCCTGCATTTCATGGCACACCACTTCGAGGGCGCTGTGGTCGAGGGCCATATGGTGGAACAGCAAGGTGGCGACAATGCGCTGGTTCAGCGGGTCGTCGGCCCGTACCAGGCGCAGCAGCGGCGCCTGGGTCACGTCGAGACGATAATGGCGAGCGTCGAACAGCCCATGCAGTTGAGTGGCAATATCGCCGTCGGCCGGGTTCAATTGCAGCGCCTGCACCGGCAGGCGTGCCTGACGCCACACCACTTGCGAGGGTTGCTGCAAACCGTCCCAGACCACGCCGGTGCGCAGAATATCGTGGCGGTCCATCACGCTTTGCAAGGCCTGGGCGAAGGCCTCGAAACGCTCCAGGCTGTCGAACGCAAACTGCGACTGCATCACGTAGGGGTCGCCCTGTTCGGCGCTGACGTGGTGGAACAGAATGCCTTCCTGCAACGGCGCCAGCGGGTAAATGTCCTGGATATTCGCCACACCGCCATCGACCGTGGCCACGATGCGCTCGATTTCGTCCTGGCTCAACGTCGACAGGGTCAGCATGGCCGGGGTGATGTGCTCGGCCCCCGTCGGGATGCCATTGGCCGGCACCTGCACTTCGCCGGCCTTGGAGGCCGAATATTCACCGGCCTTGATCAGTTCGATCAAGGCCGGCTTGTGCTCACGCAACGCCGCCAGGATCGCTGGGTCACTCAGCGCTTGTTTGTTGCCTTGTACTGACAACTGCTCGCCCTTGAGCGCCAGTTGCACGTCCTTGGTTTTCAGCGTGCTCAATAACTCAGAAATGCTCACAGGACGATCTCCATTCGTTCGGTAATAGCGGCGTAGCCGGCCAGGCTCGGCTGTTCGAACAGCGCCCGTACATCAGCTTCCAGGCCTTCCTGGCGAAGGCGTCCGATCAAGCTCACGGCCAACAGCGAGTGCCCGCCCAGTTCAAAGAAGTTGTCATGGCGCCCAACGCGCTCAACGTTGAGCAACTCGGCCCACAGCGCTGCCATGAGAATTTCGGTGTCGCCTTCGGGCGCCGCGTAGTCGCGCACACTCAGTGCGTCCATGCCCGGCACCGGCAGCGCCTTGCGGTCGAGCTTGCCGTTGGGGCTCAGTGGCAGTGCGTCGAGGTGCACAAACACCGCGGGCACCATAAAGTCCGGCAAGTGCTGCAACAGGTGGGCGCGCAAGCGGTCGATGTCGGTGTGTGCGCCGGTGTAGTACGCCACCAGGCGCTCTTCACGGGCGACCACGGCGGCCTCATTGACCTGTGGATGCTCCAGCAAGCGCGCCTGGATTTCGCCCAGTTCGATGCGCAGGCCACGGATCTTCACCTGGTCATCGTTGCGGCCCAGGTACTCGATATTGCCGTCGGGCAGGTAACGGCCGACGTCACCGGTGCGGTACATGCGCCCGTCGGTGAACGGGTCCTTGAGGAAGCGTTCGGCGGTCAGTTCCGGGCGGTTCAGATACCCGCGCGCCACTTGCACGCCGCCGATGAACAACTCACCCACCACCCCCAATGGCACCGGCTGCAACCGGGCGTCCAGCACGTACAGGCGTGTATTGGCAATCGGCTTTCCGATGGGTGTGTTGTCCGGCACGTCGGGCCGTGCGCAGTTCCACGCGGTGACATCGACCGCCGCTTCCGTCGGGCCATACAGGTTGTACAGCCCAACCCCCGGCAGTTGCGCTTTGAAGCGCCGCACCAGGCTGCCCGGCAAGGCTTCGCCGCTGCACATCACCCGCGCCAGCCGGGCAGCCTGGCTGACATCGCCATGGGCCAGGAACACATCGAGCATCGACGGCACAAAGTGCAAGGTGGTGATCTGCTCGGCCTCGATCACCTCGCACAGGTACGCCGGTTCTTTGTGCCCGCCGGGGCGCGCCATCACCAGCCGTGCGCCGGTAAACAGCGGCCAGAAGAATTCCCACACCGACACGTCGAAGCTGAACGGGGTTTTCTGCAGCACCGCGTCATGGGCCTTCAGGCCATAGGCGTCCTGCATCCACAGCAAGCGGTTGACCACGCCGGCGTGTTCGTTGATCACGCCTTTGGGCTGGCCGGTGGAGCCGGAGGTGTAGATCACATAGGCCTGGTGCCGGGCGGTCAGGCCTGGCACCTGCGGGTTGCTCGCGCTCTGCTGTTGCCAAGTGACGTGATCCAGGTTCAGCACCGGCACATCGCCCAGCAACTGGCGGGTCGCGCCTTGCGCCAACACCACCACCGGCGCGCTGTCTTGCAGCATGTAAGCGATGCGTTCGAGGGGATACGCCGGGTCCAGCGGCACATAACCGCCACCCGCCTTAAGGATCGCAAACAGGCCGACCACCATGTCCAGGCCACGCTCGACGCAGATACCCACGCGCGAATCCGGCCGCACGCCGAGTTCGCGCAAATGATGGGCCAGGCGGTTGGCGCGTTCGTTGAGTGCCCGGTAGGTCAACTGCTGGTCACCGGCCTTCACCGCCACCGCATCAGGGGTGCGTTCGACCTGAGCCTCGAACAGGCCGTGCAGGGTCTGGTCGAGGTTGTAATCGACCTCGGTGGCGTTGAACGCTACCAGCAGTTTTTGGCGTTCCTCGGCGCCCAGGATCGGCAGGCGATTGAGCGGCTGGTGCGGTGCCTGCTCCAAGGCCTGAACCAGCCCGGCCAGGGCGTTCTGCAGGTAACCACACACCCGTTGCGCGTCAATCTGCGCCAGGGCGGTGATATCGTAACCATCGCCCAAGTCATCCACGTTGAGGGTCAGCGGGTAGTTGGTGCGGCCATCGTTGGCCAGCGTCTGCATGCCTTCCCAGGCGTGTTGCGCTTCGGCAGAGCGCGTGGCGGCGCCGCGATGGCGATAGTTGAGCATCGAGCTGAACAACGGCGCCGGGGCCGCCACCCCACTGCAACGCTGGGCCAGGGCCAGGGACGCGTGCTCATGGCCGAGCAATGCAGTGAGCCGCATGTGGGTGGCACGCACGGCATCGCGTGCGCCTTGCGCGTCGATATCCAGGCGCAGCGGCAAGGTATTGATAAACACCCCAAGGGCGCGGTCGGCGCCCTCGCCGCCTTGCAATCGGCCGACCAGCACGGTGCCGAACACCACGCTGTGGCGCCCCGAAGTGGCCGCCAGCACTTGGCCCCAGGCCAGGTGGAACAGGCTCGCCGTGCTTACTCCGAGCAAACGTGCCTGGGCCCGCAGGCGGCGGTTGAGGTCGCTGTCCAGGTGCAGGCTGTATTCCTCAATCGCGCTGCCGTCGCCGCGCACGTCCTGCAAGCCGAACGGCAAGGTCGGCTCATCGACATCGGCGAGCATCTCGCGGAAGAACGCCTCGTGCTCCTGCTCACTGACGCCCAATCGCGCCTGGGCCACGTAGTTGCGGTACGGCATCGGCGCCGCCGTCGGGGCGGCGTGCCCCAGCAAGTGCCCTTGCATCTCACGCAGCACCACGTCGAACGCGGTGTGGTCCAGCGCAATATGGTGATAGAGCAACACCACCACCACGCGCTGGTTGGCCGGGTCCTTGGCGTATTTGAGGCAGATCAGCGGCGCCTGGCTGATGTCCAGGCGATAACGCCGCGCATCAAAACGCTCATGCAGGCCGGCGAGCACATCACCCTGCAACTGCAGCTCTTCAAGCGGCAATCGAGCCTGGCGCCACACCACTTGCAGCGGTTGCGCGAGGCCTTCCCAGACCACGCCGGTGCGCAGGATGTCATGGCGGTTGATCACCTGTTGCAGCGCCTGGGCAAAGGCTTGCAGGCGCTCGAGGCTGTCGAAGGCCAGGTGCGACTGCAGCAGGTACGGGTCGCCCTGCTCGGCGGTGAGGTAGTGGTAAAGAATGCCCTCCTGCAACGGTGCCAGCGGATAGATATCCTGCACATTGGCGGCGCCGCCGGGGATGCGGCTGACGACGTGATCGAGGGTCGACTGGTCGATATCAACCAAGGGCAGCATGTCAGCGGTGATGCGCACGCAATCCGCTGCAATCCGGTTGGCCGGCACCTGCACTTCGCGGCCACTGCCCACGGCAGCCGCCAGCGCGGCCAGGGTTGGCTGGCTGAACAACACACGGACATCCGCGCTGAGGTTCGCTTGACGCATGCGTTCGATCAAGCTCACGGCCAGCAATGAATGGCCGCCGAGTTCGAAGAAGTGGTCATGACGGCCGACCTGTTCGACCTGCAACACCTCGGCCCAGATCCGCGCCAGGGTGGTTTCCACTGCGCCCTGGGGCGCTTCGTAGTCGCGGGAGAGCAACGCCGCCTGATCAGGTTCCGGCAAGGCCCCGCGATCCAGTTTGCCGTTGGCGGTCAGGGGTAACGCGTCGAGCCTCACGTAAGCGACGGGCACCAGCGCATCTGGCAACTGCGCCTGCAATTGCGCGCGCAGGGTTTCGATTGCCAGCGGGTGGTGTTCAGTGAACCAGGCAATCAGGCGCCCTTCGCGCACCAGCACCACCGCTTCGGCGACGCCTTCCAGTGCGGTCAGGCGACTTTCGATCTCGCCCAGCTCCACGCGTACGCCACGCACTTTGACCTGATCATCATTGCGGCCCAGGTACTCGATATTACCGTCGGGCAACCAGCGCGCCAGGTCGCCGGTGCGGTACATGCGCCCAGGGTTGAACGGGTCTTGCAGGAAGCGTTCGGCGGTCAGGTCCGCCCGGTTCAGGTAACCGCGCGCCACGCCGCTGCCGCCCACATACAGCTCACCGGCCACGCCTACCGGTACCGGGCGCAGCTGTGCATCGAGCAAGTAAGTGCTGGCGTTCGCCACCGGACGGCCGATATGCAGCGCCTGCCCGGCACGAACACGGCCGGAGGTAGCAACCACCGTGGCCTCGGTCGGCCCGTAGTTGTTGATCAGCGCAAAACGTCGCTCCTGGGTGAATTGGCGCAGGCGGTCGCCGCCAATCAGCAGGATGCGCAAGGTCGGGTGGTGCAGGTGCTGGCTGAAGGCGTATTCGGCCACTGGCGTGGGCAGGAAGCTGACGTCCAGCGGCTGCGCCAGCCACCAGGCGAGCAGTTCGTCGATGTTTTCATTGCCCACCGTGGCAGGCGGCAAGTGCAGGGTCGCACCGGCACACAGCGCCGGCCAGACTTCCCAGGCCATGGCATCAAAGCCAAAACCGGCGACACTGCTGGTATGGCTGCGCGCGTCCAGGCCGAAGGCTTCGCAGTGCCAGTGCACCAGGTTTTCCACGTTGCGGTGTTCCACCATCACGCCTTTGGGCTGGCCGGTGGAGCCGGAGGTGTAGATGACGTAGGCCAGGTGCGCCGGGGTCAGCGCTGCGAGCTGCGGATTGCTGACGGCGTGGTGCTGCCAGCTTTCGCCCAGCAGGTCCACCGTGGCGGACGTGCCCAGCAACGCTTGAGTACTGGCTTCGGCGAGCACGGCCACCGGCGCACTGTCCTGCAACAGATAAGCAATGCGCTCAGCAGGGTAAGCCGGGTCGACTGGCACATAACCGGCGCCGGCCTTGAGAATGCCCAGCAGCCCGATCAGCATCTGCGGGCCACGACGGCAACAGATCGCCACGCGGTCGTCCGGCTGTACGCCGAGCGCGAGCAGGTGATGGGCCAGTTGATTGGCGCGCTGATTAAGCTGCTGGTAGGTCAGCGACAGCGCGCCCTGCTGCAGCGCAATCGCGTGGGGCTGGCGCTCGACCTGGGCTTCGAAGGCACCGTGCAGGGTGTGCCCGACGGGGAAATCCGCAGCCGTTGCGTTGAATTCGCGCAGCAGGGTGTCGCGTTCGGCCGACGGCAGTATCGGCAGGCGGTTGAGCGCGGTATCGGCGGCGTTTTCCAGGGCCTCGACCAGTTGCTCCACAGCGTTATGCATATAGCCGCACAGGCGCTGGGCGCCAATCTGCGGCAGCGCCAGCACGCTGAGGCCAAAGCCTGCGCCAAAATCATCCACGCTCAAGGTCAGCGGGTAGTTGCTGCGTTCTTCACCACCCAGCAGTTGCACGCCTTCCCAGATACCGTGGCCATCGCGGGCCATTTCGTCGGGGCGGCTGTGGCGGAAATTGAGCAAGGCGCTGAACAGCGGCACGCTGGTCGGCACGCCGCTGCAACGCTGGGCCAGCGCCAGGGACGCGTGTTCGTGCCCGAGCAAGGCGCTCAAACGTGAATGGGTGGCCTTGACCGCCACGGCGGCACCCGCCGCGACATTCACCCGCAGCGGCAAGGTGTTGATAAACATGCCCAGCGCCCGGTCGGCGCCCTCACCCGCTTGCATACGGCCCATCAATACAGTGCCGAACACCACATCATCGCGCCCGGACACCAGCCCCAGCACCTGCGCCCAGGCCAGGTGCATCAGGCTCGCCGCACTCACGCCCAATTGCCGCGCCTGCTCGCGCACGCGCACGGCCAGCGCCGCGTCCAGGTGCTGCTCGGCCTCTTCGATATCGCGGCCATCGCCCTGCACGTCCTGCACGCCAAACGGCAAGGTCGGCTCGTCCACATCGGCGAGCATGGCGCTGAAGAACTGCTCATGCTCGGCCACGCTCACGCCCAGGCGTGCCTGGGCCACGTAGTTGCGAAACGGCGCCGCCATGGGCAGCGCATCCGCCTGGTTGAACAGGAACGCACGCATCTCCTGGCCCACCACTTCCATGGCCGTGTGGTCCAGCGCCAGGTGGTGGAACAGCAGGATCGCTGCGACTCGGTTATTCGCCGGGTCCTGGGCGTAAACCATGCGCAGCAATGGCGCCTGGGTAATTTCCAGGCGGTAGTGACGGGCATCGAAACGTGCGTGCAATTGCTCGATGATGCCGCCCTCGGCCGGGTCCAGGATCACCTCCTGCACACTCAGTTGCGCGTCGCGCCAGACCACTTGCACCGGGCTGTCCAAGCCTTCCCAGACCACGCCGGTGCGCAGGATGTCATGCCGCGCCACTACCTGTTGCAGTGCGCCCATAAAGCCGTGCAAACGCGCCAGGCTGTCGAACGCCATGCGCGATTGCAGCAAATACGGGTCGCCCTGTTCGGCGCTGATATGGTGATAGAGAATGCCTTCCTGCAACGGCGCCAGCGGGTAGATATCCTGCACATTGGCCGCACCGCCGGGCACATGGGCGACGATGCGCTTGATGGCCGTTTGGTCAAGCTGCACCAGGGTCAGCATCGACGGCGTGATCTGCGTGCAGCCCGGCGCAATGCCATTGGCCGGCACCACAATTTCACGCCCGCTGCCGACTGCCGCCGCGAGTGCCGCCAGGCTCGGCTGGCTGAACAGCACACGTACATCCGCGCTCAGGCCGACCTGACGCATGCGTTCGATCAGGCTGACCGCCAGCAACGAATGCCCGCCCAACTCAAAGAAATGATCATGGCGCCCGACGCGTTCGAGCTTGAGCACGTCCTGCCAGATCTGCGCCAGCACGGTTTCCACTTCACCTTCCGGGGCTTCGTAGCCACGGCTGAGCAGCGCACTCTGATCCGGCACCGGCAGGCCCTTGCGGTCCAGCTTGCCGTTGGCCGTCAGCGGCAACAGCTCCAGCCACACATAGGCCGACGGCACCATGTAATCCGGCAACTGGCCTTGCAGATGGGCGCGCAATGCTTCGATTTCCAACGGGATCCGGGCCGTGTAGTACGCCACCAGACGCTTGTCGCCGGGCTCGTCTTCGCGGGCCAGTACCACTGCGTCGCGCACGCCCGGGAAGGCCGCCAGGCAGGTTTCGATTTCGCCGGGCTCGATGCGGAAACCACGGATCTTCACCTGCAAGTCATTGCGCCCCTGGTACAGCAAGGTACCGTCGGCCTGCCAACTGGCGAGGTCGCCGGTGCGGTACAACAGGCCTTCGCCGAACGGGTTGGGAATGAATTTTTCGGCCGTCAGTTGCGGCTGGTTCAAGTAACCCTTGGCCACGCCTGCACCGCCGATGTACAGCTCGCCGACCACACCCAGCGGCAGCGGCTGCTGGCGCGCATCCAGCACATAGGCCTGGGCATTCGCGATGGGCCGGCCGATTGGCACCGCGCCCGCGCCTGGTGTGGTGATCTCGAACGTGGTCGAGAACGTAGTGGCTTCGGTCGGCCCGTAGCCGTTCAACAGGTGTTGCGGCTTGCCGTGCTTGAGCACCCGGCCAATCACCAGCGGGTCGAGCACGTCGCCGCCGACGATCAGGTAACGCAACTGACGCAATACTGGCAGCAATGCGTCGGCGTATTGATGGAACAAGCCCGCCGTCATCCACAGCACGCTGACGGCCTGTTCCTGCAACAGTTCGGCAAATGCGGCCTGGGACAGCAGCACCGCGTGCTCGACCACCACCACGCAACCGCCATTGAGCAACGGCGCCCACACATCGAGGGTGCTGGCGTCGAATGCCGGGTTGGAGGCGAAGGCCACGCGGTCGCGCTCGTTGAAGTCGGCATAGCCGTTGTTGAGCACCAGCCGCGAGACGGCGCGGTGCGGCACTTGCACACCTTTGGGCGCGCCGGTGGAGCCGGAGGTGTACATGATGTACGCCACTTCGTCCGAAGACTGCGCAAGCTCCGGGTTGCGCGGCGACAGGCTGTCCAGGTTGAGGTCGGACAGGGTATGGAGCACATGCCGCGCCCCGCTGTCCTGCTCCATAAAGGCCTGGCGCTCGAGCGGCGCGTTGACGTCCAGCGGCACATACACCGCCGCGCACTTGAGGATCGCCAGCTGGCTCACCAGCAAATCCAGAGAGCGCGGCAGCGCAATCGCCACGCTGTCACCCGGTTGCACGCCCTGGTTGATCAGGTGATGGGCCAGGCGGTTGGCGCGGCGGTTGAGGTCGCGGTAGCTCAAGGACAACCCGCCATGCACCGCCGCCACGGCTTCGGGACGCGCCAGTGCCTGGGCTTCGAACAGTTGGTGCACCGTTTGCTGCGACGGGTATTGGCGGGCCGTGGCGTTAAACTCGACCAACAGCTGGTGGCGCTCGGCCGCCGGCAAAATCGACACCGCCTGCAACGCGGTAGTCGGCGCTTGTTGCAGCGCGGTCACCAGGTGGCTGAGCGCGGTGAGCATGTACTCGCCCACGCGCTGCACATCCAGGCTGGCCACGCCTTGTACGGTCAGCGCAAAGCCGGTGCCGAGGTCATCGACGTTGAGCACCAAGGGGTAGTTGCTGCGTTCCTGGGAACTGAGAATCTCGATACCGTGCGCGGCAAACGGGCTGTCTCCCGGCGCCTCGTCCGCGGCACTGTGGCGATAGTTGAGCAAGGTGCTGAACAGCGGCAACGAACCCGGCACACCGCTGCAACGCTGGGCCAGGGACAGCGAAGCGTGCTCGTGCCCAAGCAACTGCGCCAGACGCGCATGGGTGGCGCGCACGCCGGCCTGCACGCTGGTGGCGCCGAGGCTGACGCGCAACGGCAAGGTGTTGATGAACATACCCAACGCCCGGTCAGCGCCCTCGCCGCCTTGCATGCGCCCCAGCAGCACGGTGCCGAACACCACCTCCTGCTGGCCGGAGACCTGGGCCAGCACCTGCGCCCAGGCCAGGTGCACCAGGCTGGCGCTGCTGACGCCCAGTTGCCGCGCTTGCTCGCGCAGGCCTTGGCCCAGTGCCGGGGCCAGCGGCAAATGCGCCTCGACGATGCCGCTGCCGTCGCCATTCACATCCTGCAAACCGAACGCCAACGTGGGTTCGTCGATATCGCCAAGCATGTCGCTGAAGAAGGCTTCGTGTTGCGCCTGGGTCACGCCCAGACGCGCCTGGGCCACGTAATTGCGGTATTGCACCGCCGGCGGCAGCTGTGCGCTGTGGCCGGCCAGGCTGGCGCTCATCTCTTCCACCAACACCTGCAGGGCGGTGTGGTCGAGCAGGATATGGTGCAGCAGCAGGATGCCGACGAAACCATCCTGTTGTTGCGCGTAACCGAAATGCATCAGCGACGCACGGCTCAGGTCGAGGCGGAAATGGCGCGGATCAAAGCGTTGCTGCAACTGTGCCAGTGCATCATCAGCCGGCACGTCGAGGCGCTCCACCTGCAGCTGCGCCTTACGCAACACCACTTGCACCGGCTCATCCAGGCCTTCCCACAGAATACCGGTGCGCAGGATATCGTTACGCTCGATCACGCTGTACAAGGCGTGGGTAAACGCGTCCACCGCGGCTTGGTCGGCAAAACTCAATTGCACCTGCAACACGTAGGGGTCGCCCTCGGTGGTTGCCAGGTGGTGATACAGAATGCCGGCCTGCAACGGCGCCAGGCCGTAGATATCCTGCAGGTTGGCAATGCCGCCGGGCACGTGCTGGAGGATATGGTCGATGGCCGCCTGGTCCAGCGTCACCAGTGGCAGCATGTCGGGGCTGATGTGTGCGCTGCTCGCCGTGATCACATTCGCCGGCACCTGCACTTCCTGCTGCCCGCCCACCGCCGCAGCGAGTGCGCGCAAGGTGGGTTGGCCGAACAGCACGCGCACGTCGCAGCTCAACTCCACTTGGCGCATGCGTTCGATCAGCTTGACCGCCAGCAGCGAGTGGCCGCCGAGCTCGAAGAAGTTGTCGTCTCGGCCGACTTTGTCGAGTTTCAACAGCGACTGCCAAATGCCGGCCAGGGTGCTTTCTACAGCGCCCTGTGGGGCGGCATAGTCACGCCGCGCCAAGGCGTCGGCATCCGGCGCGGGCAAGGCTTTGCGGTCGAGTTTGCCGTTGGTGGTCAGCGGGAACTGGTCCAGCCGCACGAAGGCGCTGGGCACCATGTATTCGGCCAGGCTCAGCAGCAGATGGTCGCGCAGCTCGGCGGCGCCGAGTTCGCGCTCGGCGATCACGTAGGCCACCAGGCGTTTATCACCCGGTTCGTCTTCACGGGCGATCACCACCGCGTCGCGCACGCCGTCGGCGCTGGTCAGCGTGGCTTCGATTTCGCCCAACTCAATGCGGAAACCACGGATCTTCACCTGGTCATCGTTACGGCCCAGGTAGTCGACGCTGCCGTCGGCCAGCAGGCGGCCGAGGTCACCGGTCTTGTACATGCGCAGGCCGGTGGCCGGGTCGGCCAGGAAACGTTCGGCATTCAGCTCGTCACGGTTGAGGTAACCGCGCGCCACCCCGGCGCCGCCGACATACAACTCGCCGACCACACCCATCGGCAACGGCTCGCGACGCGCATCCAGCACATACAGTTGCAGGTCGGGAATGCGCACGCCAATCGGGCTGACGCCAACCAACTGCGCATCTGCCGCTTCCAGGGCGCGGTAGGTCACGTGCACGGTGGTTTCGGTGATGCCATACATGTTGACCAATTGAGTGCCGGCGTTGATGGCGCGGGCGTACCAGGGTTTGAGCATGCCCGGCTCCAGGGCTTCGCCGCCGAAAATCACCTGGCGCAGTGAATGCGCCTGGGCGCTCTGGGCCGCGATCAACTGGCGAAACGCACTGGGTGTCTGGTTGAGGATGCTCACACCGGCGTCGCAGATCAGCGCGTAACACTCATCCGGCGAGCGGCTGACCAGTTGCGGCACGATCAGCAACTGGCCGCCGTGCATCAGCGCGCCCCAGATTTCCCAGACCGAGAAGTCGAACGCGAAGGAATGGAACAGCGCCCACACATCGTTGGCGTTAAAGCCAAACCAATGCTCGGTGGCGGTGAACAGCCGCGCCACCTGGCGGTGTTCGATCATCACGCCTTTGGGCAGGCCGGTGGAGCCGGAGGTGTAGATCACATAGGCGAGGTGGGCCGGGCTGAGCGCAACGCGCGGGTTGACGATGGATTCTGCGCGCAGGTTGTTGAGGTCGATGCGGGTCAAATCACCGACCAGATGCTGCGTGTCGGCTTGCACCAACACCGCCACTGGCGCGCTATCGGCCAGGGTATAGGCGATGCGCTCCAGCGGGTAAGCCGGGTCGATGGGCACATAACCGGCGCCGGCCTTGAGGATGCCGAGCAGGCCGATGATCATTTCCGGCCCGCGCTCCACACAGATCGCCACGCGATCATCGGGACGAATGCCTTGGGCCAGCAGGCGGTGGGCGACCTGGTTGGCGCGTTCGTTGAGTTGGCGGTAGGTGATGCGCTGGGTGTCGAAACGCAGGGCGATGGCATTGGGTTGCGCGGCGGCATGGGCTTCGACTTGCGCGTGGATCAGGGCGGTGTCGCGGTAGTGCGCGGGGCTTTGATTGAGGCGGTGCAGCAGATGGTGACGTTCGGTGTCAGGCAGGATATTCAGGCCGCAGAGCGGCATATCCGGTCGCTGTTCCAGGGCCTCGGCCAGGCTGTGCAGGGCCGTGTGCAGGTAGCCGGCGACGCGTTGCGCGCCGATGGACGCATCGACCATTACCGTGAGTGCAAAGTCTTCGCCCAGGTCGTCGACGTTGACCGTCAGCGGGTAGTTGGTGCGCTCTTCGGCGCCCAATACCTGAATGCCTTCGGCCACCTCGATCACCGCCGCCATATCGGTAGCGGCGCTGTGCCGGTAGTTGAGCATCGCACTGAACAGCGGCGTCGGCGCCGCCACACCGCTGCAACGCTGGGCCAGCGCCAGGGACGCGTGCTCGTGATTGAGCAAGGCGGTCAACCGCTCGTGGGTGGCCTTGACCCCGACGCGCACGCCCTGCTCGCCCACGTCCACGCGCAACGGCAAGGTGTTGATAAACATACCCAGCGCGCGTTCACCGCCATCACCGGCGCCCATGCGGCCAAGCATCACGGTGCCGAACACCACGGCATCGCGCCCGGACACCACGCCCAGCACGCGCGCCAGGGCCAGGTGCATGATGCTTGCCACGCTGACGCCCAACGGCCGTGCCAGGCTGCGCAGGCGGCGGCTCAGGCTGCTGTCGACGGGCACACGCACTTCATCGATGCCGTGCCCGTCGCCATGCACATCCTGCAGGCCGAAGGGCAAGGTCGGCGCATCGATATCCGCCAGCATGTCGCGAAAGAACGCCTCATGCGCCTGTTCACTGACGCCATGGCGCACCTGGGCGATGTAGCTGCGAAACGCCACTGGCTCGGCGGCCTGGGCTTGCTCACCGGCCAGGTAGAGCTGGATTTCATGGCGCACCACATCCAGCGCGGTGTGGTCGAGGATGGTGTGGTGGAACAACAGCATCGCCACCACGCGCTGGTTGGCCGGGTCATTGGCCAACACCAGGCGCAGCAACGGTGCCTGGCCAAGGTCCATGCGGTAGGCGCGGGCGTCATAGCGGGCGAGCAACTGGGCCAGGCGATCGCCGTCGGCAAAATGCGCTTCTTCGCAGGCCAGGGTCGCCGTGCGCCACACCACTTGCAGCGGTTCGTCCAGACGCTCCCAGGCCATGGACGTGCGCAGGATATCGTGGCGGTCGATCACCCATTGCAGCGCCTGGGCAAACGCATCCAGGCGCGCACGGCTGTCGAACACAAATCGCGCATGCAGCACGTAGGGGTCGCCCTGCTGCGCCGAAAGATGGTGGTAAAGCATGCCTTCCTGCAGCGGCGCCAGCGGGTAGATATCCTGCACATTCGCCGCGCCACCGGGGATGGTGGCGACGATACGGTCGATGGCCGGCTGATCGAGCGTGACCAGTGCCAGCATGTCCGGGGTAATGCGGTAGGCCGGGCTTAGCCAGTCACCGCCGTGTTCAGCCACAAAGGCAAGCAGTTGGGGTTTGTGCGCGATCAGTTGATCCCATAGCGCGTCATCCAGGGCTTGGTCGTCGCCGAGGATAATCAGGTCGCCTTCTTCCAATTGAAGACGGATCGCATGGGTGGAAATCGCTGCCAATAATTCACTGAACTGCATGGGGTAACCTGCCTGATAAGTCACGGTTGAGGAGAACGTCCGTATTCAGCTGCCGTTTGAAGCGGGTGTGCTGGCGCCGGAAAAAAATCGCGGGCGCAGCCGGGGGCCTGGAGTGGCTTCCGGCAGGCTTGGAAAATTAAGGGATTTGGCAGGCAGGGGGTGACATGGGAAGCGGGGACAAGCGGGAATCAGGCAAGGTTCAGTTTTATTAAGCCTACAGGCTATCGATAGGCCGATAGTCCAGTTGCAGCTCAAGCGCCAGCTGCTTCGCGCGGCCGAGCCTGATCGGGCCGCGCTCGATATCCACCAGCAATCCAGGGCAATCGAGCACAGGCAACCCAGCGATAGCCTTGAGTCGCCCATCGGTAATCACCAGCAGCCGTTGCTGCTCTGCCGGGTAACGCTGGCGGCGTGCTTGCAGCCATTGGCCGGCTTCGGACAACGCCGCCAGCAACGGCGTGCCGCCACCGGCGCCCAGTTGCGCCAACCAGCCGGTCAAGCCTTTGGCGGCCTTGAGCCCCTGCACCTGCCATTTAGGCGCGTGCCCGCTGGCGGTCAATAACGCCATGCGCGCCCGCTGTCGATACGCGTCATCAAACAGCTGGGCGAGCAGGCCTTTGGCGTCGCTCAGCGCGCCATGGCGGCGGGTGGACGCCGAGGCATCGACAATCACCAGCCACAGCTCATGAGGCGTGCGGCTACGCAGGTGATAAAGCAGATCCTCACGGCACTGCGGGCGGCCACCGAGCAAGGTGCCCGGCCAATTGATGGCGCCACGCTGGGCGCCGCGCGCCTTGCCGTGCCTGCCGTGTTCCAGTCGCCCTGCCTTGGGCCGGGCATCCGCCCCCGCGTCAGGTCGAGGGCGAATGCCTAGGGCTTTTTTGGCCAGGCGGGTACTTCCCGGCGGGCGCCCGTGGGCAATGCGGGCGCGGGCATATCGCCCCACTGGCCCTGGCCGGGTGAGGTGTCAGACGGTTTTGCAGCCTGGCCTTGATCGGGCGGGCTTGTCGACGGCGACTGCGGTTGGCGGCGATGACGCAAGGCGAACTCGGCCACCGCTTCGATATCTTCCTCGGCGATGGCAGCCGCGCCGCGCCAGGCGGCATGGGCGCGCGCGCCGCGCAACCAGACCAGGTCGGCGCGCAAGCCATCGACGCCGGCGGCAAAGCACCGCTCGGTGATCTGCGCCAGGGCCTGGTCGTCCAGTTCAATGCTGTCGAGCCGCTGGCGCGCCTGGGTGCAGCGCTCACGCAACGCCGCCTGCGGTTCGGCCCATTGGCGGCAGAACGCCGCCGGGTCGCTGTCGAAATCCAGGCGGCGCCGGATGATTTGCCCGCGTTCGCTGGGCAAGGTCTGCCCGCTCAACCCCACATTGAAGCCGAAACGGTCGAGCAGTTGCGGGCGCAACTCGCCCTCCTCCGGGTTCATGGTGCCGATCAGCACAAAACGCGCCGAATGGCGATGGGAGATACCGTCGCGCTCGATCAGGTTGGTGCCGCTGGCAGCCACATCCAGCAGCAGGTCCACCAGGTGGTCGGGAAGCAAGTTGACTTCATCGACGTACAGCACGCCGCCATCGGCCTTGGCCAATACGCCCGGGGAGAATTGCGCGCGGCCCTCGCCCAGCGCGGCGTCCAGGTCCAGGGTGCCGACCAGGCGCTCTTCGGTGGCGCCCAATGGCAGGGTGACGAACTGGCCACTGGCGAGCAGGTCCGCGAGGCCACGCGCCAGGGTGGATTTGGCCATGCCGCGTGGGCCTTCGATCAGCACGCCGCCGATTTTCGGGTCGATGGCGGTCAGGCACAGCGCCAGTTTCAGCTCATCGGCGCCGACCACGGCGGACAGCGGGAAATGGGGGATATCGGTCATACCTGCTCTCTTTAAATTCTGCTATTTCTTGTGGCGAGCGGGCTTGCCCCGCGTTGGGCTGCGAAGCAGCCCTAAATCCAAACGCCGCGTTCTTTCAGGAAAACCAGGTTGACCTTATTGGGGCCGCTACGCGGCCCAACGCGGGGCAAGCCCGCTCGCCACAGTGTGGGAATATCGGTCATCAGGTGTCTTCTTCTATGTCCAGCAACAGGTTTTCCAACGCCTCACGATACGCGCCCGGCTCCTGCCACATGCCGCGCTGCTGGGCTTCGAGCATGCGTTCGGTCATGTCTCGCAATGCCGCGGGGTTGTGCTGCTGCACAAAGGCGCGGGTGTCGGCGTCGAGCAGGTAAGCGTCGGCAAGCAAGGCGTATTGGTGATCGTCGATCAGCGCAGTGGTGGCGTCGAATGCGAACAAATTGTCCACCGTGGCCGCCATCTCGAACGCGCCTTTATAACCGTGGCGTTTCACGCCGTCGATCCACTTGGGGTTGGCGGCGCGGGAGCGGATCACCCGGTTGAGCTCTTCCTTCAAGGTGCGGATCTTCGGCAGGTCCGGCTGGCTGTGGTCGCCATGGTAGCTGGCGGCCTTGTCGCCGCTCAGGGTTTCCACGGCGGCGAGCATGCCACCCTGGAATTGGTAGTAATCGTTGGAATCGAGCAAGTCGTGTTCGCGGTTGTCCTGGTTGTGCAAAACCGCCTGGACCTGGCTCAAGCGCTGGGCGAATTGTTCGCGGGCAGCGGTGCCTTCATCGGCGCCCCCATAGGCGTAGCCGCCCCAGTTCAGGTAGACCTCGGCCAAGTCTTCGCGGCTTTGCCACAGGCGACCGTCAATCGCGCCCTGCACGCCCGCGCCATAGGCACCGGGTTTGGCGCCAAAGATGCGCCAGCCCGCCTGCTTCGCAGCCGCCGCCTCGTCCAGGCCCGACTCGAGCAACGCTTCACGCTCACTGCGCACCTTGGCGGCCAGCGGGTTCATGTCGTCCGGTTCATCCAGCGCCGCCACTGCCTGCACCGCCGCGTCGAACAGGCGGATCAGGTTGGCAAAGGCATCGCGGAAGAACCCGGACACGCGCAGCGTCACATCCACCCGAGGGCGATCCAACAGGCTGACCGGCAGGATTTCAAAATCATCCACGCGCTGACTGCCCGTGGCCCATACCGGGCGCACGCCCATCAGCGCCATGGCCTGGGCGATATCGTCGCCGCCGGTGCGCATGGTGGCGGTGCCCCATACAGACAGACCGAGTTGGCGCAAATGGTCGCCGTGGTCTTGCAAGTGCCGCTCAAGGATCAGGTTGGCGGATTGAAAGCCGATGCGCCAGGCCGTGGTGGTGGGCAGGTTGCGCACGTCCACGCTGAAGAAATTACGCCCGGTGGGCAGCACGTCCAGGCGGCCACGACTTGGCGCACCGCTGGGGCCAGCCGGTACGAAACGACCACTGAGGGCATCCAGCAAGCCGCGCATTTCGGCGGGGCCGCAGGCGTCCAGGCGCGGCGCGACAACAATGCGCAGGCCTTCGATGACCGACTTCACGTCCTCCCAACCGGGTTCTTCGAGCTGTTCGAGCGGGCCTTCGAGCGCCTGCTCGATCAGCCGCGCGGCATACAGCTCCAGACGTTCACGGGTGTCACCGGCGGTGCGCCACAGCTGCGCATCGATCTTCTGTAACACCTCGGGACGGCGCCCGGTCCAGGGCTCGGACAGGGCACAATCGAGCGGGTCGAAACCCAGCTCGAAGGCTTTGGCCAACACCCGCAGCAGGCTCGATTGCGGGCCACGCCCATCGCCACGGGGAATACGCAGCAAGGCCAGCAAGGTGTCGATGCGCAGGCGGCCTTCGGGCGACTCGCCAAAGATATGCAGGCCGTCGCGGATCTGTGACTCCTTCAAGTCACACAGGTAGGTGTCCAGGCGCGGCAGCCACACCGCTGCGTCGGCGTCGTTGTCCAGCTCCAGTTCCTGGTCGATACGGGTTTCGCGCACCAGCTTGAGAATGTCTTTTTGCAGCTCGAGGGCACGGCGTGGGTCAAGCAACTGCGCTTCGTAATATTCGTCTGCCAACAGCTCCAGGTTACGCAGCGGGCCGTAGGTTTCGGCGCGGGTCAGCGGCGGCATCAGGTGGTCGATGATCACCGCCTGGGTGCGGCGCTTGGCCTGGGCGCCCTCGCCTGGGTCATTGACAATAAACGGGTAAATATTCGGCAATGGCCCGAGCAGCGCGTCCGGCCAGCACTGTTGCGACAGCCCGACACCCTTGCCCGGCAGCCATTCAAGGTTGCCATGCTTGCCCACATGGATCACGGCATGGGCGCCGTAGGTGTGGCGCAACCAGAAGTAGAACGCCAGGTAGCCATGGGGCGGCACCAGGTCGGGGTCGTGGTACACCGCGCTGTGGTCCACCTGATAACCGCGTGCCGGCTGAATGCCGACAAAGGTCAGGCCCAGGCGCAGGCCGGCGATCATCATGCGCCCGTCGCGGCACATCGGGTCGGTGTGCGGCACGCCCCAGCGTTCCAGCACCGCCTGGCGATTGGCGTCGGGCAAGCGCTGGAACATCGACTCGTAGTCGTCCAGGCCCAGGCTTTGATGGCACGGGCGCAGGTCGAGGCTGTCGAGGTCGTTGGTGACGCCGCCAAGCAACTCATGGATCAAGGCCGTGCCGCTGGCGGGCAACTCACTCGGTACCGGGTAACCTTCGGCTTGCAGCGCCCGCAGGATATTCAGTGCCGCCGCCGGCGTGTCCAGGCCGACACCATTGCCGATGCGGCCGTCGCGGGTCGGGTAATTGGCCAGGATCAGCGCAATGCGTTTGTCGGCATTGGGTACTCGCGCCAGTTCGACCCAACGCCGCGCCAGTTCAGCGACAAAATCCATGCGCTCCGGCGCTGCGCGGTAGCACACCACGTCGGATTGGCTGCGCTCGCTGCGCCAGGCCAAATCTTTAAAGCTGATCGGCCGGCTGATAATACGCCCGTCCAGTTCCGGCAAGGCGATGTGCATGGCCAGGTCACGCGGGCCAAGGCCCTGTTCACTGGCCTCCCAACCGGGCTGATTGTCCTGGGCGCAGATCGCCTGGATCACCGCGATGTTGCGGCGAAACGGCCGCAGGTGCGGGGCTTCCGGGCTGGATTGGGCAAAGCCGGTGGTGTTCAAAATCACCGCCGCCTGCACTTCATCCAGCAGGTCCTCGACCACCGTCAGGCAGCCGGGCTCTTTTAAACTGGCCACCGCCATCGGCAGCGGGTTAAGACCCGCCGCCTGCAAGCGTTGGCAGAACACGTCGATAAAACCGGTATTGGCCGCCTGCAGGTGCGAGCGGTAGAACAACACCGCCGCCACCGGCCAGTCGGCGCGCCAATCGGCCTGCCAGTCGTTCAGCCGTGGGTGGGGTTTATGCGGGTGGTAAATGGCCGTGCGCGCCAGGGTTTGCGGCTCGTCCCAGGCGTAGTCGCGGCCCAGGTGGCTGCTGGCCAGGCAACGAAAAAAATCCAGCGCATTGCCCAAACCGCCCTGGCGCAGAAAGTGCCAGAGGCGGTCGCGCTCAGCCATGCCAACGGTGCTTAAGCCGCTGAGTTCCGGGTCGGGGCGATCGTCGCCCGGCACCAGAATCAACTGCACGCCGCGCTCGGCCAACTCCACCAGACGCTCGATGCCGTAACGCCAATAACCGATGCCGCCGTGCAGCGAAATCAGGATGACCTTGGCGTGGCGCAGCACCTCGTCGACGTAAAGGTCGACCGAGGCATGGTTTTGCACCTGCATGGGGTTGGCCAGGCGAAAGCTGGGGTAGTCGTCGGGCAACTGCTGGCCGGCCTCGGCCAACAGCGCAAGGCTGGAGTCACCGCTGCACAGGATCACCAGCTCGGCGGGGGTTTGGCCCAAGTCGGCAATATTGTCGTCCGAAACGAAACCACCCGGCTGAGTCCTGAGCAGGTGCATGGGTTAAACGCTGAGCGCTGCGCGCAATTGCGCTTCGAGGCCCGCCGCGTCCAGTTCCTGGCCGATCAGCACCAGGCGTGTGATGCGCGCTTCGTCGGCGCCCCAGGCGCGGTCGAAATGTTTGTCGAAGCGCGTGCCCACACCCTGGATCAGCAGGCGCATCGGCTTGTTCGGGATCGCCGCAAAGCCTTTGACGCGCAGGATGCCGTGCTGCACCACCAACTGGGTCAGGGCGTCGAGCAGCAGCGCTTCGTCGGCTTGCGGCAGGTCGATGGAGATGGAGTCGAATGCATCGTGGTCATGATCGTCTTCACCGTCATGGTGATGATCGTGGTGGCTGTGGCGGCCGTCGATGTGTTCTTCGGAACCGGCGCCCAGACCGATCAGCACGTCCAGTGGCAGGCGACCGCTGCTGGCTTCGACGATTTTCACCGCCGGCGGCAGTTCCTCGGCGACTTCCAGGCGCACGCGGGCCAGGTCTTCGGCGCTGATCAGGTCGGATTTGTTGAGGATCACCAGGTCGGCGCTGGCCAGTTGGTCGGCGAATAGCTCGTGCAGCGGCGATTCGTGGTCCAGGTTCGGGTCGAGTTTGCGCTGGGCGTCAACCTGGTCCGGGAAAGCGGCGAAGGTGCCGGCGGCCACGGCCGGGCTGTCGACCACGGTGATGACTGCGTCAACCGTGCAGGCGCTGCGGATTTCCGGCCACTGGAAGGCTTGCACCAGCGGTTTTGGCAGGGCCAGGCCCGAAGTTTCGATAAGGATATGGTCGAGGTCGCCGCGACGTGCCACCAACTCGCGCATCACCGGGAAGAACTCTTCCTGCACAGTGCAGCACAGGCAGCCGTTGGCCAGTTCGTAAACGCGGCCGTTGGCCTCTTCTTCGGTGCAACCGATGGAGCACTGCTTGAGGATTTCACCGTCGATGCCCAGCTCGCCGAACTCGTTGACGATCACCGCAATGCGACGGCCTTGGGCGTTGTCGAGCATATGGCGCAGCAAGGTGGTCTTACCCGAGCCGAGGAAGCCGGTAACGATGGTGACGGGGAGTTTGGCCAGTGTTTTCATCGGATGCCCTTTGGGGCGGGCATACGGGACGATAGGCCCTGCGACGGCGCGCAGCAGCGGATTTCGTCACCGGATCACCCCGCCCGGTTAAGTAGAAAATCAGTTGCGAGGCAGGTCTCCTGGCTTGGGGCTTGCGAGTCGGGAGACCCGCGCTGGCTGCGCCTTCCCGCCGTTATGGCAGTGGCGTGGCAGTCAGCTGAACCCTTCACAGTTGCGGGGGCAGCCGCGGCTTGGACCGCGTTCCCTTCTTAGCTTCGGCGTGGGCCGAAGAACCTCGAACGAGCAAGGCTACGCAGTGCACGGCGAGCGGTCAATGTTCAACACCCGGGATTTGCTCGCTGGCTGTGCGATCGCACTGCCATGCAGGTTGCAGCCCCAGGCGGAGCTTGGGGCACGCCACTCAAACGTAGCGGTAATTGACAGGAACATTCCCGGCAATATCGGAAATCCTGATCTGACCAAGGCTTTCAAGGTAAAAATCAATCTGGCCGTCGCCCGTCACATCCATGACAAGCCAAGACTCGTTCTTTTGCGGGTCATACCCTACTCCCGCCTCCCCCGCCTTACCCGTCAGCTTATTAACAAACGTCAGCGCGTTGATCTGGTGTTTGCGTAGCAAGCTGGAGACGTCGATTTTGTCTTCGCCGCTGACAAAATCTATCAACCGGTCCGGGGCGTACAACGTTGAATCGCTGGCGTCGGCGTATGCAAATGTGTCCCTGCCTGCACCACCAGCCATCTGATCTGGCCCGCCGCCGCCCGTCAGACGATTGTCGGCAGGGTTGCCGATCAAGACATCACTGCCTGAACCGCCAATGGCATTTTCCACGGTAACGCCTTTGGCAATGGAGACATTGCCCTTCATTGGGCCGACATCGGAGAACGATTCTGCGCGTAAATTGATCACCTGGTTCTGACCATAACCGGAGAAGTCCAATGTATCGTTACCTCCGCCATCCCAGACACAAAACACAGCGTCGTCACGCGATGAACTAAAAGAAAGGTCATCTCGGAGAGTATTGGAGTTAAACCCATACGTCGTGTCGGTATTACGGGTCTTGTGGTTGGCGCCGTAGACTTTCTGAGCCCAGGCGATATCCGCCATCAACGGTGACGAGGCATATTTACCTTTAAAATCCTGATGCGTATGACTGGCCTCGAAGTAGCTCATTACCGAATAGGCCCGGCTGTCCTGGGCATAGGTTGCATGTTCCTTATAGGTGAAGGGGCCACTTTTGCCATCGCCGTTATAGTTGCCGGTATGCGCAGCACCCAACGCATGCCCGATCTCATGGGTGAGTGTATGCCGCCCAAAGCCATTGACTTTCGGTGTGCGACTATTGGAGTAATTAGGGTTCACACGTACCAGCCCCCAGGACGATGAAAACATTGCATCGGCCACCGCCGGCACTGTGCTGTTAACCAGGCTCAGGCGAGCATCAGCCTGGCTTGCCTGTTCCTCAAAGGTAATATTTGCAACATCCGACCACGCTTGCAGCGAGCGCCTGGCTTGCTGTTTTTGCACCTCGTTAAAACCACTTTCACCCGCCCTGACATCACTAAAATAATAAGCCACGCGTAACGACTTATCGCCGTTGGTATCGTTCAACTTGCGCTTTTTTCGATCAATTTGATCGGCGATCCCGTCAGTCGACAAAGAGCGTTTGCCGGAGCCTGCCCCAGCGTAAGGATCGTTTGCACGTAATACGCCAGCGGCAGGCTCGGCAGCATGGGTGCCTGGAGAATGTTGCTGGTCAGCCTGTGTCTGATTAATGCTTTCAAAAAAAACATGAGCGTTGGAACGGGTAGGCGATATTGACGACACAATTAAATATCCCATTGAACAAATGAATCACGCATGGCGTTCAGGACGGGCACCTTCCAATAAGCCAGAACAAAAATAAATCAGCTGCGCGACGGCCAGCCCGTAGGACATTTCATTTGTGCCTGGTTTCCAACAAAGCACATGGCCCTATAGCGTCACTAACCCCCAGCTCACTTATCACAACCCGTACGCCTCGCTCCATTTGACGACCCGCGCTCGCCCGTGTTTTCCTACACATCTTGTTTCGGGTGCCCTTCACAGGGTGAAACGGGAAACCGGTGAGTCATCGCGTGATGACAAGTCCGGTGCTGCCCCCGCAACGGTAAGCGAGCGAAGTGTCAGATCCACTGTGCCGACGGCATGGGAAGGAGACACTTGATACGGCCCAACTCTTTTCCCAAGAGCGCCCCTCGCAAGCCCGGAGACCGGCCCGAAAAAAATCAGATAACAAACCCGCGGTGGGCGGGCGCTGTTCAGAACCCTGCGTGCCTGGCTCGCGGGGTTTTCATGCGCCTGCGCCACCCTGAACCCCTGAAGGGACGCGCCATGTCGATCATCAGCAGCACTTCGCACACCGCCAGCAGCACCGCTACCTTGAGCCAACGCCTGGGCGCCGCCATCGGCGCGTCGATCCTCGGCGCGTGCCTGGTGTACTTCGCCGGTTTCTCGCATATCGAAGCGGTGCACAACGCCGCCCACGATACCCGCCACAGCGCCGCGTTCCCGTGCCACTGAGGCCTGCCGACATGATCAAGCGTATTGCGCAAACCGCAGGTTTCACCGGCCTGTTGGCCGCCCTGTTGCTGACCCTGCTGCAAAGTTTCTGGGTCGCCCCGCTGATTTTGCAGGCGGAAACCTTTGAAAAGGCCCCGGTTGCCGAAGTCGCCCACGAACACGCCGCCGGCGCCGCAGCCCACACCCACGACGCCGAAGCCTGGGAGCCGGAAAACGGCTGGCAGCGTGTGCTGTCGACCACCGGTGGCAACCTGGTGGTAGCGGTGGGTTTCGCGCTGATGCTGGCCGGTCTCTACACCTTGCGCGCGCCGACCCGCACGGCTCAAGGGTTGCTCTGGGGTTTGGCCGGTTACGCGACGTTTGTACTGGCGCCGACCCTGGGGCTGCCGCCGGAGTTGCCGGGCACGGCTGCCGCCGACCTGGCGCAACGGCAGATCTGGTGGATCGGCACCGCGGCCTCTACCGCCGCGGGTATCGCGCTGCTGGTGTTTGGTCGTAGCTGGCTGCTCAAAATACTGGGCGTGGCGATCCTGGCCGTGCCCCACGTGATCGGCGCGCCGCAACCGCAAGTGCATTCGATGCTGGCACCCGAAGCCCTGGAAGCGCAGTTCAAGATCGCCTCGCAACTGACCAACGTCGCCTTCTGGCTGGCCTTGGGCTGGATCAGCGCGTGGCTGTTTCGCCGCAACCGCGATGGCCAATACTCGGCATGACGCTGGTGGTCGGCCTGGGTTGCCAGCGCGGCTGTGATGTTCACACCCTGCTTGGCCTGTTTGACGCAGCCCTCGCCGACGGCGGCATTGAACGCCAACGCGTCACGGCGCTGGCAAGTATTGATCGCAAACAGGCTGAACCCGGCCTGCTGGCCCTGGCCCGGCTGCTGGAACTGCCCTTGCTGTGTTTCAGTGCAGAACAATTGGCGGGTTATGAAGACCGCTTGAGCCACAAGTCAGCCGTCGCTTTTGCGCATACCGGTTGCTACGGCATCGCCGAAAGCGCGGCCCTGGCCCTGGCTGAACAGCTGTCCCAACGCCCTGCCCGCCTGTTGATCACGCGCAAAAAAACCGCCCAGGCGACGTTTGCATTGGCGTGCGCCGACTAAAATCCCGATAATTGCGCGCCTCGATCATGAGCAACTTTCATGCTCGCCCGTTTTTCAACAGGAACTCCCATGACCGTCTACTTTATCGGCGCAGGCCCCGGCGACCCGGAATTGATCACCGTCAAGGGCCAGCGGCTGATCCGCAGTTGCCCGGTGATCATCTACGCCGGCTCCCTGGTGCCGGCGGCGGTATTGCAAGGTCATCAGGCCGAACAGGTGGTCAACAGCGCCGAATTGCACCTGGAGCAGATCATTGAGCTGATCAAGACAGCCCACGCCAACGGCCAGGATGTGGCCCGCGTGCACTCCGGCGACCCAAGCCTGTATGGCGCGATTGGCGAGCAGATCCGTTATTTGCGTGAGTTGGGCATCCCCTTCCAGATCATTCCCGGAGTAACGGCGGTGTCGGCTTGCGCGGCGCTGCTGGAGACAGAGCTGACCCTGCCGGACATCGCCCAGAGTGTGATCCTGACCCGTTATGCGGATAAAACCAGCATGCCGGCCGGTGAGGCGTTCGACAGTTTGGCGCAGCATGGCACAACCATGGCAATTCACCTGGGGGTCAACCATCTGGAGAAGATCGTCGCCGAGCTGCTGCCGCACTACGGCGCGGACTGCCCGATTGCCGTGGTGCACCGCGCCACGTGGCCGGATCAGGATTGGGTGGTGGGCACCTTGGCGGATATTGCCGCGAAGGTGGCGGCCAAAGGGTTTCGGCGTACGGCGTTGATTGTGGTGGGTCGGGTGCTGGCCAGTGATGGCTTCAGCGAGTCGTCGCTGTATCGGGCAGGCCATGCGCATCTGTATCGCCCCTGAAGAAACGCGGTCAAACTGTGGGAGCGGGCTTGCTCGCGAATGCGGTGGGTCAGTCAGCATAACTGTAACTGACCCACCGCATTCGCGAGCAAGCCCGCTCCCACAGTTAATCTGTTTTGTTAGACAAATAGCGCAAGACACTGAATTTTAAGCATAAAAAAACGGCGCTCACGGGGCGCCGTTTTTTTATTCGCAGTGAACACCTTACTCAGTAGTAGGCGTTTTCTTTCTGCGTGTGGTCGGTCACGTCACGTACGCCCTTGAGCTCCGGGATACGTTCGAGCAAGGTGCGTTCGATGCCCTCACGCAAGGTCACGTCCGCCTGGCCGCAGCCTTGGCAGCCGCCGCCGAACTTGAGCACGGCAATACCGTCTTCGACCACATCGATCAGGCTGACCTGACCGCCGTGGCTGGCCAGCCCCGGGTTGATCTCGGTTTGCAGGTAGTAGTTGATGCGCTCGTTGACCGGGCTGTCGGCGTTGACGTTCGGCACCTTGGCGTTGGGCGCCTTGATGGTCAACTGGCCGCCCATGCGATCGGTGGCGTAGTCGACCACGGCGTCGTCGAGAAAGGCTTCGCTGAAGTTGTCGATGTACGCGGTGAAGCTTTTAAGCCCCAGGGCGGTGTCTTCAGGTTTTTCTTCCCCAGGCTTGCAGTAGGCGATGCAAGTCTCGGCGTACTGGGTGCCGGGTTGGGTAATAAAGACGCGGATGCCAATGCCTGGGGTGTTCTGCTTGGACAGCAGGTCAGCCAGGTAATCGTGGGCGGCGTCGGTAATGGTTATGGCAGTCATGGAAACTCCTCACAGGCTTGCCGGCAGTTTACGCCAAAATATTACGCAGGTACAAAGTCCGAGTAATTTTGTCGGAAAAGACCCACCCCCCTCATCAAAGGTTTTCATAGCGATTCATATCCAGCACACCCTCTTCCACCGGCGTCGTCTCGCGGATGTACTGCGACAGGTCGTGAAAGTATTGCCAGAACAGCGGATGACTGCGCCGCACACCCCACCGATCAACAATCTTCTCGAACCGCTTGGCATCCTTGGCGTTTTCCATGGCCGCCACAAACGCCGGCACTTCCTGCGCCGGGAGGTTGAAGATGAAGTTCGGATAGCTGCTAAGCACACCCGGATAGATCGTCACCGTATCCAACCCCGGCTGATAGCGATAAGCCTCGCCCAGCAGGAACGCCACATTGCTGTGCGCGCGGTTACGCAGCAGGCTGTAAACCACGCGCTTGCCGCTGGCGGTCTCGATACGCAGCATGGTCGCCTCAGGCAACTGATCAATCACCTTGAGCCCCGCCGCCGGGCGCGATGTCAGCCGGCTCAATGCCTGCTCCACGTCCTGCAACCCCGGGTCGATACCGTCCCGCGAGCAATAAGCCCCCGTGCAACGGTTGATCGGATCCGGGCTGGCATTCAAATTGCCGTAGCGCGTCAATAACTGGTTGGCAAAGTCACGTTTCGGGTCTTTTTCATCCAGATGCAAGCCGCTTGGCTTGTCGTCGTCAATCGCCTCGTAGTCCAGCCACAGCTTGAGCTTGCCGCTGTTCTGGTACCAGTCATCCATAAAGTCATCGCGGGTATCGGCCGGCATCAGGCGCAGGAAGTTCTGCTCGGCGCCGTTGCGGATCAGGTCGAAATACAGCCGGGTCTGGGCCTGGTGCGACACATTGCCGAACACATCGAAATTCACTGCCAACTGGTAATAGGTGCGCTCCAGCAGCGGATAGTCGAACAACCACATCGTCTGCGGTACTTCGCCAATCAAGCCTTTGGTCACCGCAGCACTGTCGAAATGCCGGAAAATCGTCAGCAAGGCATTGTCATTCCCCGCCCACAAGGTCGACCAGCTCGGCGGCGGCACGTCCGCGTAGCTGTCTCGGCGCAAGGCTTCGTACTGGTTGCGCTTGTCGCGATAGGCCAGCCACAGGCTGAGCACGCTGCCCACGTCATCGTTCTGCCCCGGCATCGCCAGCAGCGGCGTGGCCTGGCCGCGATAGCGTGCATCGGTGATGTACAGGTCGTGGTCCGGGTCCTGGAACAGGGTCCAGAAGTTGTCGCGGATCACGTCCGTGGCGATCTGCCCACGGCAGACCGGCCCGCGTATAAAGGTGCGCACAAAATACTCGGCGTTATCGAGCATGAACTGGTAGCGGGCCTTGGCCGGGATGGCTTCGAAGGTCTCGAACGGGTTGGCACGACGACCAGGGCCATAGCCCGGCAAGGCACTCACCTGCCAGTCGCCGGAATAGAACAGGTCTTTGATCCGCGCCATTTTCGCCGCGCTGAACGGGTAAGTGATGTGGGTTTTATGCACGATCACGCCCTGCACCGGCCACAGGCGGTAATACACCTGGGTGCCGGGATCATCATTGGGGCGACGGGTGGCGATCAGGTCGATGGGCTGGCCACTTGGCGTGCGCGAACGCACCCACTGGAAGAAATGCCCCGGCTCACCGTTTTCGAAGTAGATATGCGCCAGGTATAAATGCTCGTACAACCAGCGAGCCACCAGGCTTTCGCGGGCGCCGGGCTGGTTGAACAGGTTTTCCCACTGCTGCACTTGCAGGGCTTCCCTGGCACTTGGCGCCAGGCCTTGCTCGTCAATCGGCGCACCGGAGGCAAGCCAGCGCTGTAGAGTCTGGTATTGCTGGTCGGTCAAACCGGTGACCGCCAGCGGCATGCCTTCCTTGGGATGGCTGCCGGCGTAGGCATTGAACTCGCCGGGCATGGCGCACAGGTTTTGCCGGTTGAGGCCCAACACAATCTCATCGGGCAACTTGGCATTGGGTTGCAGCGGCGCGTTATGCCCCAGCTCCAGCATGCGCGCCATCAATGCGGCCTGGCTGCCTTGGGCGTCGAGTACCGAATAAAAGCCTTTTTGCTGCCAGGCCTGCTTGCCGAAGGCGTCGTAGAACAAACGCGTGGTCGACGTAGCCTGGCTGCGCTCGCCGTCATACACCGGGGTTTTGCTTGCACCACGGGCCGCGCCCTCGGCGCTGCCCAGGTTCAATTGGCACGCGGAGTCGTAGCAGGCATGGCAGGCCACGCATTTTTCGGTGAAGATCGGCTGGATGTCGCGGGTATAGGAAATCGCCGGGGCGGGTCCGTTGGCCTGTGCAATGCAGGCGACCAGTGCCAGGACGGCGCTGGTGAGTAGACGAAGTGACATGTATCCGGTCCCGATTCAATGCGTGCGCTAATAAGTGCCGGCGAGTCTACCGGGCCAAGGCCCACTCCAACATGAACGATATTCATGCAAAACCACGACATGCTCTAAATCGGCACAGGTTTGTTATGATTCACGCCCTCCGAAATGCCTGACCAGAGTAGCCCCATGTCCGACCGTAGCGTTCGTCTGCAAGCCCTTCATCAAGCCCTCAAGGACCGAATCCTGATCCTCGACGGCGGTATGGGCACGATGATCCAGAGCTACAAGCTCGAAGAGCAGGATTATCGCGGCAAACGCTTTGCTGACTGGCCCAGTGACGTCAAAGGCAATAACGACCTGCTGATTCTCACCCGCCCGGACGTGATCGGCGGCATCGAAAAGGCCTACCTGGATGCCGGCGCCGACATTCTGGAAACCAACACCTTCAACGCCACGCGCATCTCCATGGCCGATTACGGCATGGAAGAACTGGCCTATGAACTGAACGTAGAAGGCGCACGTCTGGCACGCAAGGTCGCCGATGCCAAGACCCTGGAGAACCCGGCCAAGCCGCGGTTCGTCGCCGGCGTGCTTGGCCCGACCAGCCGCACCTGCTCGCTTTCACCGGATGTGAACAACCCCGGCTACCGCAACGTGACCTTCGATGAACTGGTGGAAAACTACACCGAGGCCACCAAAGGCCTGATCGAAGGCGGCGCCGACCTGATCCTGATCGAGACCATCTTCGACACGCTCAACGCCAAGGCCGCGATCTTCGCCGTGCAAGGCGTGTTCGAGGAATTGAACGTCGAACTGCCGATCATGATCTCCGGCACCATCACCGACGCCTCCGGCCGTACCCTGTCGGGCCAGACCACCGAAGCGTTCTGGAACTCGGTGGCGCACGCCAAGCCGATTTCGGTGGGCCTCAACTGCGCCTTGGGCGCCAGCGAACTGCGCCCGTACCTGGAAGAACTGTCGAACAAGGCCAACACCCATGTGTCGGCGCACCCGAACGCCGGCCTGCCCAACGAGTTCGGCGAGTACGACGAACTGCCGTCACAAACCGCCAAGGTCATCGAAGAGTTCGCCCAGAGCGGTTTCCTCAACATCGTCGGCGGTTGCTGCGGCACCACGCCGGGCCACATTGAGGCCATCGCCAAGGCGGTGGCCGGGTATGCGCCGCGCCAAATTCCGGACATTCCCAAGGCCTGCCGCTTGTCGGGCCTGGAGCCGTTCACCATTGATCGCAGCTCGTTGTTCGTCAACGTCGGCGAGCGCACCAACATCACCGGTTCCGCCAAGTTCGCCCGTCTGATCCGTGAAGACAACTACACCGAAGCCCTGGAAGTCGCCCTGCAGCAGGTGGAAGCCGGCGCGCAGGTGATCGACATCAACATGGACGAGGGCATGCTCGATTCGAAGAAGGCCATGGTCACCTTCCTCAATCTGATTGCCGGCGAGCCCGATATCTCCCGCGTACCGATCATGATCGACTCCTCCAAGTGGGAAGTGATCGAAGCCGGCCTCAAGTGCATCCAGGGCAAGGGCATCGTCAACTCGATCAGCATGAAGGAAGGCGTCGAGCAGTTCATTCACCACGCCAAACTGTGCAAGCGCTACGGCGCGGCGGTGGTGGTGATGGCCTTCGACGAAGCCGGCCAGGCCGACACCGAAGCGCGTAAAAAAGAGATCTGCAAACGCTCCTACGACATCCTCGTGAATGAAGTCGGCTTCCCGCCGGAAGACATCATCTTCGACCCGAACATCTTCGCGGTCGCCACCGGCATCGAAGAGCACAACAACTACGCCGTCGATTTCATCAACGCCTGTGCCTATATCCGCGACGAGCTGCCGTATGCGCTGACCTCCGGTGGCGTGTCCAACGTGTCGTTCTCGTTCCGCGGCAACAACCCGGTGCGTGAGGCGATCCACTCGGTGTTCCTGCTGTATGCGATCCGCAACGGCCTGACCATGGGTATCGTCAACGCCGGCCAGCTGGAGATCTACGACCAGATCCCGGCCGAGTTGCGTGACGCGGTGGAAGACGTGGTGCTTAACCGCACGCCGGAAGGCACCGATGCCCTGCTGGCGATTGCCGACAAGTACAAGGGCGACGGCAGCGTCAAGGAAGCCGAAACCGAGGAATGGCGCGGCTGGGACGTCAACAAGCGCCTGGAACACGCGCTGGTCAAGGGCATCACCACCCATATCGTCGAAGACACCGAAGAATCCCGGCAGTCGTTCGCACGCCCGATCGAAGTGATCGAAGGCCCGCTGATGTCCGGCATGAACATCGTCGGCGACCTGTTTGGCGCCGGCAAGATGTTCCTGCCTCAGGTGGTGAAGTCCGCCCGCGTGATGAAGCAGGCCGTGGCCCACTTGATCCCGTTTATCGAGCTGGAAAAAGGCGACAAACCAGAAGCCAAAGGCAAGATCCTGATGGCCACGGTAAAAGGCGACGTGCATGACATCGGCAAGAACATTGTCGGCGTGGTGCTCGGTTGCAACGGCTATGACATCGTGGACCTGGGTGTAATGGTGCCTGCGGAAAAAATCCTGCAGGTGGCCAAGGAACAGAAGTGCGACATCATTGGCCTGTCCGGCCTGATCACGCCGTCCCTGGATGAAATGGTGCACGTGGCCCGCGAGATGCAGCGCCAGGACTTCCACCTGCCCTTGATGATCGGTGGCGCGACCACCTCCAAGGCGCACACGGCGGTGAAAATCGAGCCCAAGTACAGCAACGATGCGGTGATCTACGTCACCGACGCCTCGCGTGCCGTGGGTGTGGCCACGCAGTTGCTGTCCAAGGAACTGAAAGCCGGTTTTGTCGAAAAAACCCGCCTGGAATACATCGACGTACGCGAGCGCACCGCCAACCGCAGTGCGCGCACCGAGCGCCTGAGCTACCCGGCCGCCATCGCCAAGAAGCCGCAGTTCGACTGGAGCAGCTACACCCCGGTCAAACCGACGTTTACCGGCGCCAGGGTGCTGGACAATATCGATCTGCGGGTGCTGGCCGAATACATCGACTGGACGCCGTTCTTTATCTCCTGGGACCTGGCCGGCAAGTTCCCGCGCATCCTTGAAGACGAAGTGGTCGGTGAAGCCGCCACTGCGCTGTACGCCGATGCCCAGGAAATGCTCAACAAGCTGATCGACGAAAAGCTCATCAGCGCCCGCGCCGTGTTCGGTTTCTGGCCGAGCAACCAGGTGCAGGACGATGACCTGGAAGTCTACGGCGACGATGGCCAGCCGATTGCCAAGCTGCACCACCTGCGCCAGCAGATCATCAAGACCGACGGCAAGCCGAACTTCTCCCTGGCCGACTTCGTTGCGCCTAAAGACAGCGGCGTGACCGACTATATCGGTGGCTTTATCACCACCGCCGGCATCGGTGCCGAAGAAGTCGCCAAGGCCTATCAGGACGCTGGCGACGACTACAACTCGATCATGGTCAAGGCCCTGGCCGACCGCCTGGCCGAGGCTTGCGCCGAATGGCTGCACCAGCAAGTGCGTAAGGAACACTGGGGTTACGCCCAGGACGAACAGCTGGATAACGAGGCGCTGATCAAAGAGCAATACAGCGGCATCCGCCCTGCCCCAGGCTACCCGGCGTGCCCGGACCACACCGAAAAAGCCCAGTTGTTCCAGCTGCTGGACCCCGAGGCCCGCGAAATGCACGCCGGGCGCAGCGGCGTGTTCCTGACCGAGCACTACGCGATGTTCCCGGCGGCAGCGGTCAGCGGCTGGTACTTCGCCCACCCGCAGGCGCAGTACTTTGCCGTGGGCAAGATCGACAAAGACCAGGTGGCGAGCTACACCGCGCGCAAAGGCCAGGACCTCAGCGTGACGGAGCGCTGGCTGGCGCCGAACCTGGGTTATGACAACTGAGGTCAGGCACCCATAGAGTCGGCGCGCCCTCAGCGCCGACTCACGGGCGCCAGGAGGGCCCAGGCTGCGGTGAGGACGGCGCCGGCTCGGCAGGCTCCGTGCCCGTCAGCCGTTGTATCTCGGTGCGGGACAGTTCCATGCGTTTCTGAGTGCGGGCGGCGCCCCGCTCGACTTCCAGCTGGCCTATGGCGTCGTCATAACGCGCGGTACTCTGCGCATCCGCACGATCGCTGTGCTCATCCTCCAGGGCTTCATGACGGCTGGCCAGTTCGCGCTCAAGGGCGTCGAACTGCTCCGGGTAACGCGTCTCCAGGTAACGTAGCCAATACTCTCGCTGAATCAGGCTTTCGACAAAATCATCGGTGCGTTCGGCCGCCAGCATTTGTGTGCGAACCCGCGCCTGCACCTCTGCGCTGATCGGGTTTGCAAAGGCCATGTAGCTCGGCTGCCCAGGCAATTCAAGCCCGTCGGGCCAGCCACGGGTCAAGCCGATCCGATAACTCAGGCGCACTTCGGCGCGGTCCAGGCCTACGGCGGCGGCCTCTGCCCGTTGATCGACGTTGCTCAAGCGAAATAATTGCCGCGACAGGTCCAGCAACGCCCGCCCTCTGAGGTCGAGCCGTTGTTGCGGAATGTCGCGCAGGGCGCGGTATTCGAAGACCCGCACTTCCATCTCGCTGAAGGTCAGGATCCGGCCGTCGATACAGGTGCCATGGGTTTCGGCTTCAACGAACAGGGTGCCGCGCAGCTCGGCGTTTTCCGCCGCGCCTGCCACAACGTCCCACACCCGCTGTGTGAGGCTGGCGCGGTTGAGGTCGAATTCGGAGGTCAGGCGCAGCTGCGAAATCAAATGAAAAAAACGCTCATGATTTTGCGCCTGCGCCAGTTGGTTCCACAGGGCCGTTCGTTGTGTCGAAAGTGCTGCAGCGGTATTGGCAAGCCAGGGCTCCAGCGCCAACGGTGCGACATGCAGTTGCGGATTTTCCAGACTTTCCGGTGGCGAGTAGGCGGCGTCAGGATCACTGTCATTACCGTCTGAATCCGAATCCGAATGTGCACCCGCGTCGGAACCTGCGTCCGAATCGGTGTCGGGTCCTTCGTGGTGGCGTCTGTGCGCGCGATCGAGTTCGGCTCGCGAAACCCCCATGACTTCATCCACCCCCTGCGCCCGGGCGTAATTGCGCATTTGCTCAAGGGTTTGCGCCGTCAAGTTTCGGTTATCCGACACATCCGTAGCTGATACCAAGGCGTCGTACTCACCGCTCAGCAGCGTTGGCGGCAAGGATTCCAGCGCATTGCCGCTCAGGTTCAGCCTGCTCAGCGATTCGCTGCCCAGCACACCCTCGGGCCAACTTGAAAGGCTGTTGTAACTCAAGTCCAGTGTCTGCAGACGGCTGAATGCTCGCGCATCAAACACCTGCAGGGAATTGTGGCTCAAGTCCAGCCAAAGCAGGCGCTCACTCAGTTGCACCGGTAAAGCGGGCATGTGCGTAAACGCGTTGGACGCCAATACCAGCTTTTCAAGCTCGCTCATGTGCTGTACAGCTTCGGGCAGTGCCGTCAACGGGTTACCACTGAGGATTAAATGGCGCAACTGAGGGAAGGCGGTCAGAAAGCTGTTGCTGCCCTCGGCAGTCAGCTTGACCCCGGTCAGATTCAGGCGACGCACATGGGGAAACGGCACGGCGAGTGCAGGCAGATCGCCGGTTTGCAGCCCCTGCAAGTCCAACTCTTCACCCTGATCGAGGCTATACCCCCTCGCGGTATACTCCGCCCAGGCATTGCGGATACGCATTGCCGCCACCTTTCGATCTTCCAAGGTGAGAAGCCGGTCTGAAAAACCCATAGGGCGCCTGAATAACCAGCCATTCAATGTTCGCGTGAGTGCCTCATGCACCTGATACCAATGACTGATCTGTGCATCGATTTCTGCGTCTTCCAGGGTCGCATCACGCAATGAAGTGACCCGTTCCCAGGCTTGCTCATCGGTCATGGTTGGGCTTAATCGCTGTATGCGTTCGGCAAACCCTGCGGCGCCCTCAAGGCCGTCGGCACTCTGGAGCAACGGCAGTAAATGGGCCGCTATCGAATCGGCGGTCTGCTCAGGGGGAAACATCCAGGGCTCCTGCCCCAGCGCGAACCGACTCAATGCGCCCTCGGGCAACCCTTTGACCTGCTCGATCCGCTGCCGCGCAGCACTCAGCGCCGCCTGGCCGTCAACACTTAACGGGTTGCCCGCCAGCTCGGTGCGCATCAACACATCCGGGTGATTGAGCGCGCCTGGCGCAAGGCGGATCAACTGGTTGTCACGTAGATCCAGACTGTGCAACTGCGCAAGGTTTTCGGCGCCCGCCGGCCACGCCTGCAGCAGGGTTTCCCGCAGGTTCAGGGCCGTCAGTTGGCTCAGCGCGCTGACGTCGAGGCTGCCCAGGCGATTATTCTGCAGAATCAGCACTTGGAGGTTGGTCAGGCCGTTGAATTGAGCCTGCACCGCCGGCGTCACCACAATGTGGTTATCGGACAGATCCAGGTGCGTCAACGCCGGCATCGTGCTGGCTGCGACCGGCACTTCGGTCAGTTGGCTCAAGCGCAGTTCAAGGGTTTGCACGCCACTGAAAGCCTGCAGAAAGCCGCCGACCTGAGTTGCCGGCACACCTTCGAGCCACTTCACTTTCAAGGTTTTCACGTGGGCGAACGTACCGGCCGGCAACACCGGCAACTCACGGATTTTTTCCAGCATCAGCGCGGCTGCCGAGGGCGCGGTGAGGTCGGGCAACTGCAACAGCGCAACATCGCGGTCGACCGCCAGGCCATAACGTCGGCTCACCGCCCCACTCCAGCTGTCTTCCAGGGCCTGCAGGATCACCGCGTTATACCCGGTCCTCCAGCGTTCGACCCGGAACCGATTCTTGAAGCCCGGTAAACGGCTCGGCCGATAGAACTGGCCGAAGATGCCGCTGTGCTCCGCACGCAAGGCTTCTATAGCGTTCATGCGGGTATGGGGGCTGTTCCACAGGCCCATGACCGCGTCCGTCATGCGATACGCTATATTCCGCTCCCCCATCAGCAGTCCCAGTTCGCCACGGGCGAACCCCCTGACCATCTCGTCCAGATTAGCCAGGTGCGGCCCGAACGGCCCAGCGTAGTGCTTGACGTGCTCGTAGGCCGGCTTGAACGCCTCGTAGCTGAACGTCGACCAGTCCAGCGACAGCCCGCTCCATAGCCGCTCATGCCCGGTGTACAGCTCATCGGGAAGTGCATCAATGGTGGTTCTCGACAAATCCAGACGCTCAAGCAGCGCAAGCTTCTGGGCATAGGCAGGCCATGACAACGTCACAATGGGTGCGATGATTTTCAGCCTTTGCAAGCGTTGCAAGCGGGCTAAATCCAGGCTTGCAAGGACCTCACTCTGGTAGCCGTAGTAGCTGACTTCCAGCCGTTCAAGGCGAGTCAGTGCGGCCAGCCGCGACGGCAGTTGCGCGGACAGTCGATGGGCACCGAAGTGCATCGACAGGTGCTTGAGCCCTTGCAGTTGCTCGAGTGTCACTGGCACGTTGGTCAGTCGCAAGCCCCCGGCAGATTCAACTGCCGGGGAATAAGGCACCTGTAGCGTGAGCCTTTCGACCTTGGGAAACTGCGCCAAAAAGACATCCACATTGCCGTCGTGCAGGGCCGTGCCATTGACCGTCAACTCACGCACATAGGCAAAGTTTGCGGTCAGTGGCGGTAATGGGTCAGTGAGGTTCAATGCCAATACATCGGCATCGGCTTCGTGGCCGACCAGGCATGCCCTTCGCCAACTGCGCTTGAGTGTTTCCCCGGCCACGAAGTTGCCTTGACGCTGGAGCGCAGGTGAATGATGGACCCAGTGGTCGATCGTCGCGTGCAGCTCCGTACGTTCAGTCATAAGCGCTTTGAGGTGCTCGACAATGGCCCTGGCATTTTTGCCTGCGCGTACCTGTTCAAGCATAAAAGCACTGATCTGCTCGGGCTTGAGGTCAGGGTAGATCCTGCGTATCTGGTGCGCGAGCGTCGGGCTGACACTCGGCGCACGCCCACTGGCGTAATAGCCCACCAGTGTGTCGCCGACCCGTACCGGCGGCTTGAGCCATGGCGTGTCGGGTTCGAGCCAACCCGACGCGGCCATGCGCTGGGTGTCGGCTTGCTCGATGAGTTTGCGTTGCAGGGCGGCGTGCTGGCTGACGTGCGGTACGCCCAGGCTCTGGCGAGCCTCATCGGGCAAGGCATGCATCAGCGAAGCGAAAAAATTGTCACCGTCCGCTGCCAGGCTGTTGAGGGCTTCCTCGCGTTCATCGAATGCCTGGTAACTCGGGCCCTGTTTGACCAGGTACTTTTTCTGCGCAGCGTCTTCGGCACCAATACTGTCAAGCAACGTCCCGCGGGTGTTGGTGCTGCGCACTTCCAGGCGCAATGTGTCCGGCCAACCGGGCAGGGTCTGCAAGGTATGCAATGCCAGCCGGCGACTGTCCGCCGGCGCAATCACCTCGCTGCGCAGCCCTGCGTAGGCACGCGCCAGGCGCCCTTGGCGGGCATACCAGCGGGCTTCCTCAAGCATGTTCAAAGGCACGCGCAAGGTTGCGTCGAACCGCTCCAGCTCGTTGGCAGCGGCGTGATCGAGCACGGTGCGCGCCGCCGCCTCGCTGAGCCCTGGGCAGGTGCGTTGCAGTCGACGGACACGTATGCCCACCGCTTCAGTGCCGCCGTAGAGGCTGTCGAAAATCGCCGGCCGGCGCTGGCGGGCATAATCGACCAGTTGCTGGTTGAACGCCGCCTTCCTCGCCGCGTTGTCCCAGCCCGCGTGGGTGCCGAGCAACTGATCTGTCTCTGACTCATCCAGTGACTGCAGAATGCGCGCGGGCACTTCACCGCCGAGCATATCGGCGCGGCCCAGTTGGATCACCGGTTGGGTCTTGGCACCCTTGAGGACTCCACTGGCGCCATATTTGACTGACGGCCCAACGTACCCGGCCCCTTCGAACACTTCCAGCACCCTGCCACGCGGCCATCCGGGCATTTCCACGATCAGCGGCAAGGCGTACAGATACAGGTCATCGATCGGCTTTTTGCCTTCAAGCTGTTCAATCACCCGCGCCGCGTGCGCATCCGCTTTGAACAGGCGCATCGCGTCCGCCAGTTCGGGCGGCACGGGGGTGTGATCGGCGTGCATCTTGCGCAGGGTGTTGTCACTGACGCCACTGACGTCCGCGATCTTCAGCAGCTCCTGGTCGGTGAACCCTTGCGTTTCATGCCCCATGCGCCGCAACAGCGTCAGGCGATCCCAGCTCAGCGGGCGCTCCAGCGTATGCTGCCAGGCGCCGTGGCCGTTGTGCTGCAGAATCGGCTGGTAGGCCTCGGCGTCGGTGGGGTGCCTGATCCGCCATTGGCGGATCGACTCATCAAAGTATTGCTCGTAGACCTGAGTGCCTTCGCGAATGTAGGTCTTGCCGTCCTTCACGTACTGCCCCAGGGCATTGGGGTGCAGATCCTGCCCGAGGGTCACCGGGGCTTCATAACCGCCCAGGCCCGGTCGCCACAGGCGCACCTGTCCATCCGCGCGTGTCACCGGGCTCAACGCCTCAATCACAGGCGTCGCCGGCGCTGCCTGCCAGCGGCCAACGGCGGCGCCCACAGCGGCCATCAGGGCAATCTGCGCGAGGTTTTCGGCGACGTCGATCAGGTGCGCCTTGGCGGCCTGGCGGTCACCCTCGCCCCACTCGATTGCGCCCTCCAGGGTTTCGTAGAGCAGTTGCCCAGCCATCACCACCATCATGGCTTCGCCCAGCACCGGGACGAACATCGAGGCCAGGTTCAAGCCCAACAGGCCGACTTCCAGCAGATGCGCGAGCTTGGCGTCGCGGGCCTTGGTGTCGACATCTGCCGTGGGCACTGCGTGGGCGCGCGCGTCGGCAAACAGCTGCTCGCGGTGTTGCTCGTAGAAGTACTGCCAGGGGTCGATATTCGCCGCCCAGATGCCTTTGCCACGCCGTTGGCGCGTCGAGGGTTCGAGGAAAGGCTCGTCATTGGGCTCAAGGTTGGCCGGCTTCTCGGGCGGTAATTCCTTGATGCCAGTGATGAAGTGCGGGGTGGTGAACTCGACAATTCTGCGCCACGGCGAACGCCAAATGTCCGTAGGCGAATCGGCCGCCTTTCGGGTGAACTGGCTGAAGTAGAAGGCTCTTTTTTCGAAGGGCACAAAGCGGCTGAAGAATTTCTGGTACGGCGTCGGTGACGGGTCTTTTGCCTTGCCAGGCTCGCGGGCAGTGAACAGGCGCTTGAACTCGGCTTCCATTTCGCGCCAGCGGTAGCGCTTGAGCGGATGCTCCGGGTCCTGGGGTATGTAAATGATCAGTTCGTCGGGGTAGCTGTATTTTTTGCAGATCAGAAAGACCATGCAACCGGTCATCCGCAGCCGCATCAGGCCCAAGGTCCTGAACCAGACTTGCTGCTCGCCCATCCACGGGTGAATTTCACCATTGATCACCGACAAGAGCATGCGGTGGTCGGCGGCCTCGATATCCCCTGTCAGCAGCGCCTGCTCGGCGGCCGCCCTCAATGCCGCTTTCTGGTTGGCGATGAAATGATCGCGCAACGTGGCTTGCACCGTGGCGTCCTGCGGGTAGAAAAACGCCTGTAGATAGGCCTGGTACTTCGCGCCGATATCCAGGCTGCGGCACAGGCCCAGAAATTGACTGACCTTCAGGTTGACCGTCACCGAATGGTAAGTGCCGGGGGTGCTGGTCGCCACCACAAACCCAGAGGTCTTGTGATAGGCGCCCTCCTCGCACTCGTAGGCTTCGAAGTTGTGCAAGGCCGCGTCGAGCATCGACAGCTTCAAAACCTCGAAATCCGCCACCTCGACCTCTGCAATACCCACCGCCAGCGCGCGGCGCAGGCACAACAGGGTGGTGTCGACGTCGACTTCCAGTTGGTATTGATCCTTCAACGCCTTGAGCAGCAAGGGCCGGGCGAAGTCATCGAGGTCCTGGAAGGTGGACATGCTTTTGTCCAGCTGCGTCTGGGCGGTGAAGCTTTCGAGAAAGTGGCTCGCCACGGCTTTGCGCTGCACGGGAGTCGCTTGCTGCAGCCAGGCAGGCATCTGCGTCCCGGCGTCCTTGAGTGCCTGCTTGCGGGCGGGCGGTGCATCGATCAGCCAGCGCGGGCTGGCTTGCTCCAGAAAGTCGCCGTGCAGGCTCTGTGTGGCCTCGGGTTTCAGATGCTCGGTGGTGTCGCTGATCGGCACAGCGGGCGAGGAAGGCAGGGTTGGATCGGCCATCGTGTCACTCCTTTGAAATGGACTGACAGCACATCACGGCGCCCGCCTTGCCGGGCGGTGCATATGCGGCGCGGCCACAGGCGGCGGTATCTCTGTAACGCCTGGACGGCACGCAAATTCGTTTAGCTACGGCTTACCGATCAACCGATCTGAACCGTAAAGGATTTCTGCATGCCCGTCCCGATTCCCACCCCGAACCTGAGCCAACTTCCCGCCCAGGCTGTCCAGGCACATTTCGCCACGCGCCCGGCGCTGTACTCCGTGGTGTTCAATGCGCTGCGCAGTGGCATCCTGGAACACTACCCGACGCTCAAGCTGGACCTGCTCAGCGTCAAACTGGCCACCCCGCGCCCTGACGGCGTGTACACCTACCGCTCGTTGATGGAAGTCGCCATCGCCCATGTATTGAACCCCCAGGCACTGGACCTGCACTCAAAACGCGAGCTGCCGTACTACCTCACTCAACAGGTTCCCAAGACCCTTAAACCCGACCCCCCGGACCTCATCGACATGCAGGTGATCGCGCGCATTATCGACGCGCTGCCCGAGTCGGTTGCCCTGCATTTTCAACATGACCTGGCCGAGTACTGGAGCGCAGCCGACAGCCACGGCAACAGCCGCTGGCAGTGGCTGGGCGAGTTGCTCAACGGCCAGATGAGCGCCGCTGCAACCGGGCAATCGCATTTGAGCCAAGCCCAGCGCGACATGCTCAGGGTTGTCGCGACGTGGCCGACCCAACACGAACGCCTGCCCCACGCCGCCGCCCCCACCTATGTGTATTTGATTGAGAACACGCTCACCCACAACGGCAGCGACGCACGCCTGTTGACGCCGGACCTGCTGCTGGTGCGCGACAAACACGTGCTGCTGTACAGCGTCGCCGGGGAGATTCACACCTATGACGACATCGATGCATTCGGTGAAGCCTGGACTGCCAGGTTGCAGGCGCGGTACCAGTTCGACAGCCTCACCTGGCGGCGCAACGAACCTGAAGGCAACGTGTTTGAACACCAGGCCGGCCTGATCCTCAATCAACAGCTGCAAGACCTGGCGACCTTGTCATTCCAGGGCCAGGACGAAAAAAACCTCGGCCGGCGCCTGGCGAACATCACCGATCCTGCGCTGTTCTTCTCCCCCGTGTCGACACCCGCCGCCGCTGTGCTGCAAAAGGTCAGCGACCAACTGCCCGAATGGCTCGCACACGCCACGGCGGCCGACCGCTTCGCCTACCACCGGCATGTGCAGGACATGGCGCACGTGCTGCAACAGAACCAGGGCCACGCCTTCAACGAAGGCATTGAAAACATCCACAGCTTCAGCCGCGCCGCCTTGCGCCAGCAAATGCAGGCAGACCACGCTGACTGCGACCCGGACCAGGTGGTATTGGATTTCTCCGTGCCCGCCGGCTACCCGGGTGGCGCCGGCATCATCGGCCACGTGCGCATGACGCTGACCGAACTGGCCCTGAAGAACCTGGCCGGCAAGCCCAAAGGCAGCCTCAGGCTCTCCTCCAAAAATGCCACGCCCCTGCCCGCCTGGCTGGACGAAGCCTACCTGTTGGGCACTAACGGGTTGATCCAGCGCGTGGATATCGGCACCACCTACCCGCAGAAGATCAAGGACACCCTGTTGTCCGATACCGCTGACGCACGACGGCGCGAAACGCTGTTTACCCGCGAGCTCAAGGTCAAGCTGCCGACCCAGGCGCTGGAGTACAAGATCCGCGGGCAGCACGGCGTGACGGTCACGGGTTATCGCTATGTGAAAGCGTTGATGGGCGAAATGCCTTCGGACCGAATCGTCGACGAGCAGGAGATCGTTCTGCGTCCACTGGCCCTGTGTCGCACACCGGGTGCCGCACCGGATGAGGTCAGCAACGCGTTCATCATCGAGCCGCGCGATGCCGGCGTCGGCCCGCACTTGCTGTATCAGCCGCTGTATGCCGATGCCCTGCATGAATACCCGACCCGCCAGGCGCTGCTTGATGCGCTGGCCACCCCCGGTGCGCTGCAAGACAGCGTGCTGACCTGGCTGAGCGACAAGGACCGGGCGATTTATGAGCATGGCGGTATCAAGGAGCCTCACCTGATTCGCTTCGTGCCCGGGGATGAGTTCAGACCACGCCTGGAAACGCCCGTACCTGCGACCCTGGCGGTCGATGAAGGCGCGGGTGAATGGCTGCAATCACAAATCAACGGCCAACTGCTTAACCACCTGTTCGGCAGCACCGCACGGGCGTTAGTTGACCTGGCGGACCAGGCGTCGGTGTCCAACCTTGAAAGCCGCTGGGCGACGGTGCTGGAAGGTGCCGGGTTGCTGTTCAACACGCTGCTGTTGCCGGTGCTGCGCGGCCCGGCCATGCTGGCGGGCTGGTTCATGGTGCTGGTCAGCAGCCTGGAGCAGGACACGGCCGGCCTGGACAGCACCGACCCGCTCACCCGTGAAGCAGCGCTGATCGACCTGTTGCTCAATACCGCCATGGTCTTGTTGCACGCGGCCAGCCCGGCGCGGCAGGCGCTGCCTGAAGGCGCCACGCAAGACCACGCCCTGCACCTGCAAGCCTGGCGGCGCCCGGCAGGGCTGGCGCCTGCGCAAGCCACGCCGGTGATGCGCCATGGCCCTGTGGCGTTGCCCGGTGAACCACCCGCAAGCGGCCACACGGCGCTGGACTTCAGCCACTCGATTGCCAGCCCCAAAGCCGGCGCCCGCCTGCTCAAGGCCTTGCTTGAAGTGCATGTACCCTGGCCCGAGCCGTTGCCGCAGGCGCAGCCAAGCGGTGCGCTTAAAGGGCTGTACCGCATTGATGGCACCTGGCACGCCAGCGTTGGCGGCCTGTTGTTCCAAGTCAGCATCGTGCCCGGCTTCAGCGAGGTTTACCTGGTGCACCCGCAACGCCCGGAGCACCCAGGTTTCAAACTGATCAGCGACGGTCAAGGGCATTGGCGACTGGACCGGGGCGCGCGACTGGAGGGCGGCATGCCCAGGCAGCGCCTGGCTGAATTGGCTGAGCGTAAAAAACAACGCCTGAAGGAGCTCCCCCCCCAGCTGCAAATTCACACCCTGGAAATGCTTCCGCTGGCGGCCCAGACCCAGCAGTTTTACGGCGCCGTGGAGATCGCCCGAGTCCAGGTGACGCAGAACAAGCTGGCCCTCAGGGAAGATTGGGAAAGGCTCAATAACCCCGAATTGCTGCCCGCGTTGCGCCCCCGGATCGCTGAACGTCATGCGCAGAGACAGCTCGCCACCGCCCAGGCCAGGACCCAGTGGGGCATAGCCGTAGACAATTATCGGCAAAACACCCAGGGGTTCATCACCGGGCTGCAAAAGACCGAAGCCATGGCTGTCGAGCTGATGGCGCTGGACAGGACAGAGGGCGAATACAGAAAAGCCCGTGATAACGCCCTGGAAAACATCTTCAAACACTGGCTGGTGCTGTACGCGAACCAACATCAAAAAATTCAATTCACCCTCGAAAGCCTGCGCGGCGAAACATTTACTGAGCTACTGAACCGTATCGACACAGAGCTTCCCGACAATATAACGGATGGCTACGATGAGTTCGTGAACGCCGCCACGCAACGGTTGGAGGCACTCAACGAAGTGCAGGAGTACGCCCAACACTGCGAAACCATTCTGCAACAGGCTGCGCCGGCCCTGCGCGAAAGCCTGTTGAGACAGATTCCAGCCAATAAAACCGTATCCTTGATGGCGACCAAACAAAGCATCCTGTTATCACTCGCTGAACTGCTGCTCAACCGCTCGATTGACGCCGATATACCGCAGCAGCGCCCTTACCTTGAGCTGCTCGCCGATCGACAGATCTATTCCACCGTCAACTCACATATTGAAATAAGCACCACCACCGGCTATTCCCCGCGCGAGCAGATTCATGTCCTCAAAGATGCGCTTGAGCAATATGGGCGAATGGAAAACGCCGTCCACTCACTCACCGAGATGCGCTGCGCCCTCCTGCGCGAACAATACCGAGAGCCGTTCCTGGCACAACTCGGTGAGGCCCGTGCAAGCCTTGAAGCACAGCTGGCCAACTTGATTCTGGTGGAAGAAAAAATCGCCCCGCGCCCGGCCACCGACAAAGCCAAACGGCAAAAGCCGGCTAACCGCAAAGTGATCAGGACCGCCGACAAAAAGAGCCTGGTGGGAGACCTGCGTGCCGGTACGACGGATGAACCGGGTCAGTACGTCGACATCACCGACACACTCACCGGCGCCATCGTCGCCACCTACCACGAGCATGCCGGCGAAGGCGTCTGGAGCATCGTCGAGCCTGCGGCACCGGCGATAAAAGCCCCTACGCCAGCCGCGCGCTCGTTGAAAACCATCAGGGCGCATGCCGCGGCGATCAAAGCCGAGCGCGCCGGCATTGATGCGAGTATTCGCTACCAGCAGCGCAAACTCCTGGAGCCCAGCCAGCGCGAGGACGTCGACCCGCATGATTGGGACGTGATGCTGAGCCAGCATGCGGCGAAATTCGAAGGGTTGGCCAATGAGCTCAAAGGCGCTGTGGAGGCTAACGCCATCGACATGCGCAACCGCTACCACGACGAGGCCAAGGCCGCCACCCAACGGGCGCGTGAAGCCTGCGCCGAGGGCTACCTGTTGCAACGTCCCAGGGCCGCCAAGGTCGACTATCTCTGGACCCACGGTTTTGTCGACATCAACCTGGTGAAAAAACGCGTGCCCCTCAAAGCCGGGGATTACCTGACGGAATATGCCATTCGTGAAAAAAGCCAGATCAAACCTGGAATCAGGCGCGAAGACGCCGACCTGTGGTACGCGCATTTCCATTACCCAGACGTCGAAACGCCCGCCTCTGCGCCGGCCTTCGGCCATCTGAAGACCAAGGCAGAGCGTCGATACACGCGCAAGGAGTTGATCGAACAGGCCAGGGCCAATAACCGGGCGGTGGTGAATCTGGACAAGGCGTTGATCGAGGCGCCATTGGACCAGAAACTGTTTTTGGGTCTGGAAGGCGATGAGAGTGCGGGCGCGTAGGTACGTGCTCAGGCTGCGGACCTGTCATCGCAGTGTGGAACGCAGCCGCATTCCCTGGTGGCGAGCGGGCAAGCCCGTTCGCCACGACAGCACGCTCACGGCAGTAAACCCCACGAGTGTCTATGCTCTGTAGGATGACTCGGCTCACGAGGGACCTATGGACGATCCAAACAACACGCCGCCCACCTTCTGGCAAATGCTGCACAGCGTGATGGCGGCCGCCTTCGGCGTGCAAAGCGGCAAGAATCGCGCCCGCGACTTTACCCACGGCAAGCCCAGCCACTTTGTGCTGCTGGGCATTCTGTTCACTGCGGTGTTTGCCCTGACGTTATTTGGCATCGTCAAGCTGGTGCTGCTTCTGGCCGGGGTTTAGCGTAACGACCTTGAACAAGGAAGCGGGCATGCCCGCTCCCTTGCGCTGACTACTGGCGCGTCGAGGGGCCTGGCTGCGGCGATTCAGGCCTGGGGTGTGCCGCCTCAGCGGCACCCGCCGCCTGCACCTCCTTGCGTGACAACGTCAGCAGCAACTGCGCCCGCGCAGTGCCTCGTTCCACCTCCAATTGGATTATGGCGGCGTTGTAGCGTTGCTCGGTGTCGCTGCCGGGCTCTCTGTCCGCGTATTCATCCTCTACCGTCTCGTGGCGTCGGGCAGCATCGCGCTCGAGCGCCAGGAACTCATCGGGATAGCGCTCTTTCAAGTAGTCGACCCAGTAATCGTGAGCAACCAGGCGTTCATAAAACACCTCGGACGCTTCCGCCTCAAGCACCTGACTGCGCGCGCGCGTCAAGGTTTGCCCTCTGATCGGGTTACCATAGGCCATGTGTGTGGGTTGCCCAGGCAGTTCCAGCCCGTCAGGCCAGCCACGGGTCAGCCCAATCCGATACTCCAGGCGCACCTCGGCCTCGTCTCGGCCTCTGGCATTGCGCATGGCCAGGGTGTCGACCTGCTCCAACCGGAACAATTGCCGGGACAGCTCAAGCAAACGCTGACCTTTGAGCCTGAGCGCATACGCCGGAACATCACGCAGCACCTGCTCGACGAACACCAGCACCTCCATTGAGCTGAACGTGAGGATGCGCCCGTCGATGCAGGTTCCGTGGGTTGCCGAGGCGGCAAACAACGATGCTCGCGTCTGCGCGCTGCCGACGGCGCTTTCGATCACCCTCCATACCCGCCGGGTAAGGTCTGCCGCGCTGAATCGGTATTCACTGGTATCACGCAGTCGTTCCAGTAAATGGAAAAACCGTTCATGGTCCGGTTCCTGAGCCAATTGCTGCTACCACTGGCGCCGCGTGGCAGCCTCGGCACCAGTTGAGCGCCCGAGCCAGGAGGTGAGCTCCGACGCTCCTGCATCCCCTTGCGCGTCAGCAATAGTTTCCAGGGGTTCGTCTGCACCGGAATCATCGTCGTCACCGTCACTGTCCGAATCCGACTGGCCGCTCTCCTCAAAACTCGCGATGTTGCTATCGATTGCTTCCCGGCTCCATCCCATCACCGTCCCCGGGCCATAGTCCCTGAGCTGCTCAAACGATTGGCGCGTAAGCCCGATGTTTTCCGAAAGGTCTGTGCCTTCCACCAATGCGTCGTGCCTGCCATCGAACAACGCGAGTGGCAACTCTTCGAGGTCATTGCCACACAGGTTCAAGGTTCGCAGGTGCCTGGCTTGCAACGTACCGTTGGGCCACTCCCCAAGGCTGTTGTAACTCAGGTCCAGGGTCTCAAGCCGACTGAAGGCTTGGGCATTGAAATTGAACAGGCCGTTTCTGCTCAGATTCAACCGACGCAAACGATGCCCGCCCAGCAGACGATACAACGGTTCAGGTTCGGTAATGGCATTGGAGTCGAGCACCAGCTCTTCAAGCTCGGGCATGCGCCCTACCGCCTCAGGGATGCTCGCCAGCTCATTACCACTCAAGACCAGCTTGCGCAGCGCGGGAAAGCTTTTGAGAAAGCCTTCGGCACCCGCTGCAGAGCACTTCATACCGGTTAAATTCAGGCTGTGGACCTGGGTGAACTGCACCGACAACTCCGGCAGATCGGCGGTTTGCAGGCCGTGCAGGCTCAGTTCATAGCCGGCGTCAGCCGACACGCCGGTTTGCCAGCACTCAACGATATTGAGGGCGACGAGCCGACGTTCGTCGTGCACTCGTCTTAGGTCGGGCCCGGGTAACTCGATGGTGTACAGCCAACCGTTGAGGTCACGTATCAGGGCCCTGTACTCCTGGTGCCAGTTGGTCAACAGGGTATCAATTTGCAGGTCAGTCATCCCGGTGCCACGCAGTTGCTCGAACCACCGCAGCGCGTTTTCCTCGGTCACCCTCGGGGTCAGTTGCTGCAAACGCCTGACAAAGCCCGCCGCGCCTTCGGCCGCCACGATGGGTTGAGGCAATGCCAGCAAATAATCGACCATGCCAAGGCCCGTTTGCGCCGGGGGGAAAACGGTCGAGACACTTTGCCGCTCGAACCGAGCCAACGCGTGCTCTGGCAGGCCATAAAGGCACTCGACCCGGTAGCGCGCTGTTCGCAAGTCCCCCTCACCCGCCGTACTGAAACGGTTACCCGCCAAGTTGGTTGCCATCAATGCTGCATCATTGGCCAGCACTTGAGGTGGCAAGCTCGTCAGCTGATTGTCCCGCAGGTCCAGGCAGGCCAAGTGCGGCAGGCGCTCGGCGCCGGTCGGCCAGGCCTGCAAACCTGTCCCGCGCAGGTTCAGCGCCTTGAGCTGCGTCAAGGCGCTGACATCCAGCGCCGTGAGCGGTTGGGTGTTAAGGCTCAAGTCCAACACGTGCAGGCTGCCCAAGTCATTGAGTTGCGCCTGGAGCGCCGGCAGCGCCAGGCTGTTATTGGCAAGGTCAAGCCGATTCAAGGCCGGAAGATCGCCCGCATCGATGGGTATTTCGCTCAAGCCCAGCCCGTTAAGCTCAAGGGTTTGCACACCGCTGAAGGCGCGGATAAACCCGCGTGTCTGCTCGGTGGATACGCCCGGACTGCGCAAGCGCAATGTGCGTACGTGGGCAAAACTTGCGGCGGGTAACCGGGGCAGTTCCAGGGTGATGCGCGGCGCGGATTGCAGGGTCACTTGAAACAACCACTGAGGCACTTCAAGCTCCGACGCTTGGCCGCTTATGCCATAGCGTTCGCCCACCGCCGCCCACCAATTGGCTTCAAGGGTCGTGATCAAGCGGGCATTCATCCCCGTTTCCCATTCAACCATACGTGACCTGAACGGCCTTGCCGCATCGGCAGTCGAGGCGTAAAACGCCGAAAAGATGCCGGCATACTCGTCTCTAAGGGCCTCGATCACAGCAAACCGTGCCTCGGCGGTTTGCGCAGTCATCATTATTTGCGCATGCAGTGCATCGGCCAGTCCTGAATAAACGTTCAGCGACGCCAGCCTGCCCTTGGTGTAGCCGCTGACCATCTCATGCAGATCAACCAGGTGCCCACGTTCACCCACATAGGTCCTGACGTATTCATAGGCAGGCTTGAACGCTTCGAGGGAAAACCTTGACCAGTCCAGCGACAGCCCCGCCCACAGCTTTTCATGCCCGCTGTACAGCCTGGCGGGCAGCGCAGCGATCGCGGTGTGGCTCAAATCCAGACGCTCCAGGAGTGGAAGATGCTCAACACTGGCCGGCCACTGCGTCATGCCACCTGCAGCCTCGATTTGCAGCCGTTTCAACTGCACCAGCGCGGACAGGTCCAGCCCGTTGAGTACGTTGCCGGAAAACCCGCGGTAATCCAGGTGCAGCTCCTCCAGCGAGGTCAGTGAGTTGAGCCTTGAGGAAAAATCCGCGGCCAGTTGCTCGGCTGCCGTACCAAACCTCAAGCGTTTGAGGCTGGCCATCCTGGTCACTGCAGGTGGCAGCGTTGTCAGCGCCAAGCCGCTGCGAATCGGGGTCGGCTCCCAAAAACGGGCGCTGTCGCCAATCGCCAGGGTGTGCACATTGGGAAAGCGTGCCAGAAAAGCCTCTACGTCGGCATCGCTCATCCTGCGTCCGATCAACGACAAATCGCGAATATGCGAAAAATCAGCGCTCAATGGCGGCAAGTGTTCATCGACAGTCATGTGCAAGCGCTCCGCGCTCGCCAGCTTCCCTGCCAGGGGTTGCATCCGCCAGGCCGCCTTGAGCTGAGACGTGATGTAGTGTTTATAGGTGGCCGCGTAAGTACCCGTCGCAATGTTTACAGGCCCGGCCCACTCATCAAGTTCCGCCACCATGGCGGCATATTCGCGTGCGCGATTTTGCAGTTGGGTGAAGATTGCCTTGTTGTCCTTGCCCTGGGTTTTCAACTGCAAAATGTACTCGCGGGCTTGATCCTCGTTAAGGCCGTAGAGTTCTTGTGCGCGCGCCTCCAGATTGGCGCCCTCGGCCGGGGCACGTCCGCTGGCGTAGTACCCCACCAACTGGTCGTTGACCCGCACCGGCGGCTTGAACCCTTTACGTTGGGGTTGCAGCCATTGCCGCGCTTCACCGCGATAACGGTCTGCACACGCGATAATTTTCGCTTGCAGTTCGGCGCTCTGACTGACCTCTGGCACGCCCAGGCTTTGACGCACGCCATCGGGCATGGCGTGCATCAGCGCAGTATAAAAACTATCGCCCTCGCTGGGCAGGCTGAGTGCCTGCCCACGCGCATCGAACGCCTGAAAGCGCGGGCCTTTTTTGACCAGGTAATGCTTGTCCGGCGCGGTGTCACGGCCAACGCTGTCCAGCAACGCCCCCTGGACACTGCCCTCACGAACTTCCAGGCGCACCGTGTCGGGCCAACCCGGCAGCTTTTCCAGGGCGCGCAGTGCCAGCCGGCGACTGCCCGCCGTGGCCATGGTCTCACTGCGCAGACCTGCATACGCGCGAACCTGTCGACCTTGAACGGCGTACCAGCGCGCTTCCTCCAGCAGCGTCAACGGCACACGGCGCGTTGCCTGCAGGCGTTTGAGGTCATCCGGGGACGCGTGGGCCAGAACCTCCTGAGCGGCGGCTTCGCTGAGCCCGGGGCAGGTGCGCTGCAGCAACCTGACCTCGCTGTCGACCGGTTCGGTGCCGGCGTAAAGGCTGTCGAAAATCGTCGGTTTACGCAGCTGCGCATAATCGGCGATTTGCTTGCGAAACGCTTGCAGCCTCGTATCAGCCACGCGCGCACCCTCTGCGCCGAGCAAGCTAGTGACTTGCGATTCATCCAGGGCCGCCAGAATCACCTCGGGCAAGCGCCCTTGCAGCACATCCGCGCGGGTGATGCGGATGGGCGCCTGCGCGGTACCGCCCCGAGGCACGCGCCCGCCGCCGTAGCGCATCGACTCACCGGAAAACTCAGCGCCCCTGAACACCTCAAGCACCCGTGTCGTTGGCCAACGTGGCATGTCCACCACCAGCGGCAATCCAGCCAGGTAACGCTCATCGATCGGCTGGCTGCCGCGCCATTGGTCGATGACCTGCTCGCAGCCTGCATCGGCCTTGAACAGACGCAGGGCATCCAGCAGTTCCGGCGGTGGCGCCGCGAGGTCCATGTGCATCTTGCGCAGAGCGTTGTCACTGACGCCACTGACCTCTGCCACCTTGAGCAACTGGGTATCGGTAAAGCTCTCGGTTTCGTGGCCAATGCGGCGCAAGAGGGTCAGGCGGTCCCACTCGGCGGGCCGCTCAAGGCTGTGACGCCAGGCCCCCCGGCCGTTGCTTTGCAGAAGGGGTTGGTAAACCTCGGCCTGGGTCGGGTGCTTGATCCGCCATTGCTTGAGGGTCTCGTCAAATACCTGCTCGTAGACCTGGCCACCCAGGCGAATATAGGTCTTGCCGTCGAGCGAGTATTGCCCCTGCGCGTTGGGCACTGCGTCGGCCCCCAGCGTCACGGGGCTTTCATAACCCTTGAGGTCCGGCTTCCACAGCCGGGTTTCACCGTTGGGCAGGGTCACAGGGCTGAGGTTTTCGAGCAACGGCGGCGCCTTCAACGCCCGATATTTGCCCACCGCCGCCCCAACGCCCGACATCACGGCAATCTGCGCCAGGTTCTCTGCCACATCGATCAAGTGATCCTTGGCCGCACGCTTGTCGCCCTCGGCCCACTCGACCGTGCCTTCCACGGTTTCGGCGAGTAATTGCTCGGCCATCACCGCCAGCATGACTTCACCCAGAACGGGCACGAACATCGACACCGCGTTGAGCGCCAGCATGCCAATTTCGAACAAGTGCGCCAGTTTGGCCTCACGCGCCTTGGCATCGACCTCGGCAGTGGCGACCGCATGGGCGCGGGCATCGGCCAGCACCTTGTCACGGTGCTTTTCGTAAAGGTAAGGCCACAGGTCCAGCTGCCCGGTAAAGGTGCCTGTACCGCGATAGGGCATCAGGCTGCCGGGGGCCAGATAAGGGTCGCTGACCGGCGCCATCTTCGCAGGCGTTGCAGGCGGCAGTTCTTTGACCTGGGTCACCGGCGACAAACCGAACAGGATCTCCACGAACGTTCGCCAAGGGGAACTCAATGGGCTGCTCGGCGAGTCGGCAGACTTTTGCGTGAACTGGCTGAAATAGTAGGGCCGCTGATCATAGGGCACGAACTGGCTGAAAAACCGCTGATAGGCGGTGGGCGCCGGATCGTCAGCCGCCATGCCCTCGCGTGCCGTGAACAGGCGCTTGAACGCGTTGGGCATCTGCGCCCTGGTATAGCGTTTGAGCGGGTGAACCGGGCAATGAGGGACATACAGAATCAACTCATCACCCTGCCAGCCATCGATTGCAAAATAGACGCAGCCTGTGAGCCTTTTTTTCATCAGGCTCATGTCGAGCAGCCACACCCGCTTGTCGCCCAGCCTGGGATAAACACTGCCGTTGACCACCGAAAGAACCATGGCGTGATCCGCAGGTTCGATATCCCCGGTCAATACCGCGTAGTCGGCGGCGGCTTTGAGGGTCGCCTTCTGACTGGCGATAAAACGTTGGCGAAGCGGCGGTTCAGGGCTGGCATCGACCGCTGCAAAGAATGACTTCAGGTACGTCTGATACTGCGCGCCAACGTCGAGGCTGCGGCACAAGCGCATGAACTGGCTGACCGTCAGGTTGACGGTCGTTGACTCAAAGGTGCCGGCGGTGGCCGTCTCCCGCATAAAACCGGAGGCCTTATGGTAAGCACCTGGCTTGCACTCCCAGTCTTCAAAGTTATGCAAACACGCTTGCAGCATCGACAGCTTCAGAAATTCGAACGAGTCGACCTCAATCTCCAGAACACTGACCGCCAGCGTACGCCGCAGGCAGAGCAAGGTCTTGTCGACATCGACGTCGACCTGGTACTGGTCTTTCAAGGCTTTGAGCAACAGCGGCCTGGCGAATGCATCGACATCCTTGAACGTCGCCATGGCCGTATCCAGCGCAACCTGGGCGATAGCGCTGGCCTTGACGCTTGCGTTGAGGTTTTTACGTTGGGCAGGTGTGGCGTTCCGGTAAACCGCAGGCAAGTCCGGTTTGGCGTGTTTGAGTGCCGATCGGCGCGCGGGCGTGGCATCGACCAGCCATTGGGGCAAGGTCTTTTCAAGAAAATCGCCGTGGATACTCAAGCTAGCCGCTGGCGGCTTGGCAGCGCTGCTTTGCGAGGATAAATCAGACATGCTGTCACTCCAGTGAATGGGAGTGACAGCACATCACCGCTCAACCGGTGGGCGGTGGTGCATACCTACCTCGGCGTTAACGCAACAGCAGTTGCAGGCTGAACGGGTAACGGTAAGTGGCAGGCTTGCCGGCGGCCGACAGTGCACGAAAATCCACCGATGGCGCAGGCCCGAGCAAGCGCTGTGCCTGGGCGGCGTCGATCAGTTGGAACAGCGCCAGCTGGCGGTCGCGCCCGCCATAGGCGCCGATATCAACGCCCCTGGCATCATCATTGATCAGCACCATCGCCCAGCCGCCCAGGGTGAAGTGCCCCGCGACCAAAGTGCTCAGGCGCCCATCCAGGCGCGCCTTGAGTATGGTCGGCGAGCTGTTGACCGCACTGAACAACGCGTCCTTGCCCGGCACTCGCCCGCTGTCTTGCAGGGCCTGCATGGCCCCCAACGCCATCTCATCGTTGGCCGACCACACCAGCGCGGTGTGCGGGTAACGCTTGAACAGCTGTGTGGCCTGTTCAAACGCGCGCTGGCGATTCCACTCACCGTAGACCAATTGGCGCAGGCGCACTTCGGGATGCTCGGCCAGGGCGCGGTGCAAACCTCGTTCGCGCAGTTGCGCAGCCGGGGTGTTCTTGGCGCCGGAAAACGCCAGCAGGTCGAGTGACTCGCCGGGGGCAACCGGGCCGTGCTTTTGCAGCAGGTCGGTGAGCATCAGGTAACCGGCCTGCTCGTCGTCGGCGACCAGGCTGCCGATCCATTGGGCATCTTTATGCGCATCGAGCAACTGCAGCTGGTCAGCGGTGAGCGCGTTATTGACGATCAGCAACTTGACCCCACTGCCCTGGGCCATGCGCAGGATCTGCGGGGCGACATATTGCTCGTTCACCAGCATCAGGTAATCGGGCCGCTCGCCGCCTTGCAGCGCCTCACGGGCATGAACCAGCGTGTTATTTGCGCTGCGCTCGGAATAACGCACGCGCAAATCCAGGCCGAGGTCCTTGGCGGCGGCCTGCATGAATTGCGCGTAGCTGACCCAAAAGGTTTCCGTGGACGCGCCCGGGTTGAGAAACACCACTGACGTCGCCTGGGCCATCGCCCCGTAAGCCGACCCCAGCAACCCCACACACGCAATCAGAACCTTCAACATGGTTGTTTGTGCCTCGAATATTGATCGCCATCATAGTGGCAATGCGACAGTCAATCGAGGTTCAATCAACCTTCTTTATTGGTGGCTAACCCAGAACACGGCGGTTCCAACCACCAGGATTATCAGAAACAGAATGGCCCAGGCATCAACGGTACTGTCAGGTTTACGGGCTTTGGTGGAGTTGCTCATCGCATCGCCTCTTGTCGGTTTTATAGGTGATTGCACGAAGACACGAGCACAGTAAAGTTGATGATTGCCCGCATGACAAGTGTGGGTATCGCGATAACGGTTCTCATTAGTCAATTTGGTTATTTACATATACTCAAACATCACTTTTGCGCATAAACGCAAACTGGTATCGTGCGCCGGCTCCGTTGGGAGTGCGCGGCCGTGCGCGCAGATTTGCCGAGAACAGGACCTATATGTACGTATACGACGAATACGATCAGCGCATCATCGAGGACCGCGTCAAGCAGTTCCGTGATCAGACCCGACGCTACCTAGCAGGTGAACTGAGCGAAGAAGAGTTCCGCCCTCTGCGCCTGCAAAATGGCCTTTATGTTCAGCGCTTTGCGCCGATGCTGCGGGTTGCCGTGCCTTATGGCCAACTGACCTCGCGTCAGACGCGCATGATGGCCAAGATCGCCCGCGACTTCGACAAAGGCTACGCCCACATCAGTACCCGCCAGAACGTACAGTTCAACTGGCCGGCGCTGGAAGACGTGCCGGACATCCTCGCTGAGCTGGCGACCGTGCAGATGCACGCCATTCAGACCAGCGGTAACTGCCTGCGCAACGTGACCACCGACCAATTCGCCGGCGTTGCCGCTGACGAACTGATCGACCCACGCCCGTGGTGCGAAATCGTGCGCCAGTGGACCACCTTCCACCCGGAATTCGCCTACCTGCCGCGCAAGTTCAAGATCGCCATCAATGGCTCGACCTCGGACCGCGCAGCGATCGAAGTGCACGATATTGGCCTTGAGCCGGTGCACAACGCCGCCGGCGAGTTGGGTTTCCGCGTGCTGGTGGGTGGCGGCCTCGGCCGTACGCCAGTGGTCGGTGCGTTCATCAATGAGTTCCTGCCATGGCAGGACCTGTTGAGCTACCTCGACGCCATCCTGCGGGTCTACAACCGCTACGGCCGTCGTGACAACAAGTACAAGGCCCGGATCAAGATCCTGGTCAAGGCGCTGACCCCTGAGGTATTTGCCCAGAAAGTCGACGCCGAGATGGAACACCTGCGCGGCGGCCAGACCACCCTGACCGAAGCCGAAGTCCACCGTGTGGCCAAGCACTTCGTCGACCCTGAGTACAAAGCCCTGAGCAATCAGGATGCCGAGCTCGCAGCGCTGGATAAAGAGCACCCAGGCTTTGCCCGCTGGCGTGGCCGCAACACCCTGGCGCACAAAAAGCCGGGCTATGTGGCCGTGACCCTGTCGCTGAAACCCACCGGTGTGGCACCGGGTGATATCACCGACAAGCAGCTGGACGCCGTCGCCGACCTGGCCGACCGCTACAGCTATGGCCAACTGCGCACCTCCCACGAGCAGAACATCATCCTCGCGGACGTTGAGCAGAGCCAACTGTTCACCCTGTGGGGCGAGCTGCGCGAAGGCGGTTTTGCCACGCCGAACATCGGCCTGCTGACCGACATCATCTGCTGCCCGGGCGGCGATTTCTGCTCCCTGGCCAACGCCAAGTCGATCCCGATTGCCGAATCGATCCAGCGCCGTTTCGACGACCTGGACTACCTGTTCGACATCGGCGAGCTGGACCTGAACATCTCCGGTTGCATGAACGCCTGTGGTCACCACCACGTCGGCCACATCGGCATCCTGGGCGTGGACAAGAAAGGCGAGGAATTCTACCAAGTGTCCCTGGGTGGCAGCGCCAGCCGCGATGCGAGCCTGGGCAAGATCCTCGGCCCGTCCTTCGCCCAGGAAGCCATGCCCGAGGTGATCGGCAAGCTGATCGACGTGTACATCGAACAGCGCACCGAAGATGAGCGTTTCATCGACACCTACCAGCGTATTGGCATCGACCTGTTCAAGGAGCGCGTCTATGCAGCGAATCATTAAGAACAACGAAGTTCTCGACGAAACCTGGCACCTGCTGCCCAAGGACGCGAGCTTCGACGGCATTTCCAACTGCGACGACCTGATTGTGCCGCTGGCCCTGTGGCGCGAACACGGGCACGCCCTCAAGGCCCGCGACGGCGGCCTGGGTGTGTGGCTGGACGCCGACGAGGAAGCCGAAGAGATCGGCGACGACGTGCAGCACTTCCAGGTCATCGCCCTGAACTTCCCGGCCTTCACCGACGGGCGCAACTACTCCAACGCGCGCCTGCTGCGTGACCGTTATGGTTACAAGGGCGAATTGCGCGCGATTGGCGATGTGCTGCGCGACCAGCTGTTCTACCTGCGCCGTTGCGGGTTCGATGCCTTCGCCTTGCGCGCCGACAAAGACCCGTATGAAGCGCTGGAAAGCCTCAAGGACTTCTCGGTCACGTACCAGGCCGCCACGGATGAACCGTTGCCGCTGTTCCGTCGCCGCTGAGCCTGCTGCTGTGAAAAACCCTGGCTTGCCAGGGTTTTTTTATGGGCGGCGTTTAGTCGGCCCCATGACGCAATCTTCACATTTAAGGGTGAACATCCGCGGTGTTCGAACTGTCCTCTACTGATCAGCAGCCTTTAACCTCACTGACGATTGGAGTTCTTCATGGCGAAAATCAACCTGGCCCAGCAGTTGGCGACCACCCTTGAACAGGCGGGCATCAAGCGCATCTGGGGCCTGACCGGCGACAGCCTCAATGGCCTGACCGACGCCCTGCGCACCATGGACAGCATCGAGTGGATGCACGTGCGCCACGAAGAAGTGGCCGCCTTCGCCGCCGGCGCCGAGGCCGCTGCCACCGGCGAGTTGACGGTGTGTGCCGGCAGCTGCGGGCCGGGCAACCTGCATTTGATCAATGGCCTGTTCGACTGCCATCGCAACCATGTACCGGTATTGGCCATCGCCGCGCAAATCCCCTCCTCCGAGATCGGCCTGAACTACTTTCAGGAAACCCATCCGCAGGAACTGTTCAAAGAGTGCAGCCACTTTATCGAGCTGGTCACCAACCCGGCGCAGATGCCCCAGGTGCTGCACCGCGCCATGCGCTCGGCGATCCTCAACCGTGGCGTGGCGGTGGTGGTGATCCCGGGCGATATCTCGCTGCTGGAAGTGGAAGACAAACTCAAGCCCTGGCCGGCCCTGCACGCGCCGCGCACCTTGCCGGCCGAACAAGACCTGCAGCGCCTCAGCGAGATCCTGCACAGCAGCGAGAAAGTCACCCTGTTGTGCGGCAGCGGCTGCGCCGGCGCCCACGACCAGGTGGTAGCCCTGGCCGATGCGCTGGGCGCGCCGGTGGTGCACGCCTTGCGCGGTAAGGAGCATGTGGAATGGGACAACCCGTTTGACGTGGGCATGACCGGCCTGATCGGCTTCAGCTCCGGCTACCACGCGATGCTCAACTGCGACACGCTGATCATGCTCGGCACCGACTTCCCGTATCGCCAGTTCTACCCGACCGATGCCAAGATCATCCAGGTCGATCGCAACCCGCAGGCGCTGGGCCGTCGCGCCACCCTGGACCTGGGCATCGCCGCCGATGTGAGCGAAACCATCGACGCGCTGTTGCCACGCCTGACACGCAAGACCGACCGCAGCTTCCTCGACACCTCGCTCAAGCACTATGAGAAAGCCCGCCAAGGTCTGGATGACCTGGCGCAGCCATCGAAGGCCGATCGACCGATTCACCCACAGTACGTGGCGCGCTTGCTCTGCGAGCTGGCCGATGACGATGCGATCTTCACCGCCGACGTCGGCTCGCCCACCGTGTGGGCTGCACGCTATTTGAAGATGAACGGCAAACGTCGCCTGATCGGCTCGTTCAACCACGGCTCGATGGCCAATGCCATGCCTCAGGCGGTTGGCGCGCAGGCCGCGTTCCCCGGTCGGCAGGTGATCTCGATGTCCGGCGACGGCGGCTTTGCCATGTTGATGGGCGACTTCATCTCGCTGGCGCAGTTGAAATTGCCGGTGAAGGTCATCGTGTTTGATAACTCGTCACTCGGGTTTGTCGCCATGGAGATGAAGGCCGCCGGTTACCTGGATACCGGTACCGAGCTGAAAAACCCGGACTTTGCCGCCATGTCCAACGCCATGGGCATCCTCGGCATTCGCGTGGAACAGTCCGAAGACCTGGAACCGGCCTTGCGCCGCGCCCTGGCCCATGACGGCCCGGTGCTGGTGGACGTGGTCACAGCCACCCAGGAGCTGGTGATGCCGCCGACCATCAAGCTGGAACAGGCCAAGGGTTTCAGCCTGTACATGCTCAAGGCGGTGATGAGCGGACGTGGCGACGAAGTGATCGAACTGGCGCGCACCAACTGGTTGCGCTGAGCCTCAGTGGCGACGAACAGCGCCATAGCGGACCACCACCTGGGTGATTATCTCAACCAGGCGCGGGTCCGCCTCCGGGGCGCTGAACAGGCGGAACTCGGCATCGGGCAATGCGGGTAAACCGTGTTCAGCGCCGAGTACCGTCAAGCCCGGCCCGACTTGGCTCTGCGCCATCGGAGCAATCGCAAACCCGGCCAACGCGGCGGCATGCAGCGCCGCATAACTGCTGCACTGCATGGCGCTGCGCTGGGCGATGCCGGCCTGGGCCAGACGGCTCAGCGCCGCCTCGCGGTAAGGGCAAGGCTCAGGGAACAAGGCCAGTGGCAACGGGTTCGGCAAGGCCACCAGCGGCTGCCCGGACCAGGCCCAGACTAATGGCTCACGCCACAGCGCCAAACCTGGCTCACTGGATTCGCACAACGAGCCGACCACCACATCCAGCTCACCCTGCTTCATCAAACTCAACAACGAACCGGGAATGCCCACCTGCACGCTGATATGCATGCCAGGGTATTGCGCCGCGACGTTTTGCAGCTCACGCAACAGGCGCGCGTCCGCGAACTCTTCCGACACGCCTACCCGCAGGTTTCCTTCAAACGCCGAACGCGTCAGCTCGGCCCAGGCGTCCCGGTTCAGGGCGAGGATGCCACGGGCATAGGCCATCAGCCGTTCGCCATCGGGCGTCAATTGCTGGGAGCGCGTGGTGCGGGTGAGCAACGGTTTGCCCACCTGCTCTTCCAAGCGGCGCAAATGCCCGCTGACGGCCGATTGCGTCAGGTGCAGGCGCTCTGCGGCGCGGCTGAAACCGCCTTCATCGACCACAGCGACAAAGGTTTTGAGCAACAAGGCGTCGAACATATTCTGATTGGTGATCAATAGATGATTTAAATACGATTTATATTTCAATGAGCGCTATGTTGCAATGCCCAGGTCAACTTTCCCTGAGGCCCCGCCATGACCACGCTCCTGCACATCGAATGTTCGCCGCGCAAACAGCGCTCCGCGTCGCTGGAAATCGCTCGCCAGTTTATTGCCCGCTACCAGCAGAACGCCCCGGACACCCAAGTGGTGACCCTGGATTTATGGGCGCTGGACTTGCCGGAGTTTGCCGGGCCGGTGATGGACGCCAAATACGCGGGCATTGCGGGTACGCCATTAAGCGATGAGCAAAGCGCGGCGTGGACCACCCTCAAAGCGCTGGCGGCTCACCTGCATCAGGCCGATGTGCTGGTGTTCTCGGTGCCGTTGTGGAATTTCGCGATTCCCTACAAGCTCAAGCACTTTATCGACGTGGTGTCGCAGAAGGACGTGCTGTTTGAGTTCAGCCCGGAGCACGGGGTGCGGGGCTTGCTGCACAACAAGATCGCGGTGAATGTGTATGCCCGGGGGATGGATTTTTCTGCGCCTGGCGCGCAGGCGATGGACTTTCAGAAGCCCTATATGGAGGCTTGGCTGGGGTTTATCGGGGTGACCGATGTGCACTCGCTTTATGTGGAAAAAACTATTTTGGGGGCGGAGGTGGATCAGGTGTCGCGTCTTGAAAGTGTGGGGGTGGCGCTGAAGCTTGCTGATCGATTGGGGTTGGTTGGGGGTTAGGGTCTGCTGAGTGTATATCCGTTATTTGGGTGATGGCTGAGTAGGGTTCCGCCCTGACGGCGGGTCACTTTTGCAAGGACCGGAATGCCGGCCCAGTCAAAAGTAACCAAAAGGTCCTCGCCCCAACACTCGGTGCCTCNGGTTCCGCCCTGACGGCGGGTCACTTTTGCAAGGACCGGAATGCCGGCCCAGTCAAAAGTAACCAAAAGGTCCTCGCCCCAACACTCGGTGCCTCGCTATGGCTCGGCATGCCCGCAATCCCTGTCGAATTCCGGCCATCGTGTTTGACGGGGCGATTTCAGATCAAGATCAAGATCAAAAGCGCAGATCAAAAGACCGCTGACTTCGTCATCGNAATCCCTGTCGAATTCCGGCCATCGTGTTTGACGGGGCGATTTCAGATCAAGATCAAGATCAAAAGCGCAGATCAAAAGACCGCTGACTTCGTCATCGAAAAGGATGTAAGAGCCGGAGCAACAGCAACAGCAACAGCAACAGCAACAGCAACAGCAACAGCAACAGCAACAGCAAAGCCATACTCGGTCAACTGTGGGAGCTGGCTTGCCTGCGATGGCATCAACTCGGTGCGCCTGATACACCGCGGTGTCTGCATCGCAGGCAAGCCAGCTCCCACAGAAAAGCAGATCCCAGGTGTATGCAAATCCGCTTTTCGCTTTTGATCTAACCACTCAGGTCGGCTACTAGGCCGCCGTGCTCTGCTTTTGATCTTGCTTTTGATCTGAGGCGCCCCGTCAACCACGATGGCCGGAGTGAGGGCACACCGAGCATTAGCGAGGTGCCAAGTGGTGGGGCACAGACCTTTTGGTTACTTTTGGGGCGTTTGCCAAAAGTGACCCGCCGTCAGGGCGGAACCCTAAGTAGCCGTTACCGCAGCAACGGATATGTACACCGCCCTCCCATAGCCATCAACCCAACTGTTTCTCAACCCACTTACCATACCCATCAATAAACGCCTGCAAAAACGGCCGGGTCTTCTCCGACACCTTACCCGCCTCGTCAAACACACTCCCCGCCCCACCCAGATACGCCTCAGGCTGCTGCATACAAGGCACATCCAGAAACACCAGCGACTGGCGCAGATGGTGGTTGGCACCAAACCCACCAATGGCCCCCGGCGACACGCTGATGATCGCCCCAGGCTTACCCCCATAGGCACTCTGCCCATAAGGACGCGACCCAACGTCAATGGCATTCTTCAGCGGGGCGGGCACGGAACGGTTGTATTCCGGGGTCACAAACAACACCGCGTCGGATGAACGTACTTGCTGACGGAAAGTACTGTAGGCTGCGGGCGGCGAGGTACCGTCGATGTCCTCGTTGTAGAGCGGCAAATCGCCAATTTCCACAATGCTCAACTTGAGATTGGCAGGGGCCAGTTCGGCCAGTGCCAACGCGACCTTACGGTTGATCGAGTCTTTTCTAAGGCTGCCAACCAGGACGGCAATCGTGTAGACCTTGCTCATGAGGTTTTCCCGACGTCTGACTAAAGGAGCTTGTAGTTATAGAGACTTCACGACAGCTTCACCAGTGAGTTTTGAAAATCACAACGCCGCTTGCCACGCACTCACCAGCGTAGGAAACGTCGGAAAACATCAAAGAATAGTATTTTTTTTCCATAGGTAAACTACCCCGCTCCATGACGGTCTACAGAACCGCAAATCGAGTGTTTATCTCCAGAGGTTCTAAACAGATGGCTGCAGTACTTGTCGGACAGTTCCATGCCAGAGACGCGGAAGGACGCGTGTATTCCGTGCATGAGTTCCAGGAATCCAACCCGGCGCAGGACAGCCAGGCTGGCTCGCTGCCTACCACCACCTACAAGCTGGCCATTGGCGACCGTGTAGAGAAATTGGAAGGCGATGAATTCAAATTGATCCAGTCGGGGACCATCATCACCCGCGAATCGCAAACCATCCTCGCTTCATAAGATCCCGCCTTATCGACCTGCTCAGTCCTGGCCATTACTGGCGTTGACTGGGCCGGGGGGGATCACGGGCGGCGCATTTGCGTCACCTCCACGTCCTGCTCGCCGTCCAGTTGCTTGAGCGTTACCAGCAACCGCCCCCGTTCGCCTTCAACGGCATACAGCGAACGCTTGTAGCCTGGCGTGCCGTAGGCGGGATACGCCACCACTTGCCTGACCAGCGCAATCTCCAGCACCGCCCCCACCTGCTCGCTCACCTGTTCCTGGGAACGGATAAACGCCTCAAGGGCGTGGTTTTCCGGGGTGCGTTCGTCTTGATTATTGAAGAGATAAGCAGCCACGCAACCAATGGTCACCAAGACCAGCAGTTGTTTGGCCCTTACCCCGAAAAACGTCGAGGGTAGAGGCATGTGAGACCAGACCTGTTGTTGTTTTAAGTGCCGTGCGAGCGGCATTGGTCGTTGATGATCAGCTGCGTCATTCTAATCGGGTCGATGGGGAATGCCAGGTGATTCAGTGGTCGCCGTAGGTAATATCCTTGTTATCGCCGACGCCGCCCAGGGTCCGGTCCTTGCCGAATGAAAACAGATCGAAGGCGGTGTTGGGCTGGGTCCCCGGGTAGTGGTACTGGTAGGCGATGCCCCACGGGTCGGTCAATAGCGCTTCCTTGACATAGGGGCCTTTGCCGTTGGCCGACGGCGCAGATTGCGCGGTCAACACCTCCAGGCCCTCCTCATCCGTAGGGTAGCGGCCGGTGTCCTGATGAAACTGCTCGACGGCCTTGCCCAGCTCAGCCACCTGAGCCTTGGCGGTAGCGATCTCTGCCAGCGTCACATCCCCGAACAGGCGTGGCCCCAGCGCCAGGGCCAACAAGCCAACGATGACCAGCACCACCAGCACGGCCCAGCGCGTAAAGCCACGCTGGGTGGGTATTTTTGCGGTTACAAGACTTGCCGGCATGATGAGGCTCCCCCTTTCCCTCGATTGATACAATCTTTGTATACCCTGGCCATGACAGTGACATACACACTGACGGTAGCCAACACGCACCCAGGCCTGTGCTCTTTTTTACCCAGCCATTGAAACCCCACGGCACTGAACATAGACTCCGGCGATGCGTTTACGTCATATCGAAGTGATTCAGGCCATTTTGCAGACCGGAAACCCTGGCTTGGCCGCCGAGTGGTTGCAACTCTCCGTGGGCGATGTGGACGCGACGCTCAAGGAGGCCGAGCAGCAACTGGGCTTCATGCTGTTTGCCAGCGTGCGCGGGCGTTTGCAAGCGACGCGCGAAACCCTTGAGTTGCAGGCCGATATTGCCCTGCTTTATGAGGCGCTGGAGCCGGTGCAACGCCTGGCCAGCCGCCTCAAACACCATCATGCGCCGACCCTGCGCGCGTTGTGCACACCGCCGCTGGCCAATCAACTTTTGCCACAAAGCCTGGCGCTGCTGCGCCGACGCTTCCAGGACACACCGTGCAACCTGTCGAGCCAGCCGACCCGGGAGATCGTCAGAAGCCTGTTGTTGCACGAGGCCGACGTGGGCCTGAGCCTGCATGACCCGCAACACCCGCAAATTCAGAGCACCGTACTGGCCCAGGGCAAGCTGCAACTGCTCGCGCCCCATGGCTGGCTCAAACCCAAGCAAAAGTACATTGCGCTGCAGGATCTGGCCGGGCAATCGATGATCGGGCTGGAGGGCCACGATCCGCTAAGCCGTCTGCTGGACAGCAAGCTGCAAGCCCTGCGCCCGCTGCCGGTGGTGCAGACGCGGGTACAGACTTATCAGATGATGCGCAGCATGGTCGAAGCCGGGGAAGGCTTGGCGATTGTCGACCCGTTCACCGCCTTGGGTGCACGGGAAGCCGGGCTGGATGCGTGTCCGTTATCGCCGCCTGTGCCTGTAGCCCTTTACGCACTGACGCTGAAGGAATCTGAACCCAACTCAGCGCTGAACGCACTGCTGGAAATCGTCGCACACAAGGCTCAAGCCTTGCTGACCGGCACAGCACCGGGTACACCGGCAGAATAATCGCGCATCCTGCCCTTGTATGGCCCTTTCACTGACACAACTCCTAAAAAGTCAGCGTGGAACCTTGCTCCAGAGACGTCGCACTCACAGAGGCAGAAAGCGCAGCCGCGCGCTTTCTGCCGGACGACAGACTCTAATCAAGGACAGCGTTTTTTATGACCCATCTCCAGCACGCCCTGACTCAACCGCCGTTACTCAACCCCATCAGTTTGCTCCCGGCACAGGACGCCAGTGCGTTAAATAGTAATCCACCGCCTTTGACTGCCACCCCGGCCAACGATGCGCCCCCTGATGAGCTCGACAACCCGGCGGCGCTTAAGAAAGCCTTTGCAGAGCACTGTAACTGGGAAACCCTCACCACAAAACTGCGCACGGTTATTGAAACGCTGCACACGGCCTTCCCTGACGATACCGCCAGCGGCCAGCAAACCCTGTTGGAAGCGCAACTGGCAGCGCATTTGAACAGCACCTCAGTGCCGGTCTGCGAAGGCTCCAGCTATTACCAGAAACATAACCTGGCACCCACCAGCATCGTCAAACTCGGCACATTCCTCAGCGGCAGCGGTTTGCCTGTCCCCAAAACCCTGGATGCGCTGCTTGCCCTTTATCAGGAGGCAACCCGACACTTCCAGACCCTGCCGCTGGGGGATTTCAGCGGCGCGCTGTCCTGGCCGATTCCGCTGTCGACGCAGGACAAACAAGCCATCGTCGACCTGTTGAACGCGCCTGACCCTGCCCTGCCGGACCTGCCGCTGACAGATAAAACCAGCGTACTGGGTTATCTGTTGTCCGCCTGCAGCCTGTCCGCCAATGACTTTACATTCACCAGCAGCGCAGTCGAGACGCTGCTCGGATCGGCCAAGGCGCAAGCGCTGGGCCAGGCCATTCAAACCCGATTGGGTGGCATTGCAACGAATACCAGTGTCAACGACTACTTGCTGGCAGCGATTCATCTGGGGCTGAACCCGGAGTCTGCGGGCTCACCTGCCCGCAACCACGTGGCCGGCCTTGATCTTGGTCAACGACAGTACTGGAACCAACCCGCCAACGTCGTGATCAAGGGTTTGGGCCAGCACTTGGTAAAGGAAGGCCGCGCCTCTGCAGCATCGGCAGACCTGGCGGCCCTTATGTTGCTGGCACGCAACGCGCCTGAATACCTGGTCAAAGACATTCCGCCCACCGTGACGTACGGCAGCGTCCCCTGGACCCAACTGGCAATCGCTGCAGCCAAGCTGGAAGTCGAATCACCCGGCCGCGTGCTCACCATGAGCTATCGCGAAGTACTCGCCGCTGCGGATACGACCGACGTCGGCGCCTCGCTCGCGCAACATATCCAACGCGAAGCCTTGCACAACTGGGGAGTAGTCAATGGCCACCTGACGGCCGACACAACGCCCACCGTGGCTCAAATGCGCACCGTGCAGGACGCCTTTATCCCCCAGCAAGAAGCGTTGCAGGCGACCGCCCTGGCACTCGCAACCCCCATCCCGATGCGTGAAGAGATGGGCATGGAATTGCTCAGGACCAAATTTCCAGGCGTTGCGGACGAGGTGTTCCGGGCAAAAAACCTCACCAAAGCCTGGTTGCTCCCCGGGCGGCCTGGCCGCTTCCCCGGAACGTATTCAATGCTGGATGTGGTGATGCACGGCGATAAGGTCAGAAATGACGACCTTGAACATTGGGTCACCCGTGACAAGCGCATCCCCATCGTTGAGTTTTGCACGCTTTCCGATAGCGGCGCACTGTCTGTGGCAGACACCTTTACGCAGCGCTACACGCCGGCCATCGCGGCGCTGGAGAAGGGCCATGCGGGCATGACCCAGCACCTTGTCTCAAGCTTGCCACCCGAGGATCGGAAAAATTTCGAATACGGAAAACTCGAATTTTTTCATACCGACGACTACCTCATCGGTTTGGACTTCTCGACAAAAACCCTGACCCAAAAGGGCCATACCCTGGATGTAAAAATCACCCGTGAAGGCCAGGTCAGTATTTACCGCATCGATACGCGCGCCGGGACCATTTCAAAACACGACTACTTGCGCAATATTTACTCGCCGCCCTACTCCAGGCTCGATAGCAGAGACGCCAACACACTGCACAGAACCGTGCGATTCAACCCCTTCGAAGACGAGCACAGTGAGCAAGCCAAGGAAAAACCGACGACCCGTGAAACGCCACAGGTCTTCGATTCCGAGCGCACCCGCTACATCGCCAAGGTACTCACCAAGCGCCTGGATTTGCACGGCGACGACCTGCTCGAACATGCCCGCGGAACCACCGCCTATGACACCACCCGTGCCGCTGACAAGGCGATCGGCGAATTTTTCCTGAATATGATCCCCTTCAGGTCGGCAATCATTAACTTCATGCAGGGTAATATCGGCGATGGTTTGCTTGACCTCGGGCTGGATGTGATGGGCCTGGTGACTCTGGGCGCAGGCAAGGCCGCTCAGGCCAGCAAATTGCTCACCAAGGGCCTGACCGGCCTGAAGGGCGCAGCGAGAACGGCGCGGTTCCTGGGGACCGTCGCGATCGAAGCACTCAATCCGTTGGGCGGTGCGGGCGACGTGCTCAAAGGCATCAGTCGCTGGGCCTGGTCCAAGGGCACCAAAGCATTCAACGCACTCAGGGGCGCCAGCGGCAGCTACGACCTGCTCAAAACGGCCAGCACACAGCATGGGCTGGTGGCCATGGGTACCTCAAAGGTTGCCGGGCACGACCTGGAAATGGGTGCGGTATTTCGCGGCGGCAACTGGCACGCCTTCGACGCAGCCAAGGGGGTGCCCTATGGCGCGCCGCTGAAAAATTTCCAACCCACCGTGGCAGCGGCGAACGGCGAAGTCAAAGTCCTCAACAAACCCATTCTGCTCGAGTATGAGGCCGCCGTATCGCCCGACTTATTGCAGGTCAAAGGCCTGCAGGGCAATGTCTACATAGGCCCAAACAACAAAGAATATATAAAAGTCGATGGCAAGCTCTATCAGTCCAGCGTCAAGGACGGCCAGCGGGTTATCCAACACCCCGGCGCGCCACGCGACGACATTGTGGTCAAGGACCTGGGCAGCGCCGGTTGGGAGCCTGCCGCCAGCGCCAATCGCTTATTCGGTGGTAACTCACTCACCCCCTGGAAACTCAACGAAAACACCTACGTCGTGCCGGTAGACGACGTAAAAATAAGCCCGGGCCCTTCATCCCCCTACACGATCAACTACCGGGGCATGAACTATATCACCACCTTTGATCCCAAGGCGGGCGCCTGGAAGGCCGGTTCGGGCAGCGCCGACGCAACGACCACCCAATACTTCTGGAGAACCGCAAAGAACAAGTGGCAGATGGGACCACTGGATGAACTTAAAAAAGCCCCGAAGATCCCCGAGCACAATTTCAGGTTCATCGAGATAACCCCGCCGGCCATCTTGCAGATGCCCAGTAATATCAAGCCCATCCCTACCAACATTCACTACTTCTGGGCCGGCGGCGAAATACCCGACAAGCTGGTCAAGAACATCGCGACCAATGCGGAAAAAATGCCGGGCTTCACATCCATTGTGCACGTTGACGCCGACACTCCAGAGTTACTCCAGGCCATCAAGCTCAAGCTGGAGAAGGATGCACCCGGCGTAACGGTCATGAACTTGCATGACGAAGACTTTTTCCAGCCATTGAAAAACACCGAGCTGTACACCTACTTCCGCAGGGGCCAGGGAAAAAACCTTGCCGCCACTTCTGATGTGGCTCGCTATCCGTTGATGAACAAATATGGCGGTATTTACCTCGACACCGACGACACAATCAAAGGCGCCGTGGGAACCGCCGGTTTGAACGCGGGCGACTCGGATATGCTGCTGAGCAAACCGGTCACGCACAAAATCACCGACTACAAACCCTTCTTCAATACCAGTAACTTCGCCACGCAACCCGATAACCCGGTCGTGACCGAAATGATCGCCGAGATGAACCGGCGCTTCACTAAAAACAAAGCGTACTTTGAGGCCAATCGCCCAACACTTTCCAGAGAGGCAAACGGCGGACTCACCTACACCGAAGATTTTCTGGAATACGAAGGCAAGGTCTTTGAAACCGTCGGCCCGAGCATGTTTGACGAGGTACTGAAAACCAAGCGACCCGACATTTACGATGCCGGCTTTGATGGGATGAGCAAAGAAAAAATGCAAACGCGCAATAACAGGTTCTTGCCCGGCGAGCCGTTCAAACTGGAAGATGACACTTGCCAGTATTATCTCGATAAAGGCCTGGCTGAGCCGGATGGGCTCAAACAGCGTGTGGCCCAGGCCAAGGCGCACTACCGCGCGCTCCGTGACCAGTTACAGATCAACATCGGCGCCGAACATTCGTGGATCAATTCCTGACCTGATCTGCCGCACGTCAACTTGGCCTGAACATCAGCCGTGAGGGGGTTCAGGCCATTTGCAACTCCGACTTGAACAACCGGTACCAGAAAATCGCCACTTCGCGGGTTTGTGGATCTATCCCGCGATAGCGCAATTGATCGATCCCGCCCATCACGTACCCGCAACGCTCATACAGGCGGCAGGCACCGAGGTTGTTGTTCTGGGTTTCAAGCATCATGCCCGGCAGGTTTTTCTTGCGCGCCCAGAACTGCGCCACATCCAGCAACGCCTTGGCCACCCCATGGCGCCGCGCAGGCAAGGCCACCGCCAGTTCGTCGACATGGGCAAAACCGTTCCAGTTGGTGCTGACCACAACGTGCCCCACCGCGCGATCATCCAAATACGCCATAAAAATCGCACTGTCGGGAACATCGCGGAAACTGGCGAACTCTTGCGGGTCGATGCCATAACATTTGCGGTACGGCAGGATGTGCTCCACCACCCATTGGTCGACGCGCTTGCCCATCTCCGGCACGCCGTAGGCGCCGACCTCAAAGCTGAAGTCATTGCCCCACACGTAGGCGTCAAAACCTTCATCGGCGACTCGAACGCTGAGCCCCGGATACTTCGGGTTCATTACAGCTTGCATAAACATACTTAACCCTTGATGCAATCGACGGTGTAACAACGACCACTGCCGTCATCTTCGTGCTGCAACCCATGCACATCAGCGACAAAACCGGGGAAACTGCTATCGAACGTGCGGGCAAATGCCAGGTAATCGATGATTGAACGGGTTGATTCGGTAAAGCGCTCGCCCGGCATGATCAACGGGATGCCCGGCGGATAAGGCACCAGCATCACGGCTGCGATGCGTCCTGGCAAGGCATCAATGGAAACGGCTTCGACTTCCCCCCTGACCAGATGGTCGTAGGCATCGGCCGGTTTCATCGCAATGTCCGGCAGCACCGTGTACATCCGCTTGAGGTGTTTGGCCGTGGCGTTGCTGCGGTAACAACTATGCAACTGGTCGCACAGGTCACGCAAACCCAGGCCTTGATAGCGCGCCGGGCCCTCTTTGAACACCGAGGGCAAACAGCTGGCCAGGCTGGCATTGGCGTCGTAGTTGCGCTTGAACTCGAGCAATTCGGTGAGCAAGGTGCTCCATTTGCCCTTGGTGATGCCCATGGAAAACAACACGAGGAAGGAATACAAGCCGGTCTTTTCCACCACCAGCCCGCGCTCCCAAAGGAACTTGCTGACCACTGCGGCGGGAATCCCGCAGTCGCTCAAGGCGCCACCGGCGTTAAGTCCGGGCATCACCAGGGTGACTTTGATCGGGTCCAGCAACACGTAGTCTTCGGCCACATCGCCAAAGCCGTGCCAGTCGTCCTGCGGGTGCAACAGCCAATCCGCCGTGGCGACCCGGTCGATGCCGGCCACCGACGGCGGCTGCCAGATCGAGAACCACCAGTCTTCGGCGGCAATATGCTGGCGCAGGTTGGCCAGCGCACGGCGAAAGCTCAGGGCTTCGTCGAACATCTCCTGCAGCAGCGAGCGCCCGGCCGGGCCTTCCATCATCGCCGAGGCCACGTCCAGCGAGGCGATGATGCTGTATTGCGGGGACGTGGAGATGTGCATCATGAAGGCTTCGTTGAAGCGGTCGCGGTCCAGCTGGCGCGCGCCGCCATCCTGCACATGAATCATCGAAGCCTGGCTGAAGGCCGCGAGCAATTTGTGCGTCGAGTGGGTGGTGAACACCAGCGGGCTGTCCGGGGTGCGCGAAGTGCCCATGCCATAACGCCCGGCGAAGAATTCGTGAAAGGCCGCGTAGGCGTACCAGGCCTCGTCGAAGTGCAACACCTCGACACTGTTGCCCAATTGCTGCTTGATCAGCTCGGCGTTGTAGCACAGGCCGTCGTAGGTGGAGTTGGTGACCACCGCCAGCTTCACTTTCGCCGGCCGGCCACGGGTCAAGGGGCTGGCGTCGATTTTGGCGCGGATCGATTCAGGGCTGAATTCGCTTAAGGGGATCGGGCCGATAATCCCCAGCTCGTTGCGCTCCGGGCACAAATACAGCGGGATGGCGCCGGTCATGATGATCGAATGCAGCACCGACTTGTGGCAGTTTCGATCCACCAACACCAAGTCGTCGCGTGCCACCATGGAGTGCCAGACGATCTTGTTGGCAGTCGAGGTGCCATTGATCACGAAGAACGTGTGATCGGCACCAAAGTTACGCGCCGCACGGGCCTCGGCTTCGGCCAAGGGCCCAGTATGGTCGAGCAGCGACCCCAACTCCGGCACCGACACGGACAGGTCCGAACGCAGGGTGTTTTCACCGAAGAACTGGTGAAACGCCTGGCCCACCGGGCTTTTGCGATACGCCACGCCGCCGCCATGGCCGGGGGTGTGCCAGGAATAGTTGGAGTCGGCCGTATGCTGCACCAGCGCCTTGAAGAACGGCGGCAACAAGCCATCAAGGTAGGCGCGCGCGGCGCGTGCGACTTGGCGGGCCAGAAACGGCACGGTGTCTTCGAACAGGTACAGAATGCCGCGCAGTTGGTTGAGCTCGCTCATGGCGTCGGCCGGCGCGTTTTCCAGGGTGACCTGCTCGCCCAGGGCAAAGATCGGCAGGTTGGGCGCCCTCACCCGCGCCAGGCGAATCAGCTCGACCATGTTTTGCAGCAGGTGGGTGTTTTCGCCAGCGCCCTCGGCGGCGATCAACATGCACGCCAGCCCATGATGCGTAGAGGCCACCAACCGGCCTTCGGCGTAATCCACCGCGGAAAAAATACTGAAGCCCTCTTGTTCCAACTCCCTGGCGATGCCTCTGACCCGATCACCGGCAACGGTGTCGGCCTTGATGTCACGGTGCACGATTAGAACAGGGAACTTCAGGTCTTTGTACATGAGTGCTTGGAGTCCTGAGGGCTATGCACTCAGGGTAGAAGCTGGGAGCGGATGTGGCGAATGAAGATTTTACAGACGACGCAAATCGACTGTGGGAGCTGGCTTGCCTGCGATAGCGGTGGGTCAGCTGGCTCAGCTGTGACTGATACACCGCTATCGCAGGCAAGCCAGCTCCCACATTGTTTAATTGCGTTCAGCCGTGACTATTGCTGAGTCAATTGCGACCACAACGCCGGCGCACCCGCCGACTTGGCAATCGCTTCCAGGCGCGCCGCATGCTCGGCCAGATCCTGCTCGCTGGCACGGATGATGGTAGTCGGCTTGCGGTCCGCCGCCAAACGACGGATTTCCGAAGGCCGGTTGCCCGAGCCTTCCGCCGAGCCGCTGCCATCGGAAGCGTTACCGGCCAGGGACAGGCTGGTTTGCCCGCCGGTCATGGTCAGGTAAACGTCGGCGAGAATCTCGGAGTCGAGCAAGGCGCCGTGCAGTTCACGGCCGGAGTTGTCGACGCCGTAACGCTTGCACAGGGCATCCAGGCTGTTGCGCTGGCCGGGGTGACGCTCACGGGCCATCATCAAGGTATCGAGGATCGAGCAGTGCCGGGAGATATCCGCACGCTCGGTCTGCCCCATCAGGGCAAATTCGTTATTGATGAAGCCGACGTCGAACGCCGCGTTATGGATGATCAGCTGGGCGCCGTTGATGAACTCGAAAAACTCGTCCGCCACTTCAGCGAAACGCGGCTTGCCCTTGAGGAATTCATCAGTGATACCGTGGACGCCAATCGCGCCCTCGTCACTGTCACGATCTGGTTGCAGGTAGACGTGAAAGTGACGCCCGGTGAGACGGCGACCCATCAATTCGACACAGCCGATTTCAATGATCCGGTGACCATCGGTCACCGGCATGCCGGTGGTTTCGGTATCGAGTACAACAGATCGGATGGCCATCAGGGTTCAGCTCTCAACGGTGGTGTGCAGTGTGGTGTGAATCAAGGTGCGCGATGTTAACACGTCAGCCGGCTCAGCTCTGTTTGTAGCCCCGCACTTCATCCACGCCACGATTGGCCAACTGGTCGGCGCGCTCGTTGCCAGGGTGGCCGATATGCCCGCGTACCCATTTCCAGGTGATGTTATGGCGATTGCATTGCTCATCGAGCAGTTGCCACAGGTCGGCATTCTTTACCGGCTCCTTGGCCGCGGTTTTCCAGCCGCGCTTCTTCCAGTTGACCATCCACTCGTTGATGCCCTTCATCACGTATTGCGAGTCGGTCACCAACAGCACGTCACAGCGACGCTTGAGTTCTTCCAGGCCGCGAATGGCGCCCATCAGCTCCATGCGGTTATTGGTGGTGTTGGCTTCGCCGCCCCACAGCTCCTTCTCCACGCCTTTGCACACCAGCAACGCGCCCCAGCCGCCGGGGCCAGGGTTGCCCTTGCAGGCGCCATCGGTGAAGAGTTCTACGGTATCGGTCATCAGTTGCTCGGTCTTCAATCGGAAAAAGGGTTTTACGGTTCGCTTTGCTTGCGGTTGACCTTGGCCATCGGCATCGGCACCAGCTTGCCCATGGGCTGACGCGCGACCTGGCGCACCGGCCGCAGCCCGACCACGATCTTGCGCGCCACCAATAAATAGAAGCCGCCGCCCGACAGTTGCCAGGCACCCGCCCGGCGTTCCCAGCCGGCCAGACGACCTTGCCACTTGGCAGATGCAAGCGGCGGACGATAGCACCCGAAGCGGCGTTTCTCCAGCGCGAAGCCCAGCAGGTTCAACCAGTCGCCCACTCGCGACGGCGCGATGCAGCGCGCCTGGCGCAGGCCGTCATGGGCGAACACATGGCGCAGGCCCCAACTGCTCCAGGGGTTGATGCCGATAATCAGCAAATGGCCACCTGGGCGCACGCTGCTGGCGGCCTCGCGCAGCAAACCGTGGGGCGACAGGCAGAAATCCAGGCCATGCTGCAGCACCACCACGTCGGCGGCATGTTCGCTCAGCGGCCAGGCCTGTTCCTCGCAAACGATCTCGACGCCAGGCAACGGCGCGCCCAGGCGCACATTGCGTTGCACCTGCGGCGCAGCGGGCGGCGTCTGCGCCGACGGGCCGTAGTGCACCAGGTAGCCACCAAAGAACCGGCCCAGCTCGTCTTCGAGCATGCGCCGCTCTTCATCCAGCAAAAATTGCCCGATCGGCCCGGACAGCCAATCACGGGCTGCGCTGATCAGGGCCAGCCATTCAGGATCGGCCTGGGCGAACGCTTTATCAGTCATTGCATTCTCCAATTCGCCTAGACGTTCTAAGATGCACCAATGTGTTCAGCTTGGCGAATCGAAGAATGATACAGATCAGTGCCCTGCCCGCCTTCACCGATAACTACATCTGGTTGTTACAAGACCCTGATACCCAACGCTGCGCCGTGGTCGACCCCGGCGATGCCGCGCCGGTGCTGGCCTGGCTCAAGCAAAACCCCGGGTGGACGCTCAGCGACATCCTGATCACCCACCATCACGCTGATCATGTCGGCGGCGTCGAACAGCTCAAACAGGTCACTGACGCCACGGTCTACGGCCCGGCGAACGAGAAGATCCCCGCGCGCGACGTGGCCCTGCACGATAATGAGCGCATCAGCGCACTCGGCTGGGACTTCGACATTTATAGCGTGCCCGGCCACACCCTTGGCCATATCGCCTATTACCACCAGGGCGTGCTGTTTTGTGGCGACACCCTGTTTGCCGCCGGCTGCGGGCGCCTGTTCGAAGGCACCCCGCAACAGATGCACACCTCCCTTGAGCGCCTGGCCGCCCTGCCGGCCGACACGCTGGTGTACTGCACCCACGAGTACACGCAAAGTAACCTTAAATTTGCCCAGGCCGTGGAGCCGGACAATGCCGATATTGCCGAACGCGTCGAAAGCGTCAAGCAATTGCGCGCCCGTGGCGAGATGACGCTGCCGTCCAACCTGGCCCTGGAAAAACGTACTAACCCTTTTCTGCGTACCGCCGAAACATCCGTTAAACAAAAAGCGGACGAACGGAATGGTCGCGACAACCGCACTGGGGCCGAGGTGTTTGCTAGCTTGAGGGCTTGGAAAGATAAGTTCTAAGCGGATGCAATCTGATACGGAATTTCTGAATGGTTGACCGGAACCAAAGCGCTTTCTAGAATCGCCCGACATTTTTGCCCGGAACTTACTTCCAGCCAATGTCGTCATCTATTCGTAAATCCATTTCTTCAGACGCATTGACCCGCCTGGCTCAAGCCGTGGCGGTGGCCGTTTCCGCGACTCTGGCGGGCTGCCAATCGACAAATTTCGCTGCACAATCCACCGTGCAACCCAAACCGAATCTTGCTGCCAAGATCAAGCAAAAACCTATTTGGCTCTCAGAGAAGCCTAGCCCCGAAGTGCCCCAGGATGTCTGGGAACGCATGCGCCGGGGCTTTCAATTGCAGGACGGCCTGGGTGTGAACCCGCGCATCGAGCAACAACGCTTGTGGTTCGCCAGCAACCCGTCCTTTTTAGAGAACGCCGGAGAACGCGGCAGCCTCTACATTCATTACATCGTCGAACGCCTTGAAGAACGCAATATGCCCCTGGAGCTGGCGCTGCTGCCAGTGATCGAAAGTGCCTACAACCCGATGGCCTATTCGCGCAGCGATGCGGTCGGCTTGTGGCAGTTCATCCCCTCCACCGGGCGCTACTTCAACCTGCGCCAGACCCGCGCCTACGACGGCCGCCGCGATATCACCGCCTCCACCACCGCCGCCCTGGACTATCTGACGCGTCTGCATGACATGTTCAACGGCGACTGGCTGCTGGCCCTGGCGGCCTACAATGCCGGCGAAGGCACGGTCAGCCGGGCGATCGAGCGCAACGAAAAGCTCGGCCTGCCTACCGACTACTGGAACCTGCCCCTGCCCCAGGAAACCAAGGACTACGTGCCCAAGTTCCTGGCGCTGTCCCAAGTGGTGCTGGCCCCCGAGGCCTACGGCGTCAACCTGAGCCCGATTGCCAACACGCCGTACTTCGAAGTGGTTGAAGTCAAGCAAAGCATGGACCTGTCCCGGGTTGCCGCGCTGGCCGAGATAGACGAAGACGAACTGTTCCAGCTCAACCCGGCCCTGAAACAACGCACCACCCTGGACGGCCCGCAACATTTGCTGGTGCCCAGCTCCAAGGCGCAGTTGCTCACCAGCACCCTTTCGACGATGAAGCCGGAAGAATTGCTGGCGATGCGTCCTAAAAAGCAAGTGTTCGACGAAGTTGAGAGCACACGGGTGGCCGGGCGTACCCGCAACTACAAGGTGCGCAGTGGCGACAACCTCACGCTGATCGCCAAGGCGAACAAGGTCGATGTGCATGACCTGCAGCGCTGGAACAAGCTCAACGGCCAGGCCCTCAAGGTCGGCCAGACCCTGGTGATGCAGGACACCCGCAAACTGGTGGCCAGCAGCAAGAAGCCGGTGCAGTACAAGGTCAAGAAAGGCGACTCGCTGTATATCGTCGCCAAGCGCTTCAACGTTGAGATGCAACATCTCAAGCGTTGGAACCCGCGTACTGGCCAGGCGTTGAAGCCGGGGCAGATGCTGGTGGTTTCCGGGCCTAGATAAAGTCCCGTGGAGACTGGCTTGTGTGGGAGCCGGCTTGCCTGCGATGCAAACACCTCGGTGTGTCAGGCACACCGAGTTGATGCTATCGCAGGCAAGCCAGCTCCCACATTTGATCGTCACCCAATCCGATACCTTCCCAACCCTGACCCCAGTGGTTTCAACCACCTTTTTCCAACCGGAACAAGCTGTTACTGTACCGATCATAAAGCCCAAGCCGCCTGGATCGGATCTCTGACTTGAAGCGTCCCCTCCTTCTACTAATAAGTCTGGCCTTGAGCTTTGCTGCGAACGCGACGATTACCGAGAGCCACGGTTACACGCAGTTCGGCACACTCAAGTACCCGGCCAAATTCACCCACTTCGATTGGGTAAACCCTGCAGCGCCCAAAGGTGGGACATTGCGGGTCATGGCATTTGGCACCTTCGATACCCTCAACCCCTACACCTTCAAGGGCACCAGCCCGGTTTCCACGCCCAATTTCCTGCAATACGGCGTCAACGAGTTGAACGAGCCGCTGATGGTCGGCACCGGCCAGTATGCGCCGTCCGGTGACGAACCCACCTCCAGCTACGGGCTGATTGCCCAATCGGTGGAGTACAGCGAGGACCGCAGCTGGGTGGTGTTCAACCTGCGCCCGGAAGCGCGTTTCCATGATGGCAAGCCGATCACCGCCTACGACGTGGCGTTCTCCTATCGCACCCTGCTCACAGAAGGCCACCCGCAGTACCGCACCAACCTGCAGGAAGTCGCACGGGTCGACATCCTCAACCGCCATCGCATCCGTTTTGTGTTCAAGCGCGCCGGCAACCCACTGCTGATCCTGCGTCTGGGCGAACTGCCGGTATTGCCCCAGCATTACTGGAAGAACCGCGATTTCAAGGCCACCACCTTCGAGCCGCCCTTGGGCAGCGGGCCGTATCGCATCACCAAGGTCACCCCAGGCCGCCAACTGATGTTCGAGCGGGTCAAGGATTACTGGGGCAAAGACCTGCCGGTCAACCAGGGGTTCTACAACTACGACAAGGTCGAAGTGGAGTTCTATCGCGACAGCGACGTGGCCTTCGAAGCCTTCAAGGCCGGTGAATTCGATATCTATATCGAACACCAGGCCAAGAACTGGGCCACCGGCTACAACTTTCCGGCGGTTAACCGCGGCGACGTGATCAAGGCGCAGATCGCCCACCAGATCCCGACCCAAAGCCAGGGCCTGTTCATGAACGCGCGGCGGCCGATCTTCAGCCAGACCAAAGTGCGTGAGGCGCTGGGGCTGATGTTCGATTTTGAATGGACCAACCGCACCCTGTTCAGCAACGCCTATAAACGCACGCTCAGTTACTACCCCAACAGCGAGTTTGCTGCGACGGGCGTACCGGTGGGGCATGAATGGCTGATGCTCTCGCCCTACCGCGATCAGTTGCCGCCCAACCTGTTCACCCAAGCCTTCAGCCTGCCGCAGACCGACGGGCGGGGCATTCCCCGCGAGACCCTGCGCCGCGCCCTGGCGCTGCTCGGCGAAGCCGGCTGGAAACTCTCCGACCAGCGCCTGCTGGACAGTAAGGGCCAACCGCTGCGCTTCGAGATCCTGCTGGTCAACCCGAACCTTGAACGCATCCTGCAGCCCTACGTCGAGAACCTTAAAAGCATCGGCATCGACGCCCGCCTGCGCACCGTTGACCGCGCGCAATACAAGCAGCGCCTGGATCAGTTCGACTACGACATGGTCCTGATCACCCTCAACCAGACCTTGAGCCCCGGCCTTGAGCAGTGGCAGTACTTCCACTCCAGCCAGGCGGCCATCAAGGGCAGCAAAAACTACGCCGGCATCACCAACCCGGTGGTCGATCACCTGCTCGACCAACTGCTGGCGGCGCAGACCCGCGAAGAACAATTGGCCGCCGGCCGCGCCCTCGACCGGGTGCTGCTGTGGCAGCACTACAGTATTCCCAACTGGTACCTCAACTATCATCGCTTGGCGTACCGCAACCGGTTCGCCTTTGTCACCACGCCGCCCTACAGCCTGGGTTTGAGTGCGTGGTGGCTGAAAGCTGCGGAGAAAGCCCAATGATGACTTTGCGCACCGCCCTGTTTGGCGCGCTGTTAGCGTGCGGCGCGGCCAACGCCGCGCCGCAACATGCGCTGACCCTGTACAGCGAGCCACCCAAGTACCCCGCCAACTTCAAGCATTTCGATTACGTAAACCCCGACGCGCCCAAGGGCGGCACCTTCCGTGAATCGAGCATGGGCGGCTTCGACAGCCTCAACCCTTACATCAGCAAGGGCGTGCCCGCAGACAACCTGCCGCTGATCTACGACACCCTGGCTATGCAAAGCCTGGACGAGCCCGTCACCGAGTACGGCCTGGTGGCCGGCAAGATCGAAAAGGCTCCGGATAACAGTTGGGTGCGCTTCTACCTGCGCCCCGAAGCGCGCTTCCATGATGGCCACCCGATCCGGGCCGAAGACGTGGTATTCACCTTCCAGGCGCTGATCAAGGACGGTTCGCCGCTCTACCGCAACTACTACGCCGACGTCGACGAAGTGGTCGCCGAAGACCCGCTGCGTGTGCTGTTCAAGTTCAAGCGCACCAATAACCGTGAATTACCGCTGATCCTCGGCCAACTGCCGGTATTGCCCAAGCATTGGTGGGCAACGCGCGACTTTGCCAAGGGCAACCTGGAAATACCGCTGGGCAGTGGCCCGTACAAGGTTGCCGAGGTCAAACCGGGGCGCATGGTGCGCTATGAGCGGGTCAAGGATTACTGGGCCAAAGACCTGCCGGTGACCCAGGGCTTCTACAACTTCGATAACCGCATCACCGACTACTACCGTGATAGCACCGTGGCGCTGGAAGCCTTGAAAGCCGGGCAGTTCGACTATTGGCTGGAGTTCAGCGCCAAGAACTGGGCCAACGCCTACAACATCCCGGCCGTGGCCCAGGGCCGGTTGATCAAGGAAGAAATTCCCAACGGCAATCCCACCGGCATGCAAGGGTTTGTGTTCAATACGCGCAAGCCGATGTTCCAGGATGTGCGGGTACGCAAGGCCATCAGCCTGCTGTTGGATTTCGAGTGGAGCAACAAACAGCTGTTCAATGGCGCCTACACCCGCACCCGCAGCTACTTCGAAAACTCGGAGATGGCCGCCACTGGCCTGCCCGGCCCGGCGGAAACCGCCATCCTGGCGCCGTTTCGCGACAAGATCCCTGCCGAAGTCTTCACCCAAGCCTTCGAGCCGGCCAAGACCGACGGCAGCGGCATGATCCGCACCCAGCAGCGTGAGGCTTACCAGCTGTTGCAGGAGGCTGGCTGGAAGATCGTCGACGACAAGATGGTCGACACCACCGGCAAGCCGGTAAACATCGAGTTTCTGTTGACCCAGACCGATTTCGAACGGGTGCTGCTGCCCTTCAAGCGCAACCTGGCAGACCTTGGGATCAACCTGGTAATCCGCCGTGTTGACGTTTCGCAATACATCAACCGCCTGCGCTCACGGGACTTCGACATGCTGGTAGGCAGCTTCCCGCAGTCCACCTCGCCGGGTAACGAGCAGCGCGAATTCTGGTCGTCCGCCGCCGCCGACAAATCCGGCAGCCGCAACTACATGGGCCTCAAGGACCCGGTGGTCGACCAGCTCGTCGAAGAACTGATCAACGCCGACTCGCGCCAAAGCCTGGTCGACCATGCCAAGGCGCTGGATCGGGTCTTGCAGTTTGGCTACTACGTGATTCCCAACTGGCACATCAAGACTTACCGCGTGGCGTACTGGGATCACTTGGGCCACCCCAAGGTCCCGCCACGTTACGACGTCGGCACGGCCACCTGGTGGGCCAAACCTGAAGTCAAACCTGCCGTCGACACTGTCCAGAGCGCCGATCCGGCGAGCGGAGGCGATTAAATGCTGGCCTATATTGTTCGCCGCCTGTTGCTGATCATCCCCACACTGTTCGGGATCTTGCTGATCAACTTCATCATCATCCAGGCCGCCCCCGGTGGCCCGGTGGAGCAGATGATCGCCAAGCTCGAAGGGTTCGACGGCGCCACCAGCCGCATTGCCGGTGGCGGCGCCGAGGTCTCGGTGGCCGGTTCCAGCTACCGCGGCGCCCAGGGCCTGGACCCGGCGCTGATCAAGGAAATCGAAAAGATGTACGGCTTCGACAAGTCGGCGCCGGAACGCTTGTGGATCATGGTCAAGAACTATGCGCGACTGGATTTTGGCGACAGCTTCTTTCGCGACGCCAAGGTCATCGACCTGATCAAGGAAAAGATGCCGGTGTCCATTTCCCTCGGGTTATGGAGCACGCTGATCATGTACCTGGTGTCGATCCCGCTGGGCATCGCCAAGGCCACGCGGCACGGCAGCCACTTTGACGTGTGGACCAGCTCGGCGATCATCGTCGGCTATGCCATCCCGGCGTTTTTGTTCGCGATTTTGCTGATCGTGGTGTTTGCAGGCGGCAGTTACCTGGACTGGTTCCCCTTGCGCGGGCTGACCTCCAACAACTTCGAAGAACTGAGCTGGGGCGGCAAGATTCTCGATTACTTCTGGCACCTGGCCCTGCCCGTCACTGCGTTGGTGATCGGCAACTTTGCAACCATGACCCTGCTGACCAAAAACAGCTTCCTCGACGAAATCAACAAACAGTATGTGGTCACCGCCAAAGCCAAGGGCCTGACCAACCACCGCGTGCTTTACGGCCACGTGTTTCGTAACGCCATGCTGCTGGTAATTGCCGGCTTCCCCTCGGCGTTTATCGGGATCTTCTTCACCGGCTCGTTGCTGGTCGAGGTGATCTTTTCCCTCGACGGCCTGGGCCTGATGAGCTTTGAAGCGGCGATCAACCGCGATTACCCGGTGGTGTTCGGCACGCTGTTTATCTTCACCCTGCTGGGGCTGATCGTGAAACTGATCGGCGACCTCACTTACACCCTGGTCGATCCGCGCATCGACTTCGCCAGCCGGGAGCATTGAGATGAACCTGTCCCCCCTCAATCGCCGCCGGTTCGAGCGCTTCAAGGCCAACAAGCGTGGCTGGTGGTCGCTGTGGCTGTTCCTGATTCTGTTCGTGCTCAGCCTGGGCGCCGAGTTGATCGCCAACGACAAACCGCTGGCCGTGCACTTTGACGGTGGCTGGTATTTCCCGGCGCTTAAACGCTACCCGGAGACCACCTTCGGCGGCGAATTCCCGCTGGAAGCCAACTACAAAAGCCCGTATATCCAGGAACTGCTCAAGGCCAAGGACGCCTGGACGCTGTGGGCGCCCATCCCGTTCAGCTACCAGAGCATCAACTACGACCTGAAAGTCCCCGCGCCAGCGCCGCCGTCTTCGGTGAACCTGCTGGGCACCGACGACCAGGGCCGCGATGTGCTGGCGCGGGTGATCTACGGCTTTCGTGTGTCGGTGCTGTTTGCCCTGACGCTGACCGTGCTCAGCTCGATCATCGGCGTCATCGCCGGCGCCTTGCAGGGCTTCTACGGCGGCTGGGTCGACCTGGCCGGCCAGCGTTTCCTGGAGATCTGGTCGGGTCTGCCGGTGCTGTACCTGCTGATCATCCTCGCCAGCTTTGTGCAGCCCAACTTCTGGTGGCTGCTGGGCATCATGCTTCTGTTTTCGTGGATGAGCCTGGTGGACGTGGTGCGCGCCGAGTTCCTGCGCGGGCGCAACCTGGAATACGTGCGTGCCGCCCGAGCGCTGGGCATGCAGAACGGCGCGATCATGTTCCGGCATATCCTGCCCAATGCGATGGTCTCGACCATGACCTTCATGCCGTTCATCCTTACCGGCGCCATCGGCACCCTCACCGCCCTGGACTTCCTTGGGTTTGGCTTGCCAGCCGGTTCGCCGTCCCTGGGCGAACTGGTGGCCCAGGGCAAATCCAACCTGCAAGCGCCGTGGCTGGGCATGAGTGCCTTTGCCGTGCTGGCGATCATGTTGAGTTTGCTGGTGTTTATCGGCGAGTCCGCTCGCGATGCCTTCGACCCGAGGAAATGAGATGAACCAGGACAATCTGATCGAAGTCCGCGACCTCTGCGTCGAGTTCGTCACCGGCGAACACCAACACCGCGTGGTCAACCACATCAGCTTCGATATCAAGCGCGGCGAAACCCTGGCGCTGGTCGGCGAAAGCGGCTCGGGCAAATCGGTGACCGCCCACTCGATCCTGCGCCTGCTGCCCTACCCGCTGGCGCGGCACCCGGCCGGCACCATCAGCTATTCCGGGCATGATCTGCTGACCCTCAAAGAGAAAACCATCCGGCATATTCGCGGCAACCGCATAGCGATGATCTTTCAGGAGCCAATGACCTCGCTGAACCCGCTGCATTCGATCGAGAAGCAGATCAACGAAGTGCTCGGCCTGCACAAAGGCCTCACCGGCAAAGTCGCGACCCGGCGCACCCTGGAACTGCTTGAACTGGTGGGCATCCCCGAGCCGCACAAGCGCCTCAAGGCTCTGCCCCACGAACTGTCCGGCGGCCAGCGCCAGCGGGTGATGATCGCCATGGCCCTGGCCAACGAGCCCGAACTGCTGATCGCCGACGAGCCGACCACGGCCCTCGACGTCACCGTGCAATTGAAGATCCTGGAGCTGCTCAAAGAGCTGCAGGCCCGGCTGGGCATGGCATTGCTGCTGATCAGCCATGACCTGAACCTGGTGCGGCGCATCGCCCATCGTGTGTGTGTGATGCAGCAGGGTTGCATCGTTGAACAGGCTGATTGCGAGACCCTGTTTCAGTCGCCCCAGCACCCTTACACCCAGGAATTATTGGCTGCGGAGCCCAGCGGTGGGCCAGCCAGTAATGAGGTCGGGCCGCCCCTCCTGGAAGTCGACGACCTGAAGGTCTGGTTCCCGATCAAAAAGGGCTTTTTGCGCAACACCGTCGATTACGTCAAGGCGGTGGACGGCATCAACTTCAGCCTGCCCCAGGGCCAGACGCTGGGCATTGTCGGTGAAAGCGGCTCGGGCAAATCCACCCTGGGCCTGGCGATTTTGCGCCTGATCGCCAGCAAGGGCGGGATTCGCTTTGAAGGCCAGCAACTCGACCGCCTGACTCAGCAACAGGTGCGCCCGCTGCGGCGGGAGATGCAGGTGGTGTTTCAAGACCCGTTCGGCAGCTTGAGCCCGCGAATGTGTGTGAGCGAGATTGTTGGCGAAGGCTTGCGTATCCACAAAATGGGCACGCCGGCCGAGCAGGAACTGGCGATTATTGCAGCACTCAAGGAAGTCGGCCTGGACCCGGAGTCGCGGCATCGTTACCCCCATGAGTTTTCCGGCGGGCAACGTCAACGCATCGCCATCGCCCGCGCCTTGGTGCTCAAGCCCCGCTTGATACTGCTCGATGAACCGACATCCGCACTCGACCGCACGGTGCAGCGGCAAGTGGTGGAGTTGCTGCGGGGCTTGCAGGCCAAATACAACCTGACCTACCTGTTCATCAGCCATGATTTGGCGGTGGTGAAGGCGTTGAGTCACCAGTTGATGGTGGTCAAGCAGGGGCAAGTGGTGGAACAGGGCGACGCGGCGGGGATCTTTGCAGATCCGCAGCATGCTTATACCCGGCAGTTGTTGGAAGCGGCGTTTTTGGTGCCTGCTGGTGTGGTTTGATCGTGTACATATCCGTTATTTAGGTAACGGCAACTGCAGAGCCATACTCGATCAACTGTGGGAGCTGGCTTGCCTGCGATGCAGACACCTCGGTGTGTCAGGTACACCGAGTTGATGCTATCGCAGGCAAGCCAGCTCCCACAGAGAAGCAGATCACCTCAATTACCCTACTCCACCACAAGATGGAACTTTGCCAACAAAAAACCACCTGAATCCGGTAGGCTCACCCTTTTTACTTCAAGGAGTTACCCCCATGGCCAAAGCCACCGCCCGTCACATCCTCGTTTCCACCGAAGACAAGTGCAACGAACTCAAGGCCCAGATCGAAGGCGGCGCCGATTTCGCAGAAATCGCCAAAGCCAACTCCAGCTGCCCATCCAGCCGCGACGGTGGCAACCTGGGTTCGTTCGGTCCAGGCCAGATGGTCAAGGAATTCGACACCGTCGTCTTCAGCGCCCCCGTCAACACCGTGCAAGGCCCGGTAAAAACCCAGTTCGGCTACCACCTGCTGGAAGTCACCAGCCGCCAGGACTGATCCCGTCCGCGCTGATGCTATAAACAACGGCCCGCCTTTTGGTGGGCCGTTGTGCATCAAGTGACTGGCAACCCATAAGCCGTTAACGTACAAACCCCTATTACTGTTCACCCGGCGCTCAAGGCTGATAATGCGATTGGTTTTTTCCACAAAACTCTTCAGCTCCACCCTGGCCCTGCTACTGGCCAGCACCGCCGTGATCGCGGCCCCGCAAACCTACCTCACGGTCTACGGCGAACCGGCCAAATACCCCACCGGCTTCACCCATTTCGACTACGCCAACCCCAGCGCGCCCAAAGGCGGCAGCCTGCGACGCTCAGCCATCGAAATCGGGCGCTTCGACCATGTATTGCCGTACATAGACAAAGGCATCGGCGTCTCCCAGGTCGACGGCTGGCTCTACGCCCCGCTGGCCCAGCGCTCCCTGGATGAGCCCTACACGGTTTACGGCCTGGTCGCCGAAAAAATGGAACGCGCCGACGACGGCCTGTCGTTGCGCTTCTACCTCAACCCCAAGGCACGTTTCGCCGATGGCACGCCGATCAACGCCGAAGACGTGCGCTACAGCTTCGACCTGCTGATGACCCAAGGCAGCCTGCGCTTTCGCACGCTGTTCGCCGACGTCAAACACGTCGAAGTCGAAGGCGAACGCCAAGTGCGCTTCGACTTTTCCAGCAATGAAAACCGCACCCTGCCGCTGGATATCGCCACCCTGCCGGTGTTCCCCGAGCACTGGTGGAAAACCCGCGACTTCGCCAACGGTGGCGGCTACGAAGCGCCGCTGGGCAGCGGCCCGTATAAAATCAGCAAGATCGACTCCGGCAGCACCATCACCTTCACCCGCGACCCCGACTGGTGGGGCAAGGACTTGCCCGTCAGCCGTGGCCTGTACAACTTCGATCACCTGAGCCTGGAGTACTTCGGCGACACCGAGGTGGCCCGCCAGGTGCTGCGTGGCGGCGCCTATGACTTCAACCGCGAGTTCTCCGCCACCGGCTACTCCATCGGCTACAACGGCCCGGCCCTCGACGATGGCCGCCTGCAACGTGCGCACCTGGCCAAGGAGATGCCGCAACCGGCCCAGGGCTATGTGTTCAACGTGCAAAAGCCGATGTTCAAGGACCGCCGCGTGCGCCAGGCCCTGGCGATGTTGTGGGATTTCGAATGGGCCAACCGGCAGATGATGCGCAATATGTACATCCGCCAGCAGAGCTTCTTCTCCAACAGCCCGCTGGCCGCCAGCCAACTGCCGACCCAGGACGAACTGGCGATTCTTGAGCCACTGCGCGGCCAGGTGCCCGACGAAGTATTCACCCAAGTGTTCAAGGCGCCGGTCACCGACGGCAGCGGCATGATCCGCGACAAACAGCTGCAAGCCCTGGCACTGCTGGAAGCCGCCGGCTGGACACCCAAGGGCGACAAGCTGGTCAACGCCGACGGCGAGCCACTGGAGTTCACCTTCCTCAACGCCCAGGCCGGCCTTGAGCGCCTGTTGCTGCCGTACAAGCGCAACCTGGCGCAGATCGGCATCACCCTCAATATCCGCCGCATCGACTCGTCCCAGTACGTCAACCGCATCATGGCCCGCGACTACGACATGATCGTCATCGGCTTCCCGGTCACCACCTCGCCGGGCATGGAGCTGTATAACTACTTCGGCTCGCAGGCCGCCTACGACCCTGGCGCGAACAACTACATGGTGCTTAAAGACCCCGCCGTCGACAGCCTGATCAGCGGGCTGGTCAAAGCCAACACCCAGGCGCAGATGCTCACCTATGCCCATGCCCTGGACCGCGTGCTGCAATGGAACTACCTGTGGATCCCCAACTATTACCCGCCCGGCACTTCCGCTGCCTGGTGGAACCGTTTCGGTCGCCCGGCCATCGAGGCCAAGAACGACGAAGCGCTGGAAACCTGGTGGGAAATCAGCCCCACCCCACTGACCAATGAACAGATGAACGCCGAGCTGAAAAAACGTGGAGGTGCCCGCTGATGTTTGCCTATATCGTGCGGCGCCTGCTGCTGATCATCCCCACGCTGGTGATCATCCTGCTGGTCAACTTCGTGATCGTGCAGGCCGCGCCCGGCGGCCCGGTGGAACAGGCCATTGCCCACCTGCAAGGCATCGGTGGCGGCGGCATCGGCGGTGGTGGCGGCGAAGCCGTCAACGGCTCGCGCGCCAGCCGTGGCCTGGACCCCAAATTGATCAAGGACATCGAAAAGCAATACGGCTTCGACAAGCCCGCGCCGGAACGCCTGTGGCTGATGCTCAAGAACTACGCCCGGCTGGATTTCGGCAACAGCTTCTTTCGCGGCAAAAGCGTGATCGACCTGATCCTGGAAAAAATGCCGGTGACCATTTCCCTCGGTTTATGGGCCACCCTGATCACCTACCTGGTGTCGATCCCCTTGGGGATTCGCAAGGCGGTGCGCCACGGCAGCAGTTTTGACGTATGGAGCAGCACCGCGATCGTCATCGGCTATGCCATGCCGGCCTTCCTGTTTGCGATGTTCCTGATCGTGCTGTTCGCCGGTGGCACCTCGCTGAACTGGTTCCCGGTGCGTGGGCTGGTCTCGGAGAACTTCGACGAACTCAGCACAATCGGCAAAATTGCCGACTATTTCTGGCACCTGGTGTTGCCTGTCAGCGCGTTGGTGATCGGCGGTTTCGCCACGCTGACCATCCTGACCAAAAACTCATTTCTCAATGAAATCACACGCCAGTACGTGGTCACCGCCCGCGCCAAGGGTTTGAGTGAACGCCGTGTGCTCTACGGCCATGTGTTTCGCAACGCCATGCTGTTGGTAATCTCGGGGATTCCCCAGGCCTTTATCAGCGTGTTTTTTGCCGGCTCCCTGCTGATCGAGGTGATCTTTTCCCTCGATGGCCTGGGCCGCATGAGCTACGAAGCCGCCGTATCCCGCGACTACCCGGTAGTCTTTGGTTCGTTGTTTATCTTCACCCTGTTCGGGCTCTTGATAAAACTCATCGGTGACCTCTGCTACACCCTGGTGGACCCGCGTATCGACTTCGCCGCGAGGAACGCCTGATGCTTAATCTGTCTCCGGTGGCCCGTCGGCGTTTCGAGCGCTTCAAGAAGAACCGCCGTGGCTGGTGGTCACTGTGGCTGTTTATCGGCCTGTTTATCCTGACCCTGGGCGGCGAGTTGATCGCCAATGACAAACCCTTGGTGCTGAGCTTCAAGAACGAACTGTATTTCCCGGTGTTCAAGCGCTACACCGAGCAGCAGTTCGGCGGCCAGCTGCCGTTCCAGGCCGACTACCGCAGTGACTACGTGCAAAAGCTGATCAAGCAGGACGGCGGCTGGATGCTGTTCCCGCCGATCCCGTTCAGCGACGACACGCCCAACTACGAACTGACCCGCCCTGCCCCCAGCCCGCCCTCGACGGTGAACTGGCTGGGCACTGACGATCAATCCCGCGATGTGCTGGCGCGCGTGATCTTTGGCGCACGGGTGTCGATCCTGTTTGCCCTGGCGCTCACGGCCATCAGCGCCGCCATCGGCATTGCCGCCGGCGCCTTGCAGGGTTACTACGGCGGCTGGGTCGACCTGCTCGGCCAGCGCATTCTGGAAGTGTGGTCCGGGCTGCCGGTGCTGTACCTGTTGATCATCCTGTCGGGTTTTGTCGAGCCGAATTTCTGGTGGCTATTGGGGATCATGGCGTTGTTTTCCTGGCTCGCCCTGGTGGACGTGGTGCGCGCGGAGTTCCTGCGCGGGCGCAACCTGGAATACGTCAAGGCCGCACGCGCCCTGGGCCTGGGCGACGGCAAGATCATTCGCCGGCATATCCTGCCCAATGCCATGACCGCCACCTTGAGCTACCTGCCGTTTATCCTGACCGGGGCGATTTCGACCCTTAGCGCCCTGGATTTTCTCGGGTTCGGCATGCCCGCCGGCAGTGCCTCCCTGGGCGAGCTGATCGCCCAGGGCAAGCAGAACCTGCAAGCGCCCTGGCTGGGCCTGACGGCGTTTTTCACCCTGGCGCTGATCCTGTCGCTGCTGGTCTTTATCGGCGAGGCATTGCGTGATGCCTTCGACCCACGCTCATGAGTAATTGCGTATGAACCTGATCGAGATCCGCGACCTCAGCGTCGCCTTCAGCGGCCAGACCGTAGTGAGCAAGCTGTGCCTGGACGTACGCCCTGGCGAATGCCTGGCATTGGTGGGCGAGTCGGGTTCGGGCAAGTCGGTGACGGCCCACTCGATTCTGCAACTGCTGCCCGAGGCCGGTACGCACACCACCGGCTCGGTGAAGTATCGCGGCCAGGAGCTGATCGGCGCCTCGGCGGCCACCTTGCAAAAGCTGCGCGGCAACCGCATTGCGATGATTTTCCAGGAGCCGATGACCTCGCTCAACCCGCTGCACAGCATCGAAAAACAGATCGGCGAAACCCTGCTGCTGCACAAGGGCCTGGGCGGCAAGGCGGCACAGGCGCGCATTCTGGAACTGCTCGAACTGGTGGGCATCCAGAAACCCCAGGAGCGCCTCAAGGCTTACCCGCATCAACTCTCCGGCGGCCAGCGCCAACGGGTGATGATCGCCATGGCCCTGGCCTGCGAGCCGGAGCTGCTGATTGCCGACGAGCCCACCACTGCGCTGGACGTGACCGTGCAGCGCAAAATCCTGCTGCTGCTCAAGTCCTTGCAGCAGCGCCTGGGCATGTCGCTGCTGCTGATCAGCCACGACCTCAACCTGGTGCGCAGCATTGCCCAGCGCGTGTGCGTGATGCGTGCCGGGGAAATTGTCGAGCAGGCCGACTGCGAGACGCTGTTCACGGCGCCGCAACACCCTTACAGCCGCCTGCTGCTGGACGCCGAGCCGGCCGGTGATGCGCTGTGCAGTGATGGACGCGAAACCGTGTTGCAAGTCGACGACCTGAGCGTGCAATTCCCCCTCGGCGGCGGGCTGTTCCGGCGCAAAACCTGGTTGCGCGCAGTCGACGGCATCAGCCTTAGCGTGCAACGTGGCAAGACCCTGGGGATTGTCGGCGAGTCCGGCTCGGGCAAATCCACCCTCGGCCAGGCGATCCTGCGCTTGCTCGATTCCACCGGCAGCATCCGTTTTCAGGGTGAAGCCCTCGACCCGCTGAACAACCAGCAGATGCGCCCGTGGCGCAAACAGATGCAGGTGGTATTCCAGGACCCGTTCGGCAGCCTCAGCCCGCGCATGTCGGTGCAGCAGATCATCAGCGAGGGCCTGGAAGTGCATGCGCCGTGCAGCCTGGCCGAGCGTGATGCGCAAGTGATCCAGGTGCTCAAGGATGTGGGGCTCGACCCCGAAAGCCGCCACCGTTACCCGCATGAATTTTCCGGCGGTCAGCGCCAACGCATCGCCATCGCCCGCGCCCTGGTGCTCAAGCCGGCGCTGATGCTGCTGGATGAACCCACCTCGGCCCTCGACCGCACCGTGCAGAAACAAGTAGTGGCGCTGTTGCGTGAACTGCAGGAAAAATACGGCCTGACCTACCTGTTTATCAGCCACGACCTGGCGGTGGTGCGGGCCATGGCCCATGACATGATCGTGATCAAGGACGGCAAGGTGGTGGAGCGCGGCGCGAGCCATGTGGTGTTCGATGCGCCGCAACATCCTTACACCAAAGAGCTGCTGGCGGCGGCGCACATCCCTTTATGAGATTGTTCCCACGCTCCGCGTGGGAACACAGCCTGGGACGCTCCGCGTCCCGCTCGCCAAGTGACGCGGAGCGTCACGGGAGGCATTCCCACGCAGAGCGTGGGAACGATCACATCACAGGATTCGGCACACATGAACATCAGCGACAGCCTCAAGGACTACCAGCAGGTTCGCGGCCTGGCCATCCAGTCGCTGTTCGAGATCATCGAGCAGTCCAGCGAAGGCACGGTGATTGTCGATCGCGACGCGAATATCGTGTGGATGAACGAGCGTTACGCCAAGCGTTTCGGCCTTAAAAGCGCCGATGAAGCCATCGGCCAGCCGTGCGAGCAGGTGATTTCCAACAGCCTGCTACGCCAGGTGGTGCGCAACGACCAACCGATTCTGCTGGATATCCAGGACACGCCCAAAGGCCCGTTGGTGGTGATGCGCCTGCCGATCCACGATGACGCAGGCGCGGTGATCGGCGCGATCGGGTTTGCGCTGTTTGATGAGCTGCGCAACTTGTCGCCGCTGATCGAGCGCTACCTGAGCATGCAGCAGGAACTGGCCTCCACGCGTTCGCTGCTGCGCTCGCGGCAGAGCAAATACAACTTCGCGCATTTTATCGGCACCAGCGCGGCCAGCCTGGAAGTCAAACGCCGGGCACGACGCAGTGCGAGCGCGGAGTCGCCAGTGTTGCTGCTGGGCGAAACCGGCACCGGTAAAGAGTTGCTGGCCCAGGCCATCCACGGCGCATCAACGCGCGCCCATAAAGCGTTTGTCAGCATCAACAGCGCGGCCATTCCCGGCGACTTGCTCGAAGCCGAGTTCTTCGGCACCGCGCCAGGCGCCTTCACCGGTGCCGACCGCAAGGGCCGCCCCGGCAAATTGCAGATCGCCCAGGGCGGCACGCTGTTCCTCGATGAAATCGGCGACATGCCACTGCCGCTGCAAAGCAAACTGCTGCGGGTGTTGCAGGAAAAGGAATACGAGCCGGTGGGCTCCAACGAAATGGTGCACAGCGATGTGCGGGTGATTGCCGCCACGTCCATGGACCTGGAAGCGGCGATCAAGCGCGGCGAATTCCGGGCAGACTTGTATTACCGCCTGAACGTGCTGCCGATCCAGGTGCCGCCGTTGCGTGAGCGCCTCGAAGATATTCCGGCGTTGAGCGAGGCGATTCTTGAAGAGTTGCGCAGCCAGCATGAGCTTGACCGCGAAGCCCTGGCGTTGCTGGCGCAGCACGCGTGGCCGGGGAATATCCGTGAACTGCGCAACGTACTGGAACGCGCGGCGTTGTTGAGTGATGACCTGGTGCTCGATGCCGAAGAGATTCGCGCGGCAATCGGCACGTTCAGCCCGGTGGCGCGTGGGCGGGTGGAGACGGTCGAGGGCGAGACATTTGCGGCGGCGCGGGAGCGCTTTGATCGGCAGGTGATTGCGGCGGCACTCAAGGCCTGTGAAGGCAATGTGGTGGAAGCGGCCCAGCGGTTGGGGCTGGGTAGATCGACCCTGTACAAAAAAATGGTGGCATTGGACATGCGCGAGTCTCAATAAATAGACTCAACTCCACAAACAAAGACAGTCCACTGTGGGAGCTGGCTTGCCTGCGATAGCGGACCATCAGTCAATACCTATTGAACTGAACCACCGCTATCGCAGGCAAGCCAGCTCCCACTTTTGATCCTTGTCAGTCTCAAAAAAGAGACAATCTCAAGAATTGCACCCGCACAAAATAATAATATCTATATATTTCAACAGCTTAGCCAATTGGCACACATCTCGCTATAGCCCTCTCCAACGCACCACCCCCACAAAAATAACAATTCGATCTGGAGACACACCATGAGTGTGATCATTGCCCTGGCAGCCCTCGCGCTGCTGATGCTGGCTGCCTACCGTGGCTACAGCGTTATCCTGTTTGCCCCCATCGCCGCCCTTGGCGCCGTGCTGCTCACCGACCCGTCCGCCGTCGCCCCTGCGTTTACCGGGGTGTTCATGGAAAAAATGGTCGGCTTTATCAAACTGTATTTCCCGGTGTTCCTGCTCGGCGCGGTGTTCGGCAAGCTGATTGAGCTGTCGGGCTTTTCGCGCTCGATCGTGGCTGCCGCCATCCGCTTGCTCGGCACGCGCCAGGCGATGCTGGTGATTGTGCTGGTCTGCGCCCTGCTCACCTACGGCGGCGTGTCGCTGTTTGTGGTGGTGTTTGCGGTGTACCCGTTTGCGGCGGAGATGTTCCGCCAGAGCAACATTCCCAAGCGCCTGATTCCGGCAACCATCGCCCTCGGTGCATTCTCGTTCACCATGGACGCCCTGCCCGGCACGCCGCAGATCCAGAACATCATCCCCAGCACCTTCTTCAACACCACCGCCTGGGCGGCGCCGTGGCTGGGCTTGATCGGCACGGTCTTCGTGTTCTGCACCGGCATGCTCTACCTGGCGCGCCAGCGCAACAAGGCACAACGCGCCGGTGAAGGGTATGGCACCGAGCTGCGCAACGAGCCGGAAACCGCCGACAACCTGCCGCTGCCCAACCCGTGGGTCGCGCTGTCGCCGCTGATTCTGGTGGGCGTGATGAACCTGCTGTTCACCCACTGGATCCCGCAGTGGTATGGCAAGACCCACAGCCTCAGCCTGCCCGGCATGAGCACGCCGGTGACCACCGATATCGCCAAGCTCACGGCGATTTGGGCGGTGCAGGCGGCGTTGCTGGTGGGCATCGTCATGGTGCTGGTGTTCGGCTGGTCGGCGATCAGAAGCAAGCTGGCCGAAGGCAGTAAAAGCGCGGTCAGCGGCGCGCTGCTGGCGGCCATGAACACCGCCTCGGAATACGGCTTCGGCGCGGTGATCGCCTCGCTGCCAGGCTTTCTGGTGCTGGCGGACTGGCTCAAGGGCATCCCCAACCCGCTGGTCAACGAAGCGATTACCGTGACCCTGCTGGCCGGTATCACCGGCTCCGCGTCAGGCGGCATGAGCATCGCCCTGGCAGCAATGTCCGAGAGCTTTATTTCGGCGGCCCATGCGGCCAATATCCCCCTTGAAGTGCTGCACCGGGTCGCGGCGATGGCCAGCGGCGGCATGGACACCCTGCCCCACAACGGCGCGGTGATCACCCTGCTGGCGGTCACCGGGCTGACCCACCGCGAAGCCTACAAGGACATTTTCGGCATCACGATCATCAAGACCCTCGCGGTGTTCGTGGTGATCGGTACTTTCTACGCCACCGGCATTGTGTGAGGTTTTCATGACGACTTTGAATGGCAAGACCGCCCTGGTTACCGGCTCCACCAGCGGCATTGGCTTGGGCATCGCACTGAGCCTGGCCAAGGCCGGTGCCAACCTGATCCTCAACGGTTTTGGCGATGCCAGCGCGGTGATCGCCCAGGTGCAGGCGTTTGGCGGCAAGGTCGGGCATCACCCGGCCGACGTCAGCGACCCGGCGCAAATTGCCGACATGTTTGCCTACGCCGAGCGCGAGTTTGGCGGCGTCGACATTCTGGTCAACAACGCCGGCATTCAGCACGTGGCGGCCGTGGAAGACTTTCCGGTGGAGCGCTGGGATTCGATCATCGCGATCAACCTGTCGTCGGTGTTCCACAGCACGCGTCTGAGTTTGCCGGGCATGAAGGCCAAGGGCTGGGGGCGCATCGTCAATATCGCGTCGGTGCATGGCTTGGTCGGCTCGGTGGGCAAGGCCGCATATGTGGCGGCCAAACACGGTGTCATCGGCCTGACCAAGGTGGTGGGCCTGGAGACCGCCACCGGTAACGTCACTTGCAACGCCATCTGCCCCGGCTGGGTGTTGACGCCGCTGGTGCAAAAGCAGATTGATGATCGTGCGGCCAAGGGCATTGATCCGCAGCAGGCGCAGCATGATTTGCTCGCGGAAAAACAGCCGTCGCTGGAGTTTGTGACGCCGCCGCAGCTGGGTGAGTTGGTGTTGTTCCTGTGCAGTGAAGCTGGCGCCCAAGTGCGCGGCGCCGCGTGGAACATCGATGGCGGCTGGCTGGCCCAGTAAATCAGGCACTGAAGATGATCGTTCCCACGCTCTGCGTGGGAATGCAGCCCAGGACGCTCCGCGTCCCAAGAGCGGACGCAGAGCGTCCATAGAGGCATTCCCACGCAGAGCATGGGAACGAGAAGAGGCAACTGTATGTCCGAGATCCTCTGGCAACCCTCCCCCGAACGCATCGCCAACACGCGAATGGACCAGTTCCGGCGCTACATCAACCAACGCTACAGCCTGCAGCTGCGCGACTACCCCGCCCTGCACCAATGGAGCATCGACCAGCGCGCCGACTTCTGGCAGGCGATCGTCTCATTTTTTGAGGTGCAGTTTCGCAGCCCGCCCAGCACCACGCTGATCGAAGGCGCGGCAATGCCCAGCGCCGAGTGGTTCCCAGGCGCAACCCTGAACTTTGCCGAACACCTGCTGCGCCGTCGGGATGACCACCCGGCGGTGGTGGCGGTCAGTGAAGACGGCCAGCGCGAACAGCTGACGTATGCCGAACTGGCCCTGCATGTCGCAGGCTTGCAGCGCAGCTTGCGGGCAGCCGGTGTCACCCGGGGCGACCGCGTGGCCGCGTGCATGCCCAACACCTGGCAAACCCTGGTCGGCATGCTTGCCACCACCAGCCTGGGCGCAATCTGGTCGTGCTCCTCGCCGGACTTCGGCACCCAAGGCGTGATCGACCGTTTCGGCCAGATAGAGCCCAAGGTGTTGATCACCTGCGCGGGCTACCGCTATGCCGGCAAGGACATCGACCAAAGCGCCAAACTCAATGAAATCCTCGAACGCCTGCCGTCCCTGGAACAGTTGATCATCGTGCCGTATGCCCGGCCCCAGGCGCGCAGCGAGGACTACCGCACCCACGCCAGGGTCGCACTGTGGAACGACTTCTACTCACCCGGCGGCGAGCCTGAATTTGTCCCGGTGCCGTTCGATCATCCGCTGTATATTCTTTACTCCAGCGGCACCACCGGCGTGCCCAAGTGCATCATCCACGGCACCGGCGGCGTGTTGCTCACCCACCTCAAGGAACACGGCCTGCACGCCGACCTGTCGCGCGAAGACTGCCTGTTCTACTACACCACCTGCGGCTGGATGATGTGGAACTGGCTGGTGTCGGTGCTGGCCCTGGGCGCCACGGCAGTGTTGTATGACGGCTCGCCGTTTCACCCCGGCCCCGAGCGGCTGATCGACCTGATCGACGCGGAAAAAATCAGCGTGTTCGGCACCAGCCCCAAGTTTCTCGCCACCCTGGAAAAGGCCGGCCTGCAACCGCGCCTGAGCCACGACTTGGGCAGCCTCAAAGGCCTGATCTCGACCGGCTCGCCGCTGTCGCCGCAGAGTTACGACTATGTGTACCGCGAGATCAAGGCCGAGTTGTGCCTGTCGTCCATGTCGGGCGGCACCGATATCGTCTCCTGCTTTGTGATCGGCAACCCGGTGCTGCCGGTGCGGCGCGGCGAAATGCAGTGCAAGAGCCTGGCCATGGCCATCGAAGTGTGGGACGACCAGGGCCGGCCGCTGATCGGGGAAAAAGGCGAACTGGTGTGTACCCGGCATTTTCCGGCCATGCCGATTGGCCTGTGGAATGACCCCGACCAGAAAAAACTGCGCGCCTCGTATTTCAGCCAGTTTCCCGGCGTGTGGGCCCAGGGCGACTACGCCGAACAGCGCGCCAATGGCAGCTTGCTGATTCACGGGCGCTCCGACGCGGTGCTCAACCCCGGCGGTGTGCGCATCGGCACGGCAGAGATTTATCGCCAGGTGGAAAAAGTCCCGCAAGTGCTGGAAAGCCTGGCCATCGGCCAACGCTGGCAGGACGATGTGCGGGTGGTGCTGTTTGTGCGGCTCAACGACGGCATCACGCTGGATGACGCCCTGGAGCAGCAGATTCGCCAGGTCATCCGCGCCAACACCACGCCGCGCCATGTTCCGGCGAAGATCCTCGCGGTCAGCGATATACCGCGCACCATCAGCGGCAAGATCGTCGAACTGGCGGTGCGCAATGTGGTGCATGGTGAGCCGGTCAAAAACACCGATGCCCTGGCCAATCCGCAGGCACTGGAACAGTTTCGCAACCGGCCTGAACTGGCGGACGGATGAAAGGTTTCAGCTCTGACGCACGCAATTGAAGACAAACCCTCAAGGCATGCTATTTTTCGAGGGGTAGTCAGCCGTTCCCGTCTCGCGGGATAATCGGCTGTTGTCGTATTTCAAAGTGTCAGGTGCAGGGCTTTTTCATGAATGGAACATCCACCGGTAGCGAAGCCGCCGCATTGATTGCGCGGCTGGACTGGGCGCAAAGCCCGCTCGGTGAGGCCGGTGACTGGCCGCAGAGCCTGCGCACAGCCGTCGATATCGTCGTCCATTCACCGATGCCGATGCTGCTGTTGTGGGGCCGCCAGCTCACCCAGCTCTACAACGACAGCTTCGCGGTGCTCGCGGGCAACAAACATCCTGAGGCGCTGGGCCAACCGGCTCATGACACCTGGCCGGAGCTTGAAAGTTTTACTGCGCCGATCTATGACGCGGTGTTCGGCGGCCAGGTGCGCACCTTCAGCGAACAGCGCTTTGTGCTGCAACGCAATAACCGCGACACCGACATCTGGCTCGACCTCACCTACAGCCCGGTGCGCGATGAAGGCGGCAGCGTGGCCGGGATCCTGGTCACCGCCATCGAGACCAATGAGCGGCGCAGCAAAACCCTCGAACTGCAACAGCGCTCCGAAGACAGCCTCAAGGCCCAGCACAACAGCGAACAACGCCTGCAACTGGCCCTGGCGGCAACCGATGCGGTGGGCACCTGGGACTGGGACATTGGTGAGGACCGCTTTATTGCCGACGCCCACTTTGCCCACTTGCACGGTGTCGACCCGCAAGACGCCGGCCTGCTGCCAATCAGCGACTACCTGCACGGCGTTCACCCCGAAGACCGCGGCATGGTCGCGCGCAGCATCAAGCATTGCATCACCTTCGGCACCGAATACGCCGAGGAATACCGCCTGCTGCAAGCCGACGGCCAGGTGCGCTGGGTGTTTGCCCGCGGCCGCTGCTACAAGGACCATCAAGGCCGCCCCGCGCGGTTCCTGGGCGCCGCGCTGGACCTGACCGAGCGCAAACAGACCGAACAGGCACTGCGCCAAAGCCAGACCGAGCTGCAACTGATCATCAACGCCATGCCGGTGCTGATCGGCTACGTCGACCATGAGCAGCGCTTTCGCCTCAACAACAGCGCCTACCTGGAGTGGTACGGCATGACGCCCCAGGAGCTGTACGGCAAGAGCATCCGCGAAGTGCTGGGTGACGAGGTGTATGCCGGGCGCGTGGACAAGATCGACGCCGCGCTGCGCGGCAAGGCCTGCAGTTTCATGACCATCACCCCGCACCGCGATGGCCGGCCGCGCCACGCGCTGATGAAGTACTTGCCGCGCTTCAGCAATGATGGCTCGGTGAATGGTTTCTACATATTTGTGATCGATGAGACCGAACGCAAACTCACCGAAGAAGCCCTGCGCCACCTCAACGAAAACCTTGAAGAACGCGTGGCCCAGCGCACCCAGGCACTGGCCGAGGCCAACCAGCGCCTGCAAAACGAGATGTTCGAGCGTGAGCGCGCCGAAGACGCACTGCGCCATGCACAAAAAATGGAGGCGGTCGGCCAGCTCACGGGGGGCATCGCCCATGACTTCAACAATATGCTCACCGGCATCATCGGCAGCCTGGACTTGATGCAGCGCTATATCGCCGCCGGGCGCAGCGACGAAATCGGCCGCTTTACCGACGCGGCGGTGTCGTCCGCGCACCGCGCGGCCGCCCTCACCCACCGGCTGCTGGCGTTCTCCCGCAGGCAGTCGCTGGACCGCCGGCCACTGGACCCGAACGAGCTGGTGGCGTCCCTGGAAGATTTGTTCCGCCGCACCAAAGGCGCACATATCGAGCTCAAGGTGCAATTGGGCAAGGATATCTGGCCGGTCAACACCGATGCCAGCCAGCTGGAAAACGCCTTGCTCAACCTGGTGATCAACGCCCGCGACGCGATGCCCGACGGCGGCCAATTGCGCATCGAAACCGCCAACAGTTACCTGGACGGCACCGATATCACTACCCTGGAGCCGGTCAAGGCCGGCGACTACGTGATGCTCGGCGTCTGCGACAACGGCACCGGCATGGCGCCGAAGATTCTGGCCAAGGCGTTCGACCCGTTCTTCACCACCAAGCCCATCGGCCAGGGCACCGGCCTGGGGTTGTCGATGATCTACGGCTTCGCCCAGCAATCCGGCGGCCATGTGACCATTCAAAGCGAACCCGGCCAGGGCACCTGCGTGCGCCTGTACTTGCCGCGCCTGCATGGCACCGCATTGGAAAGCAGCTTGCCGCCGCACTTGGGCGATGCGCCGCTGGCACTCGCCGGTGAAGCGGTGGTGGTGGTCGAGGATGACCCGGCGGTGCGCATGCTGGTGGTCAACGTGCTCGGTGAGCTGGGCTACACCGCCCATCAGGCGGCGGATGCGCGCACCGCGCTGCCGCTGCTGGAGTCGGACCTGCGCGTGGACCTGCTGGTCACCGATGTCGGCCTGCCGGGCATGAACGGCCGACAGTTGGCGGAAATCGCCCGTCAGCACCGGCCGGGCCTGCGCGTATTGTTCATGACCGGTTACGCCGAACAAGCTGCCGAGCGCCAGGGCTTCCTAGAGGACGGCATGGACATGGTGGCCAAGCCGTTTTCCATTGACCTGCTGGCGACTAAAATCCGCAGCATGATCAACGTTGACGAATGAGTTCAGGCATAATCGCGCGCCGTCGCACACCTGGTAGAACGTTATGAAAGCCCAAGCCCGTCATATTCTGGTGAAAACCAGTGAAGAAGCCGAACAGCTCAAGCAGCGCATTGCCAAGGGCGAAGCGTTTGATGTGCTGGCCAAAAAGTACTCCACCTGCCCGTCCGGCAAGCGCGGCGGTGATTTGGGTGAAGTGCGGCCTGGGCAGATGGTGGGGGCGATTGATGCGGTGATCTTCAAGAAGCCGGTGAAGGTGGTGCACGGGCCGATCAAGAGCAAGTTCGGGTATCACCTGGTGCAGGTGTTTTACCGCGACTGAGGGGTTGGCTCAGGGCCGCTATCGCAGGCGGCCATTCACCGAGGGATCAAAGCCCCCGGCACCTGGATCACCCGGCTCGCCAACCGATGCCCAGCCAACGCCGCCTGTTCAGGCGAGCCGCCCGTGAGCCGACTGGCTAAATACGCCGCGCTGAACGAATCCCCCGCCGCCGTGGTGTCCACCACCTTCTCGACCGTCAGCGCCGGCACCGCAAAGCGCTCGCCATCACAGCGGATCAAACACGCATCCGCACCGCGCTTGAGCACCACTTCTGCAATCGCCGGGTACGCAGCGAACACCTGCTCGCTGTCGGCATAACCAAACAATGCGCGCTCGTCATCCTCGGTCAGCAAGGCGATATCCACCTCGGCCAGCACCTGGTGATACGCCGCGCGCGCCGCGTCGACACTCGCCCACAGGCGCGGACGATAGTTGTTGTCGAACACCACCTTGCCACCGCGCCGGCGCGTTTCGATCAGGGTTTGCAGCAAGCGCTCACGCCCGACTTCACCCAATACCGCCAGAGTGATGCCGCTGAAATACACCACGTCGTAGTGCGGCAACGCCGCCAGGATCGGCTCGGCTGCCGATGTGGTGAAGCAGTCGCGCACAGCAGCTTCGTTGCGCCAGTAGAGAAATTTGCGTTCGCCTTTGGCATCCGTCTGGATGCAGTACAACCCCGGTAGACGCCCGGGCAGGCGCTGGACCATGCCCAGCCCGAGGCCTTCGGCGGTCCATTGCTGGCACATGGCATCGCTGAAACTGTCATCGCCCAGTGCGGTCACGTAGTCGACCGTGCCGACGGCGCCCAACTCGCGGCGCAGGTACACCGCCGCGTTCAAGGTGTCGCCGCCGAAGCTCTGTTGCAGGCTGCCATCGGCGCGGTGTTGCAGTTCGATCATGCATTCGCCGATCAGGGCGATGCGGGGAGTTGTGTTCATGCCTGGGGACTCTGGGTGTGTGGGAGGGCCTCATCGCAGGCAAGCCAGCTCCCACAGTTGGAATGCATTTCAACTGTGGGAGCTGGCTTGCCTGCGATAGCCACGACGCGGTCTAGAAGCAGGTCTGCAAGGATTCAACGACCTGCAACCGCTCATCCACCAGGCAGCCCACTTGCCACTTGTCAAAGGTCAGGCACGGGTGCGAAGTGCCAAAGGAGATGATGTCGCCGATACGCAACTCAACCCCCGGCGCCACCGTCATGAACGCATGCTGGTCCATCACCGCCGTGACTTTGCACGCCGTCACATCATCGCCTTCGGCCGGCACAATCCCGGCCTTGTAGCGCTTGAGCGGCACCGGCAAACCGGCGTCGTAGGCCACGTCGCGCTTGCCCAGGGCAACCACCGCAAAGCCAGGCTCGGGCATCGATTGCACGTGGGCCCAGACTTCCAGGGCCGGGCGCAGACCTTCGTTGAGGTCGCTGCGACGGTCGAGCACGCAGCATTGCGCCTCTTTGTAGATGCCATGGTCGTGGGCCACATAGCTGCCGGGGCGCAACACGCTGAGGAAGCGGCCGGCGGCGTTTTGCGCTTCAAACGACTCGGCGATCAGGTCGTACCAGGCCGAACCCGAGGCGGTGATGATCGGCTTGGGCAAGTCGAACGCGCCATTGTTTTGCAGGTCCACGGCCAGGCGTACCAGGCTGGCGGCAAAGTCACGGATGCCGCTGACGGCGTGTTCGCCGTGGATCACGCCTTCGTAGCCTTCAATACCGGTCAGGGCCAGGGCCGGTTGGGCCTTGATCGCCTTGGCCAACTCGCGCACTTGCTGCTCGCTGCGGCACCCGCAACGGCCGCCGACCACGCCGTATTCGATCATCACGTTCAGGCGCAGGCCACGGGCGGCGAAGAACAGGCCCAGGTCGGCGACGTTGTCCGGGTGATCGACCATGCAGTGAAAGTCAAACTCCGGGTCGGCCAGCAGGTCGGCGATCAGCGCCATGTTCGGCGCGCCCACCAACTGGTTGGCCATCAACATGCGGCGCACGCCACCGGCATAGGCGGCGCGGGTCTGCACGGCATTGGCCAGGGTGATGCCCCAGGCGCCCGCCTCGATCTGACGCTGGAACAGCGCCGGCATCATGCTGGTTTTGCCGTGGGGCGCGAGCTCTGCACCGCTGTTGCTGACAAATGCCTGCATCCAGCGGATGTTGTGTTCCAGGGCGTCACGGTGCAGCACCAGGGCCGGCAGGCTGACGTCGCGCACCAGGTGGGCACCGACGGCGGCGGCGCCTTTTTCAACGGCATTGAGGGCAGACATGAAGTACTCCTATTCGTTGATACGTCGGGCCAGGTTATTGGCGCTGTCGATCAACACCCGGCGATAGTCGTTGTAGTTTTTAATCGCATCGGCGCGCGGTGCAACGATGCACAAGGTCGCGATGCTGATGCCCTGCGCGTCCCGCACCGGGGCGGCAAAGCAATGGGTGAAGGTGTCGGCCACGCTGTCGAAGGAGAAAAACCCATCGAGGGTGGCCTGACGAATTTGCGCCAGGAAGGTTTCCAGTGGCAGCCGCTGGCCGTCCGGCAAAATGAAGTCGTCGTGGTCGATCAGGTCGATGATCTGCTGGTCGCTCAAGTGCCCCAGCAACAAGCGCCCGGAAGCGGTCCAGGGGATTGGCGCGTTTTCGCCGATGTCCGAGGAAATTCGAAAATGCCGCTCGCCTTCGCGCATCAGCGCCACCGTGTATTTGCGCCCGTTGAGCAGGCACATCTGCGCGGTTTCATGGGTCTGGCTGACGATCTCCTGCAAGGCGTGGTCGGCCTCGCGGGTCAGGTCGAAATGGCGCAGGTGCGCCTGGCCGAGAAAGTACAGCTGGCGGCCGAGGTAGACGTGACCGTCCTTGCCCACCGTCTCCAGAATGCGCCGCTCCAGCAACGACGCAACCAGTTCATAGACCGTGGACTTGGGGCTGCCGATGCCGCTGGCAATATCATTCGGGCGCAGGGGCTGGCCGATCTCCTTGAGAAAATCGAGGATATCGAATGCACGGTCCAATCCTTTGGCGCGGCGTTTGATGGTGTCTTCGGTCATGGCAGTCGTCGGTCTCTATTGATCGTTCCCACGCTCTGCGTGGGAATGCATACCGTGACGCTCTGCGTCACACAAGCGGACGCAGAGCGTCCAGGGCGGCGTTCCCACGCGGAGCGTGGGAACGATCATTTAGCCTTTTTTCTTGTAGGCCACGCAATCGATCTCGACCTTGCAGTCCACCATCATGTTGGCCTGCACACAGGCACGTGCCGGGGCGTGTTCGGGGGTGAAGTACTCGCCGAATACCTTGTTGAAACTCCAGAAGTCCCGAGGGTCTTCCAGCCAAACACCAACGCGCACCACGTCTTTGAGTTCGTAACCGGCCTCTTCCAGAATCGCCACCACGTTGCGCAGGGTCTGGCGGGTTTGCTCGATGATGCCGCCGGTGATGATTTCACCGTCCACCGCCGGTACCTGGCCCGACACGTAGAGCCAGCCGTCGGCTTCCACGGCACGGGCGAAAGGACGCGGCTGGCCACCACCGGCGGTGCTGCCGGCGCCGTAACGAGTAATGCTCATAAAATTGCTCCTGATTAAAAACGAATGTTCTTCAAAAATTCCGCCAGGCGCGGCGATTGCGGGCGTTCGAAGATTTCCTTCGGCGCGCCCTGCTCTTCAATGCGGCCCTGGTTCATGAAGACGATCTTGTCCGACACTTCATAGGCAAAGCGCATTTCGTGGGTGACCAGCAACATGGTCATGCCCTCTTCCGCCAGCCCCTTGATCACACTGAGCACCTCCCCGACCAGTTCCGGGTCGAGGGCCGAGGTGACTTCATCAAAGAGCATCAGGCTGGGGTTCATGGCAATCGCGCGGGCAATCGCCACACGCTGTTGCTGACCGCCGGAAAGTTGACCGGGGAAGTGATTGCGCCGCTCCAGCAGGCCCACACGGTCCAGCCATTTTTCGGCCAGGGCCACAGCCTCGTCCTTGCCCATCTTCTTGACCTTGAGCAGGCCGAGGGTGACATTTTGCAACGCGGTCAGATGCGGAAACAGGTTGAATTGCTGGAAGGCCATGCCAGTCATAGCGCGGTGCTGGGCAATCACCCGTTCGGGGTGACGCACGCGCTTGCCGGCGATTTCGCTGTAGCCGATGGACTCGCCGTCCAGGCTGATCTGCCCGCCCTGGAACTCTTCGAGCAGGTTGACGCAACGCAGCAAGGTGGTCTTGCCCGAGCCGCTGGAGCCGATCAACGTCACCACGTTGCCGCGCTGCATGGACAGGTCGACGCCCTTGAGCACCTCGACCTGGCCATATTGTTTGCGCAGGCCCCGAATGTTCAGCAGCGGTTGGTTGGTTTGAGGTTGGTTCATGGCAAGGCCACCCGCTTTTCAATGTAGCGCCCGAATAACTCGATGGCGTAGTTGATGACAAAGAACAGAAACCCGGCGAACAGGTAGAACTCCAGGGTCATGAAGGTACGTGCAATGACTTGCTGGGTGCTGAGCAGCAATTCGGCCACGCCGATCACCGAGAGCAAGGTCGAGGCCTTGACGATTTCGGTGGAGGAATTGACCCAGGTCGGCAGGATCTGGCGCAACGCCTGGGGCAGCAGCACGTAGGTCAGTGACTGTTTGAACGTCAGGCCAATCGCCCGGCCCGCTTCCAGTTGCCCACGGGGAATGGCTTGCAGCGCACCGCGCACGATTTCCGCCACGTGGGAGCCGCAGAACAGCGTCAACCCGACGGCACCGGCCTGGAACGCGCTGATCTGCCAACCCAGCGCCGGCAGCATGTAAAAACACGCCAGCACCAGCACAAACACCGGCGTACCGCGCACCAGGTCGACGTACAGACGAAACGGCGCGCGCATCCAGAACTTGCCGTAGGTGAGGATCAACCCGGCAAAAATGCCGATCAGCGTGCCAAAGATAATCGCCAGCACCGAGCAATAAATACTGGTTTGAAACCCCGCCCAGAGGGTATCCCGGGCGATCCACAACTCATGCAGCCAGCTTGGGGACTCGTACATGCAAACCCTCCTTAACGACGGATCGCCAGACGCTGTTCCAGGTAACGGAGCAGCATGGCAATGAAGTAACAGGCCGCCACGTAGAGCGCGGTCGTGACCATCCAGGTTTCAATCACCCGGTAGCTTTCGACGTTGATCTTGCGGGCGTAATAGGTCAGCTCCGGCACCGCAATCGCGGCCGCCAGCGACGTGTCCTTGAACAGCGAAATAAAGTTGTTCGACAGCGCCGGCAACACGTTGCGCAGCATCACCGGCACCGTGATGTAGGCGCGGATCCGCCACTCACCCAAACCGATGGCCAAGCCGGCTTCACGCAAGCCCTTGGGAATATTCAGCAGCCCGGCGCGGAACACTTCGGTCAGGTAAGCACCGGCATACAGCGACAGGGTGATGATGAACGAGGGGATCTTGTCGAGCCGAATCCCAAGCGAGGGCAGTGCAAAGTAGATCAACAGGATCAGCACGAGGATCGGCGTATTGCGGATCACCGTCACATACACCGAGGCAAAGATTCGCAACGCGCGGTGTTTGGACAGCATCGCAAATGCCATCATCAGGCCGATCACGCAACCGATGGCGATCGACAGCAAGGCCAGTTCAAGGCCCAGGCCGAGCCCCGCCAGCAAGCTGGGGAAATCACGCCACACGGCGGCAAAATTCAACTGATAGTTCATGGTCGGCAGTACCTGATCGGGGCGCCGTCAGCGACGCCCCAGGATTTACGATTTACTTGAACTCAACCGGGAAACCGATCGCAGGTTCCGGCAAATCCACACCGAACCATTGTTTGAACGAGGCTTTGTAGGCCGGGAATTCCACACCGGTCATGGCTTCATGCAGCGCGGTATTGACGAAGTTCAGCCAGTCCTGATCGCCACGCTTGACCGCGCACGCATAGGTTTGCGGGCTCCAGGCGTAGGTCGGGCTGCGGTAGCGGCCCGGGTTTTGCACCATCAGGTACTTGACCGAGGACTGGTCGGTGGCGGCGGCATCGGCACGGCCGGAGTTCACCGCCTGGTACATCAGGTCGACGCTGTCGTACTGGTCAACCTTGGCTTTTGGCAGGGCCTGGTGCACCAGCTCTTCGGCGTACACGTTTTGCAGCACGGCCACGGTCACGCCATCACCCGCCGCTTGCAGGTCTTCGATTTCCTTGTATTTGCTGTTGTTCGGCAGCAGCAGGCCTACGCCTTCGCGGTAGTACGGCAGGGTAAAGGCAACCTGCTGCGCACGGCTGGCGGTGACGGTGATGAACTGGCAACTCATGTCGACCTTGTCGGTCAGCAGGTTGGGAATACGTGCGTCGGAGGACTGCACCACAAACTCGACCTTGCTCGGGTCGTTGAACAATCCTTTAGCCACGATGCGGCCGATGTCGATATCAAAACCCTGCAACTTGCCATCCGCTCCCTGGAAGTGCCACGGCGCATTGGTACTGCCTGTACCCACGATGAGATGCCCACGTTTGAGCACATCATCGAGCTTGCTGTCCGCCGCGTGCACAACGCTTGCGAGGGAAGCCGATGCGGCGAAGAGAAAAACACACGCTTTAAACACGGAAGGTCGGTGATGCATGACAAGCACTCCAGGAGTTGTGTATTCCGCTATACCGGAACTTAGTATGTAACAACGGAATAGACAGCAGAAAGTGTGCCACACGCCGTAACAGAAAAACATGACCGGGATAAATTCGTTTTAAATCAGGTGGATAGTTAACAGGTCAGGATGCGGCGCTACGCCAGCATTGCGAATCGGCTTGCTACCCAAGGCCCCACACACCGGTGACAGGCCCCAATCGAGTGCGCCCCAACGGTGTTACCGCGCCCCCTTGCAGTGCGCGCGCGCCGTGGATAAATCCTCACACTGGACTAGCCTTTGCACATCCACGCCAACAAGGACGCCCTTGCCCATGAAGCTCAGTCTCGCTCTGGTTTTGCTTTCATTGCTGGCTGCCGGCAACGCCTGGGCCGCCAACGATCGGCACGAATGCAAGGAAGAACTGCAAAAGCTCAAGGAAGCCTTCGGTACTGACTACACCAGCCAGAACCACCACGGCTATCGCCGGGCCAAGGCTTCCAGGGATAACGAGGAATACAGGAAGTGTGCAAGTCAGGCGCGCAAGGCCCGCGAGCGCGTGGAGCGCGGCAAGGATGCGTGAGCATGTCTACCTGTGAAGGTTGACAGTAGACGCTGGTGATCTCTCGTTTTAGCGTACCCGCAAGCTGTTGGCCGGGCACACTAGGAGATCATCATGGGCGCTGCACAGACGGTTATTCATGACCTTGACGAATACCAACGCATCCTGAAAGCACACCCGCTGGTTATCGTGCTGTTTACTTCCCCTTACTGCCAAGCGTGTATGGGAGCTGGCCGCCCCTTCAATCGCATTGCCGACAAATACGCCGGCCGCGTGAAAAGCCTGCTGTTGGACACGACCCAAACCCCCCAAATCAATGGCGTAGACGGCACGCCCACACTGGTGGTGTACAAAAATGCCCTTGAGGTTGAAAACCTCAAGGGCATCGGTGAGCCGCAATATCAGGAAGAATTCCTGGAGGGCGTGTTCAGCGACTACGCACCAGCAACACCTGCGTCACCCGCCGCTCCTCAACCGCCGCGACGGTCAGGCGCCAGCCCTCATGCTCCAGGCTATCACCCACCACGGGCAGGCGGTCGAGCAGGCTCATCACCAACCCGGCGAGGGTTTGATAATCCTCGGTCGCGGCAGCCTTGAAGCCGGTGCGCTGGCACACCAGGTTGAGGTTCAAGGCGCCATTGACGCGAAACCCCTCGCCCTCCTCGACAATATCCGGGCCTTCGATTTCACTGGCATCGGGCAATTCACCGGCGATGGACTCGAGAATGTCGGTCATGCTCAACACGCCCATGAAGTCACCGAATTCGTTGATCACGAAGGCAATATGGGTCGACTCCTGGCGCATCTGCTCCAAGGCGTTAAGGATTGAGAAGCTCTCCAGCAAATTGACCGCCCGGCGCGCCAGGTGCTCAAGGTTCGGCTCGTTACCGGCCAGGTATTCCTTGAGCAGCTCCTTTTTATGCACAAACCCTAAAGGCTCATCCACAGCGCCGTTGCGGATCAATGGCAGGCGCGAGTAGGACGAATGCATCAGTTTTTGCCGGATGGTGTCGGCGTCGTCCGCCAGATCAATACAGTCGACCTTGGCCCGTGGCGTCATCAAGGAACGGATCGGCCGCTCGGCCAATTGCAATACACCGCTGATCATCACGCGCTCACGTCGATCAAACAGCGGGCCTTGGCCGGCATCCGGTTCGCCCAGCAGGTCAGCGACGTCATCATCCACGCCCTCCACCGCCAAACTGCGGCCGCCGAGCAAACGCATCACCGCATGGGCGGTGCGCTGGCGCACTGGCAAGGTGCCTTGCGCCGACTTCTTGCGACGCGCACGCGCCAACTGGTTGAACAACTCCACCACAATCGAGAAGCCCATGGCCGCATACAGATAGCCTTTAGGCACATGGAAGCCCAAGCCTTCGGCGGTCAGCACCAGGCCGATCATCATCAGGAAGCTCAGGCACAGCATGATCACCGTCGGGTGCGAGTTGACGAAACGCGTCAGCGGCTTGCTCGCCACGATCATCAGGCCGATGGAGAAGACCACGGCGATCATCATCACCGCCAGCTCATCGACCATGCCCACGGCCGTGACCACCGCATCCAGGGAGAACACCGCGTCGAGCACCACGATCTGCGCGACGATCGGCCAGAACATCGCATAAGTGGCATTGCCCGTGCGTTGCGCCACATGCCCCTCAAGGCGTTCATGCAATTCCATGGTGGCCTTGAACAGCAGGAACACACCACCGAACAGCATGATCAGGTCACGCCCGGAGAAGCCTTTGCCGAACACTTCGAACAACGGCTGGGTGAGCGTTACCATCCACGAAATACTCGCCAGCAAGCCCAGGCGCATCAGCAATGCCAGGGACAGCCCGATCAACCGCGCGCGGTCGCGCTGCTCCGGCGGCAATTTGTCCGCCAAAATCGCGATAAACACCAGGTTGTCGATGCCCAGCACCAGTTCCAGCACAATCAAGGTCAACAGGCCGAGCCAGGCCGTTGGATCCGCTAACCATTCCATTTATAAAAGTCTCGTAGTTGATTTCAGAATGCCGGGCACGGCAAGGCGCGGTCAGTGGACCGGGACAAGGTTAGCAGTCGGAATACGGGGTGCTTGAGCAGGAACGGCGACAGTGAATGTCTTGGAGAAAGACGACTGGGAGGCTCCGAGAGGGTGTTCATGCAAGTCCTGCAGTGAGAAAAGGACTTGAATCGTACAGTCGAAACTCAAACTTCCCACACTGCAAAACTATTACAAGATCTGTATTTCAAGCGTACGCAAAAGCGATGTGGGAGTTGGTTTGTCTGGGATTTTGGCGTGTATATCCGTTGCTGCGGTGATGGCTACTTAGGGTTCCGCCCTGACGGCGGGTCACTTTTGTAAAGACACAAAAGTAACCAAAAAGTCTTCGCCCCACCACTCGGTGCCTCGCCTAGGCTCGGCATGCCCGCACTCCGGCTTGAATCCGTGGGCCGCCGCGATGGGCCATCCTTGGCCCAGCGCGGCTAACGCCTAGGCTCGGCATGCCCGCACTCCGGCTTGAATCCGTGGGCCGCCGCGATGGGCCATCCTTGGCCCAGCGCGGCTAACCCGGCGTCCTGCCGGGTTTCCCACGGATTCAAGCCTGCGTTCGGCCATCGTGGTTGACGGGGCGACTCAGATCAAAATCAAGATCAAGATCTACAGCACGGCGGCCTGAAAGCCGACCTGAGTGGTTGAAGCAAAAGCCAGATCAAGCGCAAAGCAAAAGCCTGTCTACCTGATGCAACATAGTCTAAATGTGGGAGCAACTGTCTTAACCTACCGTCCGTCAGCGCCATTCTGTACCGTCTCGCAGCATGGCATTTAGTCTGATCAGTAGTATCCGCATGCA
>NZ_LMKI01000016.1:0-62942 GCF_001421425.1 Pseudomonas sp. Leaf15
CGTTGGAATGTAGCGACGGGGTGGGTGATGTCGACTTCTCCGATTATGTGGTTGTTGTGGAAAAACGATAATGCACGGAGTTATGTCGGCTTTGGGTCGTCTTCGGCCCGTCGCGAGATGGAAGAAAACGACCCAATACAGCCGGTCGACACTGGCAGAAGTGGGCCAAAAGCGGAATTTATCTGCTATGACACCAATGACGAGTTGGCCTGCGAGGTAGGCTGTAAAAATATGATCACTACAGTGAACCAAGATGATTGCTTAAGCTATTTCGTCGTCGTGCATGGCATTGACATTGAGACCTACGAACGACTGGCCGTTCACTTCGAATGTCGTCGTGGCGGCATGCGAGTGACGGACGGAAGCCGGTATATCTCTATCCCAGTCACGATGGCTGCCTTAGGGGGTACCCTTGCTTGGGTCAAAACCGAACTCGGGGGCGCTACTGTGAGCTGTATTTAATAGTGTGCGTCGCAACCAAATTGTCTTGGAGCGAGGTTGTCATCAACTCTGAGATAGCTTTGCTCGCTGGTCAAGCTGGTGCGGCGATTAAGGTTGCTTTTAAGCTGCAGTATCCACATTGGGTCGAAAGCTGTCCGTCATGGAGTCAGCGCTGCGACTCTTCGGCAAATGGTGGTACAAACTGAGCATATGACGACTTGGATTGAGGTGATATGAATCAGCTGAGTCCCGATCTGCGTGAAGATCTCCTCGAAGTGCTGGATGAGGTCTCTACACTGATGTCCGCTGAATATGCGCAGCTTGGCCCCTTGCCTGATGATCATCCACTGGCACAGTCAGGTCTTGAGAATGGGGCGGAAATCGTTCTGGACTACATCGCGCACGGCGAAGCGGGTGTCGCACTCGATCATCTGTTCTACATGATCAAGGAGCCCCCTCTCGCTATCTCAGCCAGATCTGCCGAGAAGCTGGCTCGGCTTGCCAAAGTGTTCGAAATGCCCTTGAGCTGGAGGGCATGAGGTCTGATCGGAGAGTAGAACAGGACGCGCCATCGTCGGAGCGGAAGACGGCTATCGGCCAGAAGCAGTCATTCGAGCGTGTCTATAAAATGCATGACGACTCAGTCTGAACTGATAAACCCTTTTGGGAACTGGTGGAAGGCGCGCTCGCTCAGCTAGCTATTTCTCTTCAGGGGCTGCATCCTCGGAACGGTTGGTAATGTCGATTGGCCAGCTGTTGGCCTAGTGCATCAAGCTGTTCATGGAGGAATCATGTCGATATTGAATGACGTACTGCTCTGGTCGGAAAAAGACCTATCTCTTTGGCTTCGAGATGCAGCCAGAAGGCTGCTGCTCAATGAGCAATTGGGCCCTCAGGATTTCCGTGATTTTTACGCGCTTCTGAAGCATGAAAACGACATTGAAGTCGTGGACGGTCTTCAGGCAAACCCGCTCAGTGCCGATCACATACCCGCCGGTGGTGAGGCGGCATTAAGCGTCACGCTCAAGTCGATGAGTGATTTGGAAAACGTCAATAGAATTATGCCAGGCCAAGTCCTTTCCTTTGAGGAGAAGGGCGTGACCGTGATTTATGGCGGTAATGGCGCCGGGAAGTCTGGTTATGCGCGAGTATTGAAACATGCCTGCCGTGCTCGAGACAGGGGCGGTGAGATACTCGGTGATGTCACCAAAGCGGCGGTGGGCGCCGGTAAACCTAAGGCGACGTTCACCGCGTCGTTGAACGGGGTAGCTCAGACGTTTCATTGGACAAGTGGCTCGGTGCCCCCTCCACAGCTTTCTTATGTGAGTGTATTCGATACCTCTTGCGCGAGCGCCTACCTAATAGAGGGCGATGCAGCGTACCTTCCGAGGGGATTAGACGTGGTTGAGGCTTTGGCAAGTAAGGTTGTGCCAGAGGTCTTAGCCTTAATGAATGACGAGTTGAAGGGAATTGACGTCTCGCTCGACATTCTTGCCGGTTTTAATAAAGAAACTGCCGTCGGCAGGTTGCTCGAAAATTTTGGAGAAAAGACAAGTAGGGAGAATATTGTCCGTCTGGGCGCGCTTTCGCAGGAAGAGCGAGACAGGCTCAGTAATCTGGAGTTAGCGATAGCAGAGCCTGATCCCATATTGAAATACCAAAGTTTGAAGACTTCTGCCGCTCACATCAAAAATCTTGCAGAAACAATTCTGAAGAAAGAGAAGTACACGACGGAGAAGGCCTTAGATAAGCTTAAGCGTTTGGTTAAAGAGTCGTACGATGCTACAGAGGGCGTGGATGCTGCTGCACGAGCGCTTAGGGTCGAAGATGATCTCTTGCCGGGCTCTGGTGAAGCTATTTGGAAAGAATTGTTTCTTGCTGCGCAGAAGTACTCTACAAGTGTTGCGTATCCAGGCCATGACTTCCCTAATTGTGCGGAAGAGGCTGTCTGTGTGCTCTGTCAACAATCGGTAGAACCAGCCGCAGGAAGAATGCGTCGGTTCAACGATTTTATAAAAGAAAATGCAACTAAGCTTGCTTCGGAGAAAAAAACAGCGCTTGATGATGTTCTGGATCAGATAGATCGCTCAAGTTTAGATTTCGGCTTTAGTCAAGCCCTGGCAGTAGAGCTCGAGGGAGAGGCAGAAGGGTTGGTCGACCGACTTAAGAATTATCAAGATCAAATTAATGGCTACAAAGCATGGATGTTGAAAGCGGCCCGCTCTGTAAATTTGGACGACGTCCCAGACCTGGATGCTAGTCCTGTTAGTGAACTGCGTAAAGTTGCAGCCATTAAACTTTGGAAAGCCAGATTCTATAAGAAGGCGTCGAATCCCGAAAAGCTCAAAAAGCTATCAAATGAGCTAGCCGAGCTGAAGTCTCGTGCAGCTCTTGCTCTGATAGTTGAGGCTGTGCTGGCCCTTCATGGTCGTATTGTCTATCGTGCCAAGCTTGATGGGTGTAAGGGGCAATTGAATCCTAGAGCTATTTCAGCGAAATCTAAAGATATAGCGGGGAAAATAATTACCGACTCCTTGAGGAAAGCTCTCGATGAGGAGTTTATCAAACTGGGTATCGGGCATATAAAAACCAAACTCAAGGAAAGAGTTGATCGCGGCACCGTAAAATTCACGTTGTTGCTCGATCTGCCTGCTGCAAAAAAAATAGAGCAAGTTCTGAGTGAAGGTGAACAACGAGCGGTTTCGCTTGGAGCATTTTTAGCGGAACTTAAACTTTCGGATCATCGAGGTGGGATTATATTTGATGATCCCGTATCGTCTCTTGATCATGTGAGGCGACGTCAAGTTGCTCGACGATTAGTTGAGGAAGCTGCTTTTAGGCAGGTGATTGTTTTGACGCATGATATATCCTTTCTGAGTGAATTAATCGATTCGCTAGGGGAGGCGAAAGTGATTCCTCACCTTGTTCACCATTTAGAATGGGTGGGAGATGCTGCTGGAGTAGTCAAGCAGGGATTGCCGTGGGATAAAACTGGATATAAAGAACGGATTCGCCAGCTTGAAGCTCGAGTAAAAAAAATGGAGCCATGGCCCGTTTATCCAGGCGAAGAATTAGTTCGAGATGTGCGAATTCTTTATAGCGACATACGTGCGACCGTAGAGAAGGTCGTAGAGGATGTCGTATTAAATGGAGTTATTACTAGGTTTAGTGACATGGTTGGTGTCGGGAATTTGCATAAGATTACGGGGCTTCGAAAGCAAGACGCTGATGATATTGTAATTTTGTGGAAAAAGGGCCATAGGATGACGGAGGCGCATCTTCAGGCTATGAATAAAGACATGCCAGTAGCGGGATTGGAAGAAATCAAGACGGATGTTGCATCTATTCAACTATTAGTAGATAACGTCAATAAATATCGTGCTAAACCCGCCGAAGCGTGATTGCTTCATAAGCCCGGCGTAAGCCGGGCATCACCGAAATTCTTTGATTTAGAACCCCGCATCTATGATCAGCTCGGACGGGTTGCACCCCCGTGCCGCTGAAACAATCAGGGACAGATCGTATTGATACTGCCGGCAGACCTCACTCCGCAGCTCTTTGCAGGTCACAGCGGGCAGGAATCGGCCATAAGCAGATATTCAAAAAATCTACTAAACTGTGGTCGATTCATAGCTAGTGAACGGCACATTGTTTTTCAGGCAGTCTATGAAATGTTAAGCGAGGCGCGAAATGGATGAAATACCAGGTCAACTGTTATTGAATACCGATATCGACACCGTAATAGTTCTGGTAGTTGATGACTTACCAATGATTGGCGAGGCCGTACGCCGTAACCTAGCCGGTGAAAGCGATATAGAGTTTCATTACTGCGCTGATGCGATGCAAGCCGTTATTGAGGCCGAGAAAATAAAACCTACGGTGATTCTTCAAGATCTAGTCATGCCAGGAGTTGACGGCTTTTCCTTAATAAAAGCATATAAAGAAAACCAAAGCACTCGAAATATACCTATAATTGCCTTGTCCACTAAAGAAGATCCAGTAACAAAGAGTCGCGCCTTTGAAGTTGGCTATAGCGACTATATAGTTAAGTTGCCGGACCCCATAGAGCTTGCGGCTCGCCTTCGATATCACTCCCGATCCTTTAATACCACAACACAACTAGATCGCACATATCGCGCCTTAAGAGTTAGTCAGCAGCAGCTATTAGATACAAATCTAGTTTTGCAAATTGCAAACAATAAGTTGCAAAGACTGATAAATTTTGACGGTTTAACTGAGCTTTCGAATCGTAGGCATTTTGACGAGTTTTTAGAGCGCGAGTGGCGGCGGGTGCGTAATGAACATTTAGAGATATCTTTATTGATGATTGACGTCGACTTCTTCAAGCTGTTCAACGATCGCTTTGGGCATTTGGCTGGCGATGAGGCATTAAAAAGTGTTGCGTCTGCAGTGCGGGACTCGATAACCAATGAGAGTTATTTGCCAGCGCGATACGGGGGAGAAGAATTCGCAGCAATCTTGCCAGGAGTATCGTCAGATGAGGCCGAAGTCATTGCGGAAAAACTACGCGAGAATGTGGAGTTATTAAATATACCGCACTGCTCACCAAATACTGATTCGGTAGTTACAGTTAGCATTGGGCTCGCTACTTTTTCACCGATAAGTTCTGAAAGCAGCAAAATGCTGATCGAACTCGCTGACAAGGGACTATATCTGGCGAAGGGCCGTGGCCGTAACCAGATAGCCGTTTATAAGGAAATGTGAATCTAAGACTTTTTATACAAGCGTGCGAATGGCTGCTTTTGGCCGATTGCTGACCGTAACGAAGGGCCGCAAGCGGCTATCAACGACATTACCGTTTCTTGCCTTACGCCCACTGCCCGCTGCCAACCTCGTCGGAATAAAGTCAATTTTTTAGCTTGCTGAAACGTTTCATCAAGTTTATAAAAATGGCACAACTCCAAGAAAGGCTGCCGCCATGACCCCGCTCAAACTCTTCGTTGCCCTCAGCGCACTCTCCGCTGCCTCCCACGCCATGGCCTGGGATTACGTTCTGCTCGACACCGACAAAGCCGCTCAGAGCTGGCAGATCACCAGCCAGCAACTCGGAATAAAAACCGACAAGCCCTTCAGCGTTACCCTGCGCACCTTGCACGGCGGTCGGCAGGAGGGCGTCAGCATCGTCGACATTGATAACGGCACCATGAAACTCTCGGTAGTGCCGACTCGCGGCATGAACGTCTTGCAGGCCTCGGTCGGCAGTGTGCGCATGGGCTGGGATTCTCCGGTCAAGGAAGTGGTCAATCCGTCCTTCATCGAACTCAATGGCCGCGGTGGTCTGGGCTGGTTGGAAGGTTTCAATGAACTGGTCGCCCGCTGCGGATACGAATGGGTCGGCCACCCCGGCGTCGACAACGGCGAACTGCTGACCCTGCACGGTCGGGCCGCCAACATTCCTGCGAACAAAGTCACCCTGCATATCGATGAAAAACCACCGTACGCCATCACCCTGCGCGGTGAATTGAAAGAGCAGGCGTTCAAGAAGGTCGACTTCTCGGTCGCCACCGAACTGGTCACCGAACCCGGCAGCGTCGTGTTCGCCCTCAACGACACCCTGACCAACAACGGCGACTATCCGAAGGAATACCAGGCGCTGTATCACAGCAACTTCAGCACCCCGTTCCTGGAGCAGGGCGCTCGTTTCGCCGCGCCGGTAAAACAGGTGTCGCCGTTCAACGACAAGGCCAAGGGCGATCTGCCCGACTGGCAAACCTACCGCGCACCGACCAAGGACTACGACGAAACGGTGTACAACGTGGTGCCGTATGCCGATGCCAAGGGCGATACGTTGACCGTGTTGCATAACAAGGCCGGCAGCCTGGGCGTTGCGGTCGGCTTCAATACCCAGACACTGCCCGTGTTTTCCCTGTGGAAAAACACCGATACCCAAGGCCAGGGCTATGTCACGGGGCTGGAGCCAGGGACAAGTTTTTCCTACAACCGCCGCTACCAGCGGCCACTGAACCTGGTACCGACAATTGGGCCCAAGGAACACAAGCAGTTCCGCATCAGCTACAGCTTGTTAGCGGATAAGGCGGCGGTGGATAAGGCCTTGAAGCAGGTGAGCGAGATTCAGGATGGGCGGGAGACTGAGGTGCGGCAGACGCCGTTGGTTGATCTGACCAAGGAGTGACACCGGCTGGGGCATTGTCGGCCGATATTGCGGCCCTTCGGCCAAGTGTTCGCGTCTGATTCTGTTGGCTTGTTCAAGGTCCGCCAGAGAGCGCGTGAACTTGAGCAGTCGATGGGCTGCTCGCAATGATTCAGACACTGCCGGCTTTAGGCGGAAAACGGCCTCTCGCGACATACAATGATCGGCACGCATCGGATGGCGAAGCTGAGCCCCCAAAAATACGCCAAACCGGTGATGAGCACACTTCAAACTGTGGGAGCTCTCGAGCCCCAGCGAGGCAGCGAAGGCGGCGGCACAGCCACCAACAAGGCTGGATCAACCCCCCATTTCCAGCCCCACAAAAACCAGAAAACCCGCCAAAGCGGGTTTCCTCACAGCTCACATCACATCAACTCACAGCAGGCACATCAAACCCGCGTCGCTCCATCACCGTAAACACATCCGACACATCCTGGATCATGATCCGCGCGGTATTGGCGACGGTATTAACATCATGCTCGGCGTAGTCCGACACATTGGAACAGGCCATCAAGTGCAGGTAGGCGAGGGCCGCATTGAGACGCTCGCTGGCGCAGGCGTGCAGCTCGCTGAGCGGGGCGTCGCTGTCGATGAGCAGGACAGGGTATTCAGTTGCGGTTTGGGACATGGGGGTGAAGCGGCGGGGCGGGTGTTGAGTAGTCATGGTAATAGTCCTTAAAAAAGAAAAATTGCCACCTTTTGCTGCGAAACAAACGGGTGGCAGCTGTGCGCGGGTTCGCAGACCGGAGGACTATTACCAGACCCGGCAGACCCGAAGGTCTCCCACGCACAACCGCCATAAAACGAGACACAGCTGTGAATCGGCTGCGTCGGGTTTGACGGTACTGGTAATAGTTTTTAGGGCTGCGAAACCCTGTCGCTGGCCATGGCTGGCGACGGGGCGAACTATAAGGTGTGGTTAGCCAGGGTGCAACTGAGAGGATGTATCAACCTCAGTCATTAACTTTTCCATCCCTAGGTCAGGAAGATTTGGCTAGGTTCACAGGCCTGCGCAGCCATGCGCGTTCGGCCTGCTCAGTCGTTTGCAGCGGGAGCCCCTAGCAGGGCTACGTGCATAGCTGGTAGAAATTGGTCGACTTGCTTCTAGTGTAACCGGACGCCAATAGCTGAGAGCCGTCGAACGTGAACGGCAGCAAACGGCCAATAGCTGCCTGTCGGAATCGGCTGAAATAGCCACAAAGCGGTCATCTCCGCGTTCCAGTATTATTTTGCCGATCTTCGGACTGTTTATAGGTAGGTTGATCCATGGCTAGAAGCGTTAGGCTTCAAAAAAAACTGCATACACGGCATCTGATGGAGATAGCTGAAGAGGTGGTACTTGACGCTAGCCTTGTTGGAAAGCTCTGGGCGCTCAATCAAGGTGACAGATTTGAATTGAATTCAGATTCTCTCAGTTCTGCAGTTGTTCAAAAGTACCGCTTGGAATACGTGATAACGAGAGGCCCTCTTCCTGGGCACTGGCTATACACAAAATTTGACCCAGAGGAACTTGTATTATTTTTTACGGCGAAAGACTTTGACGGCATTTGCCATGGCTGGACTCTGTTTGACGATTGACAATCTCAGTTTTAGCTCACTGAGAGGCCGCTCTGGGTCGATTGCTGCCACACGTAGACTGAGTAGATATCAACCCTGACCCTATTCGCCGTCATCGAGCCGCTGGGGTAAGCTTCGCGCCAGAAGCTTCACCCACCAAGGAGAACAAACGGCGATGGGCTTGTTCAGTCGATTGTTCGGCGATCGCTTCACACAACCCCCACCAGATGAACCACGGTTGAGCGATGCCGCGATTATGCGTGAGCTTTATCCATTCGGTGCGCAACTGAGAACGTTCACCCAGGCCCTGTTGGCGCGGCAGCCTGAAAAGGAACGTGCTCGTCTCGTGAGAAGGGTGTCGCGCTATTACAACCTAGGTGAAGACCCGGTCACCGCGTTGGTCAGTGGTCTTTTGGACGCTGAGAAAGGCCAGTTACTCAATAATATGGTTCTCATGGCCGTGGACGTGGACGGCTTCGATGATTTCAAGTACCTGGCACCGAAACTGGTTGAAGCCAGCGGTATTGACCAGATTTATGCCTACACGCTGGAAGAGACGCCAGCACTGATGCAAGTGCTGATCGATTTCGATCAATGGCTGACCGGGTTCGGGAAGCGCTTTCTGCATGTGGATACAGGCGGCGCCGATTATGTGGGTTGCATCATTGAGCAAGATTGCGTCGAAAACCTGATCGAGCTGGCTAAGCAGGCTGGCATCGACGCAGGGCTCGATCCCTATTGAGACAAGTTGGCTGATCGCTATCGGCTACAAGCGGGCATTCGTGTTTTCACGCATGGCCCGACAACGGTTACTTTGCCCATTGCTATTCAATGGTACATACCGGCCACATGGCCACGGTCGACCAAGTAGGCTGCGGTATTACATCCCCTTTCGTAGCTGTTTCGTAACCGTCCGGGCAATACATCCGTCGTTCGTTATTTGAGCTTCCTGATCAAGGTAGCCACCATCAATTCCAGGGTCCGAGTGTAAGCATCAACCCTTTCGTTCAAGGCCGTGATGACAGGGCTCACGTTCCGTATGTAACCGGCTAAAAAGAGCGCATCGATTGACTCAAGCGCATGAATGACCACCGATTCCTCTTTCGCTTCAAGCAGCCTTAACAGTATCTGCAACGCGTGTACATCATTGCAATCGGTGAGCGATTCGGCACATCGGCCCAGCCACACATCAGGCTTCACGCCAATGGCGGATTCAAGTTCGTACCAGTCAGACGCGGTGAATTCAGAGACCTGAGCACCGGCAACATCAATGCCTTCATCCGACCAGTAGTCTTCAGAGCCGCATGAATGCAGAAACAACTCATATTCTTTGAACATCGCTCACTTGTCAGAATTTTGAATGCGTCCGGCAAAGTCATCTAGCATAAGTTTGCTGCCTAGGCGAAACCTCAGGAACTCAGTCCCAAAGATGCTGCATGCTAGGTCTGGTATAACCCCAAACGCGTGGCACCCCATCCTCTAGAGAGAAGGGAAGGTTGTGCTTTCTTAGCGTGGAAAGTAGCCAATCGAGTGAGACCGCTCTGAGTTCGATCCACTCAATTTCTGCTACCGGATGGATGTGGTAATGCCATTCTCGATCCCAATCTGTGCAGTAATCGCTTGGAGCTAAGACACTGTGCAATCTGAACTCTGGCTTCATTTGCGGGGTGTTAATCATTGCTTTGATCAGCTCAGCCCATTTGGTGTAGTTCATGACGGGATAAATCATGCCCGCAGTCAGCAGCCTGCGAATTTTCGCTTTTGTAACCTCGTCGAGTTCAGGCAGTTGATGCATAAGATTCGCGTAATTGTATGAAGTGAGTACAGTCTAACCCAACACACCTTCCGCGATTAAACAGGCGCCCACCTGTGTGGCAGCAACTCAGTAATCTCGCTCGCCCGCTACGTCGGTAGGCGTGTAAGAACGTCCTTCAAGTACGCAAACGGATTACGCATTTTCAATTATGTCGCAACCGTAAAACGAAATGCCTGTTCCTGCAGGCCTGCTTCGATCAAACCAGCCAATTGCTGGGCCGCCGCAGTGGGCTCGCCGCCACCGCTGTGCAGCACATAACCAAGACTCGGTACGGCGGGTAAACCAGAAACCACACTCAGATGGCTCGGCAACCCAATGCGAGTACGCAGCGTCACGCCCAGTCCGGCAGCGACGGCCGCCCAGATACCCGCCACGCTGGGGCTGGTGAGGGCGATGCGCCAAGGTATTTGCGCGGCGTCCAGCGCCTGGGTGGCGGCGCTGCGAAGTACGCAAGGCGCGTCGAACATTATCAAGGGCAGCGGTGAGTCGTCAGCGGCCGTCGGCAATGGCGTATCGCGCGGCCCGATCCAGTGCATCTGTGTTTCGCCCAGGCGCGTGGCATAGGGCGACAGGTGCCCGGTGTCCCAGGTCAGGGCCAGGTCCAGGGCTGCACTTTCGACCAGCGTCAGCAGTTCCTCATTACGGGCGATCCTGACTTCGAGGCTCACCCTCGGGTACGTCTGTACGAAGCGTCGCAGGATATCGCTCAGGAAATGTTCCCCGAAGTCCTCTTGAAGCCCCAGGCGCAGGGTTCCGGCGGTCTGGCTTTGATGCACGCTGTGGAAAATGCTGTCGTTCAACTCCAGTAACCGGCGGGCATGGCTCAGCAGTGTTTCGCCTGCGGGGGTCAAGACCAGCCCGCGACCGGATTTAGCCAGTACCGGCGTGCCTATCTGCTCCTCAAGTTTCTTCAACTGAGCACTCACGGCAGACGTCGACCGACCAAGACGATCTGCAGCTTTGGCAAAGCTGTTGAATTCCACACCCGTGACGAAGGTGCGCAATACATCAAGATCGAAGGTGGGGCGGCGCATTCAATAGTCCACTAATTCCGGATGGTGGATGCTATTAAATCTGATATTCGGAAGGGTTGCGACTTGATAATTTTCATCCTTCAGATCGGGACATCGAAGGGGAAAACATCATGAATACAGCTATGGCCACTGGGGGAGAGTCCCAGGGCAACTATCCGCAGAAGTTTGCCGAGTTGACCGACAACATATTGTTCGGCGACATGTGGACGCGTACGCAACTCAAGCCCCGTGAACGCAGTTTGGTGACGGTGGCTGCGCTGGTGGCGATGTACCGTCTTGAGCAACTGCCGTTTCATTTGCAACGAGCGCTGGATAACGGCGTGAGTGCCGACGAACTGGCCGAAGTCATCACCCATCTGGCGTTTTATTCAGGTTGGCCGACGGCCGCTTCGGCGCTGAAGGTGCTGAGCGAACTACAGGTTGGCCTTTCAGAATGTCAGGAGTAAGCGCTGATGCCGTTTGCACGAATTTCGCTGCACCGAGGCAAGTCAGCCGAGTATTTACAGGCGTTGTCTCAGGGGTTGCACGACGCCCTGGTCGAGAGCTTCGAAGTACCGAAGGCAGATCGCTTCCAGGTCATTCACCAACATGAGGTCGGCGAGCTGATATTCGATCCCCACTACCTGGGTGGGCCGCGTAGCCATGACTTTGTGCTGATCGCGATTACTGCCGGCCGTGCTCGAAGTGTTACGACGAAACAGCATTTTTACCGTGATCTGGTCGAGAAACTGGGGCGGGCGACGGGGCTGAACGCGGAGGACGTGATGGTGGTGATCACCACCACGGCCGGTGATGAGTGGTCGTTTGGGGGAGGGCGGGGGAACTAGGCTTTAAGTAAAACGGGGTCATGACCCCGCTTTTACGCTAGAACGTCGGTAACTGATCCAACGCACAAGTACGTTCTATTTTCGGCTCTTTGGCCGTGGGCACGCGCACGCCCGTATCGACATTGAATATGTCGATGTAACAACGGCTCAGCGAGCCTGGGACGTCGGCAATCCCGCCTTTAATCACATAGCGTGCGCCCGGCGCAAATTCGCTGATAAACGATACGCTGCACGAGCGATGGGCATTGGCCATGCCGCGCATTTCCAAATGCATAGGCTTGCCGGCTTCAATCGGGAAATAACCCTCCGGCGTCGAGACGTTCTCAGAAACGGAAACCAACTGCTTCCCTATCCCCGACTCAGTCGCCACGGTTCTGCCGTATTTGCAGCCGATGGCTGGCGCCTGGACCAGCGTCACGTTGTTTCGATAATTTTCCATCGACACCAATTCACTGCGGATCATCGCCTGGGGCGCCCCCGCAGGCACAAGGTATTTGGGCGCTGGGGCGCAGCCTGCAAGCAGCAGAACGGTACACAGGTAAAGAGGCTTCATAATGTCCTTATTAATGGCGGTAGAGGCGGCGTTAACAGACCTGATCAATCAGAATGAGTCAAGCAATAAGTGCGAAGAATAGGCGTCTGGCCAGGTTTGAAATAACGGTGAATTGCCCTTGGGTTATTAATTTTTCAGCTCCTTAATGACTATGCCGTGAAGCCCCGGAGCGTCCAGTGCGTAGGCATGCACTTAGAGTGAAGTAGTTCATTTCTGAAACGCTAGAACCATCCCTATACACGTCTTACCTCCGCTGTAGCGCCTTCTTATAGTCGTGCGCCTCAGTCACTTGGAGGTGCACGCATGCAGGGACCCTACGCATTTATCAATGAACGACCCCAGCCCTATCCATTGCTTAAACTAAGCTTGGCGCTTGATCCGCGTACGCAGACCAAATTCGACATCCTCAATCAGCACATCCGCAACACGGTGGTGTTGCCTGGGCAATTGGTGATCATTGAAGATAGCCGAACCGCCGCTTGCACCGCTGAAGAGGCACAGCTTATGCGCTCGGCACAAAATATAAAGCTCGCCCTGTTGGCGTATTCCGCAACTGACCAGTTCCTGATCAAAAACTATGATCAGGTGCAGGCCATCTTGACTTATTCGTCCCTTGGCACCGGCACTGCCAGCAGTGCATGGAGCAAGCATCTGGCGCAAGTTGAGAAGACCCTTATCGAAATCGAGAGTTTGCATAAGCAGTACTTGAGCAAAGGCACCACTGGGGCAAGGGAGGAGTTTTTGGTTAAGCGAAGGGCGCTGTTTGCCAAGTTGGATAGCCAAATCTCGGGCATGGCGCGCTTTGGTACGGGGTTACGAAACGAAGGTTCGATTAAAAAGATGCTGGGGATTTCCAGTAAAAGCTACTGGCAATACGGGGAAATTCGGGGGTATGAGGAAAGGGTTAAGCGTTTGGCCAAGGCCTCGCAAATATTGAAGAAGGGGACTTACATTGGCATAGCGTTGGATGTTGGGGCGACGGCGTTGGAGATAACGGAGGCGTGTTCCACAGGGCGTGAGCAAGAGTGTACGCAGGCGACGTATGTTGAAGGGGGTAAGTTGGTGTTGGGGGTGGGTGGTGCATCTGTGGGCGGGATATTTGGGGCGCCTATCGGTGTCGGCGCCTGCATGATTGTTTTTGGCATACCCACAGCAGGTGCCGGAGCGTTGGCATGCGCCATTGTCGGCGGTGCCGCAGGCGGATTTGCTGTAGGTAAAGCCCGCAGCGTTTTGGGAGAAGGCACAGGGAAATTTCTCTATAGGACGGTGGGGGATTAAATGGTCTTTGAATATATCGGCATGGGCGCTGGGATCGTCATGATATTAAGCTTCCCGCTGTTTTCATGTGCCATGTTCAAAAAGCTCGACGCTGCAGAGCGCTATGTGGAGGGCAGCGCTTACATCGCTGTGCACAGGGGTATTTTTCGTCATGCCCCTTTTGATGGAAGGCCTCAGCGGCTGGTTGCCATGGCTATCATCATTCTTGCTCCAAGAATATTTCAATGGAGGCGTTTAGTACGAGTTGAGGACGTTGAAAATATCCCGCGATATCTCAAGTACTGGATGGTCATACCGACACTGGTTGCTTTCACGTCCGTTACCGTCATGTGTATCAGTTGGCTATTGATATAACGCTAATTTCTCCGGGATGTGGCGGCTCTCTGTCGCCTCCGGGAGGAAATCGGGGTCAGGAATCCCTGAGGGTCTGACCCCGTTTTACTGTCCGTCGCGAAAGACTCAATACGACCCAAAGCGATCATCCACTCGTGACTATTGGGACCATGCGTCCACGTCGTTTATCAGTTCGCGCCAGGCATCTTGTGCCTTCTGCTCCGAGGTAAATATTTGTACTTTTGGATGCCAGAACTGCCCCTCAATTACGATGCATTCCAGTGTAGAGTCCTGAAACGTAAAGACATAATGGATGGCATCTTTTAGAAACCGTTGCTTATCGTGTCGCGGATGAATGGCGTTTCTTTGCTCAAGCTCTGCTAGCCAGGGCGAATTATCTATTCGATGAATTTGATAAGGCTTGATGCCAAGTCTAATAAGCGGATGGCCGCCCAAAGCCTCGTCGTTTGGTGAGCCGAACTGAATTTTTTTAACCAGGGGGAAATGGATTACGGCTATTTCTTCCTCTGCGGTGCAATACCGTAAACATAGCTGCGTGTCCGTGGCAAACACAACGGGTTCGGGCGATGTACTTGGCTGTGGCCAGGAGTCGAGCAGCACTACGGTTACGAATGACATAGGGAAGCCTTGTGAAGAAATAGGGGGTAAAACAGAGTGCGAGAGCGACGCGTTGTCGCAGTCGGGCACAGGCATGTTTTCCGTAATGCTCATTTTGTGGGGCGGCACGTGCGTGTAGTCGCCATGGCTCTCATCATTCTTATCCCCAAAGCGCAAATCAGGACCAGCCCCTGAAAAATCCCAAGGAGGATGATAACCGAGAATTTTTATAAGGCACCGACTGTCGGACTCATCTCAAGAACCGCTCTGGCACGCCGATGACGCAGGTGTTAGCTTGCGCGGCTCCGGCCACGAACCGGAACCGCAGACAGGGATGTTTGGACGTCTTTCGCGCCCAATCAGGCGCACCTCATTCCTGTCATGAGTATCATCCGATGCTGCAAAAATCCCTAAGAGCCCAAATCCTCGCGTTGTTGAGCGGCAGCCTGTTGGCGATGCTGCTGATTGCTTTGTCATGCTTTCATTTCCTGTCCAGCGGCGTGCAAAACTACGCCAACCTGATCGAAGGTCCGTTGCACACTTCGCAATTGATCGACGAGGCCAACCTGCAATTCAAGGTGCAGGTTCAGGAATGGAAAAACGTATTGCTGCGGGGCAAGCAGCCGGCGGACCTGGATAAATATTGGAAGCAATTCGAAGACCGTCAGCGCGACGTACAGGGCATCCTTGGCGAATTGGCTAACCAGAAAGGCCTGGACGGCCAACTCAAGACCCGTATCGAACGCCTGCGTGACGAACACCGTCAGTTGGGCAGCGCTTACCAGAAAGGTCGCGATGCCTATATCGCCGCGGGTGCAGACCCCACCGCAGGCGACGCCGCCGTCAAAGGAGTGGACCGTGCCACCAGCGATCAGATGAGCGAGCTTGTCGGCGACTTGCGCAAGCAGGGCACCGAGCAATCCACGCTGATCAGCGCCGCTGCCAAGCGCACGGTGATGCTGGGGATTATCGTTATGCTCGCCTCGGGGTTGTTGATCGGCTTGTTGAGCCTTTGGCTGATCAACCGCAACCTGGTTGACCCCATCCGCAAGCTGATCGACTACGTGGCGCAACTGAGCCAAGGCAAGTTTGCCGAACGCGTGGCCAGCAGCCGAGAAGACGAGTTGGGCAAACTGGCCATGGCCGCCAACAAGTTGCGCGACTTTCTCGCTGAAACCTTCAACCGTTTGCAGCGCAGCGCCAAGGATCTGGACAGCGCAAGTGGTGAGTTAAACGCCATCGCCGTTCTCATGGCCAGCGGCACCAACGAGCAGTTCAACCGTACCGATCAGGTGGCTACGGCGATGAACGAAATGTCCGCCACCGCCCAGGAAGTTGCTCGTCACGCAGCCGATGCCGCACGCGCCGCCGATGATGCCGACCAATCCGCGCAGCAGGGCGAAAAAGTCATGCAGGGCACCATTCACACGATCACCCGGATGCGTAGCGAGATCGCCAACACCGCCACGGTCATCCGTCGCCTTGAAACCGACAGTGGCCGTATCGGCAAGGTGCTGGAAGTGATTCGCGGCATCGCCGAGCAAACTAATTTGCTGGCGCTGAACGCGGCGATCGAAGCGGCACGTGCTGGTGAAGCCGGACGCGGTTTTGCGGTCGTGGCTGACGAAGTGCGTAGCCTGGCCCAGCGCACGGCAGCGTCGATCATCGAAATCAACCAGATCATCCAAACGGTGCAAACCGGCGCGGTGGACGCGGCTCATGCTATTGAAAGTGGCCAGTCGCGCAGTGAGGAAAGTGTCGCGCAAGTGAATGAAGCCGGCGCCATGCTGGAGCGCATCACCCATGCCGTGGAAGCCATTCGCGACATGAACCGCCAGATTGCCACTGCCGCCGAAGAGCAAACCTCGGTAGCGGAAGACATCTCGCGCAACCTCACCGAAATCACCACGATTGCCAGTACCAACCTGGACAACATGCAGCGTACCGAAGCTGCAAGCCGCAACCTTCACGGGTTATCAGGGCAGTTGAATGAAGTGACGGCACGCCTGAGTGCTTGAGGAAATCGGGGGCAGACCCTGAGGAATTCCTGAGGGTCTGACCCCGTTTTATGCAAGCTTATGACGCAGTCGATCAGATACCCGAGTCTATGCGAATCCGTCTGCTATCACTTCGTGCATTCACTGATGATGGGATGATGCTCAATGCCGACGTCGTTGATGGAATAGCAATAGAACCTGTTGTTACTCGGATGTTTGCCGATTCAGAGATTAGTTACATTCACGTTCACAATGCCAAGCAGGGTTGCTACTCCGGGCGAATAGATAGGGCGTAGTCGCCGCAGTCCTGGTGGCTCGTTCCTCTTTCGACTTTTCTGGTCACCTATTTTCCGCTATTGGCCGACAGTAGCCGCTCATGACAGACCGCTTCCGGCCAATTTTCGAGCCTTGGCACCCCATTATCGGCACCAATTTTCCGATGCTGATAATTGACTACATTTCACCGAAGGCGTCGATACGACTACCACCGCTTCCACCACGCCTTCTGAGCAACCACCTTAGGCGCTAGCGAGGCGATCTTAGAACCTGCAATCGTTATCGGAGCGACCTCCATACCTTCGAAGCTACCCAGACCCAGAGGGGGGCTTTCTGCTTGTAGAAAGCGAGTGGTTTCTGCTGAAGCCACTGCATGAAGTAACGACGAAGGCCCTATATTCCGACTCAAGACGTGAATGCCATTCTCTGGGTCATGCAGACTACTTGCGTCGGTGCCTTCAACGCCATCTATCAGAAGCGGCTGGATGATGACTGTCCCAAGTTCATAGGTGATATCCAGATCACCGCAAACGCAACGCAGCTTTTGCAGTTCACCATTCGACGATACACACACAAAATCCAGCCCATCGTCATCCGTGCAAAAGCTGCAAACGGGTAATTGAAGGCTTTTACTTAGCGCTAAATTTACATTCAGGAATGCTCTCTTGAAGTAGTCAGCAAGCTGAGCATCCTTAAGCACTTTGTATATTCGCGATAAAGCTGCCAATTCTTGAGGGAGCTCAAGTGGTACATCCTTGGTGGGTGGCATCGATGTAAAGGGCCATTTCCGTTCTTCGCCAGCCTTGAACGTGTCTAAGTAGAACGACGTGGCGCTTTCATCCTGGTGCAATGACCACCCAATGCTCATCGGCAAAGTAGAAAGTGGCTCTAGCTCCGGCATCACATTCATCGCGTGAGCAACGACAAGGTACCCCATTGTTTAGATCCTTCAGGTACAGGGCTGAATCGCCCCAAGCATAGTCGATACTTAAGTGAGTGCTATTGGCCGAAAGCATTCGTTCGTAAGGGGCAGCTTTGGACTCCTACCGGACGTTTACACAACCGGTTCAATGATCGCTACGGTTCCAGCCAGTCAGAATGAAGCTGCGGAAAGCGCTCTTGCAGCCACTCAATAAACACTTGAACCTGTGGCGCCAGATGCGTCCGGCTGGGGTACAGCAACGACACCGGGCGAGGGGCTGGCCGATAGGACCTTAGAATTTCGACTAAACCACGACTGTCCAAATGCTCTGCTACGGCGATCCCCGGCGCCTGGATTATTCCGAAACCCGATACGCCGCACTGAACGTACGCATTCGATTCGGTGACGGTGATGCCGGCATTACTGACAAACGCTCGATCCTGACCCTTTACCGAGAAATGCCAAGGTAATGTCCTGTTGCTCTGACCGGACAAGAAGTTGACGCCTCGATGAGCGGCCAGATCGTCGAGTGTCTTTGGTTCGCCATGCTCCCGCAGATATTCGGGCGCGGCACAGGTGACCATGGTCGCCATCGCGATAGGGCGAGCGATCAGCGTTGAATCCGGTAGATCGCCAATACGCAACGCACAGTCAATGCCTTCACCGACCAAGTCGACAGCCCGGTCCGTCACGCCAAGAATCATGTTTATACCAGGGTAGGCGCCAGTGAATTCTTTAAGGCTCTTGATGAATTCCATTTGCGCGAAAGCGGTCGGGATATCGACGCGAAGTCGGCCTGCAAGCGTTGCCCCGGAGCGGTCGAACATCGACGTCGCAGCAGAAATACCCGCCAGAATTTCCTGTACCCGCTCATAAAAACGCTCACCCTCGGCGGTGAGTGCCACCTTTCTAGTGGTGCGCTGGAACAGGCGCACGCCCAATGACGCCTCCAACTCCTGGATAGACCGAGTGACCTGAGGTCGCCCGATGTCCAGCGATTCGGCGGCTTTGGTAAAGCTGCCGAGTTCGGCAAGCCTGGCGAACAGTCGCATCGATTGAAGCAATTCCATGACGCTTTCCTATCAACCCCGGCTGAATAACCCAGTTGAATATGATTGTTGTCCAAGGATAGAACAATCATGTCTTTTTCCACGCATTTATTGCTCGCCCTCAAAAGCAAAAAATGCACGCAAGGCCGAACCGATCCTGGTTTGTGGCCATTGACGTGTATTGGGAGATTCGCAATGAAAGCTTGGTTATTAAAAGATTTCGGCCTCGACAACCTGCAAGTGGGAGAGGTGGCGACCCCGCACCCCAAGGCCGGCGAGTTACTGGTCAAGGTCGGTGCCGTCTCGCTCAACTTTCGCGACAAGGCTATCGTCGACGGCATTTATGAGCCGCACAAGGTGCCCAAACCACTGATCCCAGTGAGCGATGCGTCCGGCACCGTGGCAGCGGTCGGTGATGACGTCACACGTTTTAAAGTCGGTGACCGCGTCAACTCGCATCTCTACTCACGTTGGCTGGATGGCGAGCCAGGGCCGAACGAACCCGATTACTGCTTCGGTTCGCCGTTGCCCGGCGGTTTAGCCGAATACATGATCATCCATGAAGACAGCGCCGTCGGCGCACCTGACAACATGAGCGACGAAGAGGCGGCAACGCTTCCGATTGCTGCGCTCACGGCCTGGTATTCGCTGGTGGACTTTGGACACATTCAGCCGGGCCAGACCGTGTTGGTTCAGGGCACCGGAGGCGTGTCCATATTTGCCGTGCAGATCGCAACTGCGCTTGGCGCAAAGGTCATTGCGACGTCGAGCAGCGACCAGAATTTGCAAGCCGTGAAGGCGCTGGGCGCCGTGGCGGGTATCAACTACAGAACGACCCCGAAATGGGCGGACGAGGTGCTGAAGCTGACCGAAGGCAAGGGCGTGGATCTGCTGCTCGATGTCGCCGGCGGCAGCGGCATCAATCAATCGGTCGCAGCGACCAAGGCATCGGGGCGTATTGCGCAGATCGGCTTTTTGACAGGGCAAACCGTTGAACTCAATCTGATGCCGCTCATTTTCCGTCAGACGACTATCCGCGGCATCGCCGTGGCGCCACGCTCATCATTCGACCGCATGAACGCATTCCTCAACGAACACAAGATCCATCCCGTAATCGATCAGGTATACCCGTTCGAGAAAGCACGGGAAGCTTATGAGCATCTGGCGAGGGGAGCTTTTGGAAAGGTGGTGATCAAAATCGCTTGATTACGTTAAGGCGCCGATATGGCGCCTTTTTCGCCTATCGCAGCACAAGCATTCCCAAATTGGCTGACTACTTCCAATGATGGCCAATAGAATTCATCGCCACCTGTCGGCGTGTTTTGCGTTAGCGGGTGTTTTCTCGTTGCGAAGGCTGTGTTTATAAACAGTTTTTCTGTGTGTTGGCTTGTGTCCTCTAACGCGTCGTAGATACAGGAGGGCGATCATTGACTAGTCAGAAGACTTTCATTCAAATAAGCTTGTTCTGGCTCTTGTTTTTGTTCTCAGTTTGAAAAAGGAAATCGATATGCCAGAAGAAAATATTTCCGTAAATCGAGGCGCATCCATGACTCTGTCTATTTCGGAACCTGGTGCAGGTCGTTACAAATAATAATCGAGTGCTCTAGCCGCAAAAAAAAGGACTTTGCAAATGATCGATAGTAGAACTGAACCCAACCTGATGAAAGTGAACGATCCCAATAGCAATCCAAGGCTGCCTTTCAAGACCTTTAACCATATCGGGAGTTTTCTTTTAATTCTATTGAGTGTTTTTGCAACTACTGCAGCTGTTGGTAGCCAGGATGCATCGACTGAAAAAGAATATTCCGATGCAATAGCATCCTATGCAGCCTTGATTGGATTTGAACCTATGCATGGGAATGTTAAAGATAGCCTTCAACTTATTAAATATGTTGAGGATGGAAAAGTCACGAAAGAATACTTTGTTTCTTTTGGTGCCAATGGATGCATTGAGTCCATGAAATTGCAAAATACATATGCTGGAAAGGCTTCTGTAAACTTAAAAAAAATAAAAAACAAAATGACCTCGTTTCACGGGAAGGCTGAAGAGGAATATTATGATCTTGATGCTGATTGCAAGATAGTGAAAAATATAAAAACCAATGAAGAGTATATCTATGAAAGTAATTTGATATCCGAGGTGAGGAAAAATGGAGAGATTGTAAAAAGCTTTAAATTTAACTCTAAAAATGAGCTCATTGAAGTCACTCAATATGCACCCTATGAATATGTGCAGAAATTAGAGTATCTAAAAAGTAAAAATACCACGACGGGGATTGTAACCTCTGTTCGCATGGGTGGCAGTTCAGCAAATGAAGAGGCGTCATGCTTTGACTTTGACGCAAATAGAAATCCATCGTATTGTGACGTTACTCGTAATATAAATTCTGAAAATAAAAATATAAAATACATGTACGAAAACAACTATTATTGATCTTTCAGCTTTTATCTCGCTGGGAAATCGGGGTCAGAAATCGGGGTCAAACCCTGAGGACTCCCAAGGGTCTGACCCCGATGCTGCTCTAGCTGGACAGGATGCTCCTCGGCGTCCGTTTTGGCACACTCTGGAGCGCTGGCTGTCACGCCTAATTGATGGCTAACAGTCCCTTAACCCTCGACCGCCAAGCAAACCCCACCACCATCAACAACCCCAACCCCGCCATCCCAGCCCCCGCCAGCGAAATTGCCGGATAGCCCCAGCCCGCATTAATCACCACACCGCCCAACGCCGCACCAATCGCATTGCCAAAATTAAACGCCCCGATATTCACCGCTGACGCCAGGTTAGGCGCGTCCTTAGCCGCTTCCATCACCCGCATCTGCAACGGCGGCACCAGGGCAAAACTGGCCACGCCCCATATCAAGATGGCCACCGCCGCCGGCAACGGCCAGCGCATCAGCACGGTGAACGCCAGCAACACCACAATCAGCACGCTCAGCGATACGATCAAGGTGCGATCTATCGAGCGATCCGCAGCCTTGCCGCCCCACAGGTTGCCGAGTGTCAGGCCCACGCCGAACAGCACGAGCATGGCGGTTATGTAAGTGGTGGAGGCGTGGGTTTCGCTGCTGAGGATGGGCGCGATGTAGGTGAAGACGGTGAACATGGCGCCCGAGCCGATGACGGTGAGGGCCAGTGCGCCGAGCACCGGGCCACGGCCCAGTACGCGGATTTCGGCCATCACGCTGACATGTGGCGGCGCCTTGAGGTTGGGCAGGGCGAACCACAGCGCGGCCATGGCGATGACGCCGAGACCGGTAATGCCCCAGAAGGCGGTGCGCCAGCCGAACAGTTCGCCGAACCAGGCGGCCAGTGGTACGCCGCCGATGGTCGCGAGGGTGAGGCCCATAAACATCGCGGCCACCGCGCCGGCGCGTTTCTCCGGGGCGACCACGCTGGCGGCGACCACGGAGCCCACGCCAAAGAACGCGCCGTGGTTCAGTGAGGTCACGACCCTGGCGATCATCAGGCTGTAGTAGTCGGTGGCCAGGGCAGACATCAGGTTGCCCAGGGTGAAAATCGCCATCAGCCCGATCAGCAGGTAGCGCCGGGGGATCTTGCCGGTAGTGAGGGTCATCAGTGGCGCGCCGAGCAGCACGCCCATGGCGTAAGCACTGACCAGCAGGCCGGCGGCGGGAATCGAGACGCCGAGGTCGGCAGCGATGCCCGGCAACATGCCCATGGGGGCGAACTCGGTGACGCCGATGCCGAAGGCACCCATGGCGAGCGCAATGAGAGGTGGATTGATACGCATGGAAAGCTCCTTATCTATGCCGCCAATGCTACGATCCAGCCTTTGAAGGCGGTAGATGGCGTTTTTGCCAATCACCTTTGCGCAAGGGGCACAAATGGACTTCAACGGCAGGTCGGGTGAGATGTTGGTGTTCGCCAGCGTGGCGCAGGAGGGCAGCCTGTCGGCGGCGGCGCGGGCGTTGGGGCTTACGCCGTCGGCGGTCAGCCGGATCATCGCGCGTGCCGAACAGCGCCTTGGCACGCGGCTGCTGTTGCGCACCACCCGCGCGATCACCTTTACCGCCGAGGGCGAGGCGTTCCTGCGCGGTGCCCGGCGTATCCTGGCCGACATGGACGAGGTGGAAGAGGCGATTGCCGACCAGGGCGTGCCAAGGGGCCGGTTGCGGGTCAGTGCCGCCCTGGGCCACGGGCGTATGACGATCGTGCCCTTGGTGGCCGCCTTCAGTGCGCGCTACCCGAACATCGTGGTCGACCTGACCCTGGGCGACGAAGTGGTCGATATCCTCGGCGGCCAGGCCGATGTGGCGATACGTTTTGGCCTTCTGCCCGACAGCCCGCTGACCGCGCGCAGGCTCGGCGAAACCGGCCAGGTGGTGGTGGCCTCGCCCGAGTACCTGCAGCGCCACGGCACCCCGCAGCAACCCGAGGACCTGCTGCGGCACAATTGCCTGCGCTTCAACTTTCGGCGTGCCGAACCCCACTGGCCGTTTATGCGCGACGGCCAGGGGTTTTCCCTCAAGGTCAGCGGCAACATCGAATGCAGCAGTGGTGAAGCGCTGGCACAGCTTGCGCGTGTGGGGGCCGGTATTGCGCGTATCGGCGAGTTCACCGTCAGCGAAGACCTGCGGCGTGGCGAGCTGATACCGCTGCTGCAAGCCTGGAACCCCGGCGACGTTGAGCCGATTCACGCGGTGTTCGTCGGCGGCGCGACGATGCCGGCGCGGGTGCGCTTGTTTGTGGACTTTTTGCTCGAACATCATCAGTTGTAAGCGTCTGCGTGGGGCCACCGTGAGGCGCGGCAATATGAACCGTTCTCGTGCGCATAATCTGTTGCTGCGAAGGCTTGTAACTGCTTGTATCCTTGCCCGCGAATAAGGGCGAATGGCTGCCGCCGGTGCCCAGGTCCACTGTCCGCTGTTATGGAAAACCCTGCTTGCCAAAGGTAGCAATGTGAAGCGTGATACCCACCTGGTTGTGCTTTTGCTGGCTGTTATCGGTTGCTCCCTGGGGTCATTGACGGTCTGGAAGGTATTTGCCTCTCGAGATCGCGCCCTGCAGGAGGTGGACGTCCATGGCCTGAACCTTACCCAGGCGCTGTCGACTTATTCCGAAGGCATCGTGCGCCAAAGCGCGTTGCTGTTGCTCGGGCTGGTCGAGCGTCTGGAAACCGAAGGCAGCGGGCCGGCGCAGATTCAACGGCTGAGTACGTTGATCAACCGCCAGCAGCCGCTGATGCCACAACTCAGTGGTGTCACGATCTACGATCAACAGGGGCACTGGTTGATGTCCTCCAACCGACCGATTCCTGCGGGCGCCAACAGCACTGATCGTGCCTATTTCATCCATCACCGTGACGATCCTTCCCGCGAAATCTTTATCGGCCCGCCGATTGTCAGCCGGTCGAATCAGGAATGGGTGATGACCATCAGCCGGCGTTTCAATGATGCGCAGGGTGGTTTTGCCGGTGTTGTGGCGGTGACCTTAGGCATCGAAAACTTCCTGCGCTTGTTCGGCAAGATCGATGTCGGGCAGGACGGCGCAATTGGCTTGTCGCATACCGACGGTACGTTGCTGGCGCGTTATCCGTTTCGCGAACAGGACATGGGGCGCAACTTTTCCACGTCACCCATCTATGCCAAGTACCTGGTTGATCAGTCGGTCGGCACTGCGTCGTTTACCTCCAGCCTGGACGGCGTGGAGCGGCTCTACGCGTTCCGCCAGAGTGACCGGCTGCCGCTGATCACCACGGTGGCGCTGGGCAAGCGCGAAGCCCTTGCCGCGTGGCGCACCGAGGCACTGTTGTCGGCGGTGGTGGTGGCGGGGCTGCTGGGCCTTACCGGCCTTATCGGCTGGTTTTTGATCCTGGATATCCGTCGGCGCACCGAGGCGGAAGACCAGTTGCGTGAAACTCAGCAGCAGTTGCTCACCTCCAACAGGCAGCTTGAGTTGCTGGCGATGAAGGATGCCCTCACGGGTCTGGCAAACCGTCGCTGCTTTGATGAGAGCCTCGCCAGGGAGGCGCTGCGCACCAAGCGGGAGGGCACGACGCTGGCATTGCTGATGATCGATATCGACTACTTCAAGCGCTTCAACGACGCCTACGGGCATGTGGCAGGGGACGCATGCCTGCAGACGGTGGGCAGAATCTTCGAGGCGTGCGTACGGCGGCCGTCAGACCTGGTGGCGCGCTATGGTGGCGAGGAGATGGGCATCATCATGCCGGACACCGACAGTGACGGCGCCGCCGTGGTGGCCCAGCTGATTCTCGATCGGCTGAAGCAAGCGCACATCGTGCACAGCACCAGCCCGTTCGAGCGACTGACAGCGAGCATCGGCATTGCGACGGCCACAGGGGCTCAGCTGGAGGATTTGCAAGGCTTGGTTGAGGTGGCGGATCAGGCGTTGTACAGCGCCAAGGCGGCGGGGCGTAACCAGTGTGTGACGGGGGCGGGTGATCGAGGGCCCATGTGAGACTTTACGTTACCAGTTATGTAGCCGTTAAAAACCGATCAACCATCACCTGTCTTTTAACGGGTAAATCCCCCGGATTTGCCTGCGATTATGGCCGTCGCAACCGCTTTCCCACCCGCGGTTCAGGATTATGCCTACAGTCACGCGAGACACGCTGTGAGTCCAGCCCAGTTGGGTTTCAAGCGGTTACATCTGCCCCAATGGCCCTGATTGAATGGCTTTATCCGCGCGCTGTAATCTGGAAAACGACCTGTCGGGATCCCATCCGGCGACGGGTTTTCTCCAGCTATCAAAGAGGTGTATCGATGTCTTCAATCAATGGTTTCAGTTCAGGCATAACCTTGCCTCAGTTTGAGGCAAGCAGAACCGTCAATGACACGTTCAAGAAGGCCGCAGACGACGTGGACCCTGGCTTCGACTCAGGTTTCGGCCAGCGTGGCGTTCGCAGCGAGATCGACGCTACCGGCCTGTACAAAAAAGCCGCGCATGGCGCAGGCGAGCTGGACCCTGGCTTCAACACAGGTTTCGGTCAGCGTGGCGCTCGCAGCGAGATCGACGCTTCCGGCCTGTATAAAAAAGCCGGGTATGGCGCAGGCGAGCTGGATTCCGGGTTCAACGCAGGGTTTTCACGCCAGCGTAACTGGGCGTAAGCGCAACCCTGCCCTCATTCGAGGGGAGGGCTGATTCGCCCTTGAAGGTGCCAATGCCGCCGTACCCGCGACGGTATTGGCACCCTGTCAGCATGTGAACTTTTGGCTTAAGCCGAGGGGCGGTATCAAACCCCGCTTACCAGCCTCCCGCCGTCCATCCGGCGCTTGTAAGCGCTGTCCCGACTCGCCAGCCAGAAGTACAACGGCGACGTCACCACCAGCCCCACCACCCAGGACAAATCCGCCCCGTTGATGTGCTCGGAAATCGGCCCCACATACAGCGGCGTGTTCATAAACGGAATCTGCACTGCAATCCCGATCGCATACGCCAGCAGCGCCTGTGGGTTGTACTTGCCGTAGATGCCGCCATCCACGCGGAAGATCGAGGCAATGTCGTACTTGCCTTTGTGAATCGCGTAGAAGTCGATCAGGTTGATTGCCGTCCACGGCACCAGCACCACCAGCAGCACCAGCACCATGTCGACGAAGTGGCCGATAAAGTCTTTGGAGGCGAACACGGCGGCGATGGCGCAGGCGGCCAGCACCAGCGTGGAGATCACCGCACGGCTCTTGGCGGTGGGGATCCAGCGGTAGGCGAAGGTCTGGATCAGGGTAATGATCGACAACACGGCGCCGTAGAGGTTGAGGGCGTTGTGGCTGATCACGCTGAGCAAGAACAGCACCAGCATCAACGGGCCGATGGCGCCGGTGGCGAGTTTTACCGCATCCATGGTGTCCATGCCCACCGGGGTGGCAAGCACGGCGACGGCGCCGAAGATAAAGGCCAGGCTGGAACCGAGCGCCGAGCCGAGGTAGGTGGTCCAGAAGGTCGACGCCACCGGCACGTCGGCCGGCAGGTAGCGGGAGTAGTCCGACACGTAGGGCGCAAAGGCGATCTGCCACAGCGCAGCCAGGGACACAGTCGCCAGCCAGCCAGAGATATTGAAGCTGCCACGGGTCAGAAAATCGGTGGTCTGCACGTGCGTGAAGATGTAGCCGAAGCCCAGCACGATACCGGCGCCGAGCACCCAGGTGCCGATGCGGTTGAGCACGTGGATAAAGCTGTAACCGATGATGCCGATGATGCCGGAGCCGATGGCGCCGATCACGATGCCCACGGGCACGGGCACGCTGTCGACCACGCCATGCAGGGATTTACCCGCCAGCACGATGTTGGAGGCGAAAAAGCCGATGTACATGACGCCGGCGATCACCACCACCAACAGGGCGCCGAGGGAGCCGAACTGCGCCCGGCTCTGGATCATTTGCGGGATGCCCATTTGCGGGCCCTGGGCCGAGTGCAGCGCCATCAGCACGCCGCCGACCAGGTGGCCCACCAGGATGGCGACGATGCCCCATACCAGGTTCAAGTGGAACAATTGCACACCCAGTGCGCCGGTCACGATCGGCAACGGCGCGATGTTGCCGCCGAACCACAGGGTGAACAGGTCTCTTACCTTTCCATGGCGGTCTTCGGGGGGCACGTATCCGATCGTGTGTTTTTCGATAAGCGGGGCGGAGGATGTTGCAGTGGTGACCATGACGAACTCCAAGGCAAGGTGAGTACGTTGACGTACTTCGCTGTGCGCAGCGTGGGCGGCGCTTTGTTGTTGGAGTGATCATCTGCAATGGGCGCGGGGAGGTAAATTAGTAAGTTTGTTGCTATAGACCTTAAAAAATATAGCTCACCGGATTTTTTGCTCCGGTATGTTGCATGGTCTTGAATCAGTGTGAAAAAGCCGATTTTTACGCACTTGTTTGGGGCGAAGTCCCACGTTTCTGGAGGTCCCGATGGCTGCCTATAACCTGCGCCAGCTCAGATATTTTGTCACCACGGCCGAGTGCGGCAGCGTCGCCGAGGCATCGCGCAAGCTGTATATCGCCCAGCCGTCGGTGTCTACCGCGATCAAACAACTGGAAGACAGCTTTGGCGTGCAGCTGTTTATCCGCCATCACGCCCAGGGCGTTTCACTCACCCCCAGCGGCGCGCGCTTTTATCGCAAGGCGCTGGAGTTGCTGCGGGTGGCCCATGAGTTCGAGCAAAACGCCCTGGCCGACAATGACGTGGTGGCGGGGCAGATCGATATCGGTTGCTTTGAGACGGTGGCGCCCTTGTATTTGCCGCGCTTGATCGCGGGGTTCAAGGCGCTGTGGCCTGGGGTGGAAATCCGCATTCGCGACGGCGAGCAGCAAGAACTGGTGCAGGCGCTGACGGCCGGCAGCATTGATGTGGCGATGCTGTTTGAGCACGACCTGGGCGGCACCATCGAAACCACACCGTTGATGCCGCCGCAGCAGCCGTATGCGCTTTTGCCGGCCGATCACCGCTTTGCACAACAGGCCAAGGTGTCGCTGGCGGACCTGGTGCTGGAGCCGATGATTTTGCTGGATGTGCTGCCGAGCCGGACGTACTTCGTGAGCATCTTTGAAGAGCGCGGGTTGACGCCGAATATCGTGTTCAGCTCGCCGTCCATCGAGATGGTACGCGGCATGGTCGGGCGCGGGTTTGGCTTTTCGATTCTGGTGACCAAGCCGTTTACCGAGTACACCTACGACGGGCAAAAAGTGGTGTGTGTGCCGTTGGCGGAAACGGTCACCGGTTCAGGATTATCCGCCGTCTGGTTGCGACGGGCACCGTTGACCAAGCCGGTGCAGCTGTTTGTGGATTACTGCCGCGAAGAACTCGCAAGACTCCTTGGCTGAATACCTTCTGATAAACACTGAAAATCACCTGTACAGATCGTTCCCACGCTCTGCGTGGGCATGCATCCGGTGACGCTCCGCGTCACGCTTGCACTGAGGCTTAAAGACCGGACGCGGAGCGTCCCAGGCGGCATTCCCACGCAGAGCGTGGGAACGATCGTCCACAGGTTGTGCGTTGCCTGGACTGGAACACAGGGCAAAAAATGTGGGAGCTGGCTTGCCTGCGTTAGCGGTGGGCCAGCTAGGAATGGGCCATCTGATACACCGCCATCGCGGGCAAGCCCGGCTCCCACAGTTGAACTGTGGTGTTTGGTGGAGAGCTGGCTCAGGTGCGGATTGAGTCGAGCATGCGCTCCAGCATGGCATCACAACCCGCCAACTGTTCAATACTCACAAACTCATCCGGCTTATGCCCCTGGTCCATGCTCCCCGGCCCGCATACCACCGTGGGAATGCCCACGGCATCAAACAACCCGCCTTCAGTGCCAAACGCCACAGTACCGAAATCCCGCGAGCCACTGAACGCGGCAATCAACTCCGCTGCCTGGCTGCGCTCGTCGGTGACTAAGCCTGGATACGCCGACAACTCGGTAAACCGAATCGCACTCTGTTTACTCACGGCCTGCATACGCGGCAACACCTGTTGCATGGCATAAGCCTGCAGCTCCTCAGCCACTTCACCGGGGTCCATCGACGGCAATGCGCGCACTTCAAAATCAAAGCGGCAGTCGGCCGGCACGATATTCAACGCCTTGCCGCCTGTAATCACGCCGGTTTGTACCGTGCTGAACGGCGGGTCAAACCGCGGGTCCTGCTGCTCGCGCAGGCGCTGGCCAATGCGCCCCAGCTCGCCAATCAACTCGGCGGCATGCTCAATCGCATTCACCCCATACGGCGCATACGCCGAGTGGCAGGCCTCGCCATGCACATCGCAACGCATCGCCAGCTTGCCCTTGTGGCCGAGCACCGGTTTCAGCTCGGTCGGCTCGCCGATAATGCACAGCATCGGTTTGACCGGCCGCTGCTCCAGCACTGCGAGCAGCGAGCGTACGCCCAGGCAGCCGACTTCTTCGTCGTAAGACAGGGCGATATGCACCGGGATACGCAAGTTGGCTTTCACTAAAGCAGGCACCAACGCCAGCACACAGGCGATATAACCCTTCATATCCGCCGTGCCGCGGCCAAACAGCTTGCCGTCGCGCTCGGTCAGCGCAAACGGCGGCACAGTCCACGGTTGGCCGTCCACCGGCACCACGTCGGTGTGCCCCGACAGCACAATGCCCGGCAATTGCACCGGGCCAATGCTGGCGAACAGGTTGGCCTTGCTGCGTTCCTCGTTATAGACCAACTCGCAAGCCACGCCGAAGCCTGCGAGGTAATCGCGCACAAATTCGATCAGCAGCAGGTTGGACTCGCGGCTGGTGGTATCGAACCCCACCAGCGTCTGCAGCAGTTCGCGGCTGCGGCTCATCGGTCGTCTCCGGCCACGCCGTAGCCCGGTGATCGGTCGGGGGCGAGGGCGCGGTCGATGTAGTCCTGCACTTGCGGGCGGTAGGCGTCCCAGAGCTTTTGCAGCTCGGCGATGGGCTGTTCATCGGCCCAGTCCACGCGCAGGTTGATGATCGGCCAGGTCAGTTCGCCCACCACCACCAGTGCAGCGGAATGCACCGGCCCGGCTTCACCACCGGCGTTGATGGCGGCGTGCATCGCCGCCAGCAATCGATCGGCGAGCTGGCCTTCGCCGTGTTCGAAGGCGTGCACCATCGCCTCGATAACCGCGCGGTCGGCAAGCATATTGCCCGCCGCCACACACTGTTCGCCCGACACGGCATGGTGGGTGCCAAGGGTTTCGCTGCCGCTGAAATGCACGCTGCGGCCCAGATGATCAATCGCCGTCAGTTGCCGGTATTGGCTGTAGCCGTTGCTCGTCAGGGCCTTGTCGACGGCGGCCGCAGGGTCGAGGCCTTGTTCCAGCAGGTCGAGCACGTCGGGGCCGAGGGCCGGCAACGTGATGTTCTGGGTCGACACTGCGCCCACACCGGGCCGCAGCCATGGGCAGCGGGCGCCCACGGCGATGCTCGAGGAACTGATGGCGATGCCGAGCTGGCCGGTGTCCGCGCAACGGGCGACGATTGAAAAGGTCATGGGCAGCTCCTTATTCGGGGATCACGGCAATCACATCAATTTCCATCAGCCACTGTGGCTGGCCCAGGGCCGACACCACCAGCCCGGTGGAGATCGGGAACACGCCCTTGAGCCACTTGCCGACTTCCTGGTACACCGGCTCACGGTAGCGCGGGTCGATCAAGTAGGTGGTGGTTTTTACAATATGGCTCAGGTCGGAACCGGCCTCTTCGAGCAGTTGCTTGACGTTTTTCATCGCTTGCTCGGCCTGGGCGCGGGGGTCGCCAAGGCCAATCAGGTTGCCGTCGAAATCGGTGCCCACCTGGCCGCGCACATACACGGTGTTACCGGCACGTACGGCCTGGCACAGGTCGTTGTCGAGGCTCTGGTTAGGGTAGGTTTCCTTGGTGTTGAACATGCGGATGCGAGTGTGAGTAGGCATCAAAAAAACTCCGAAAAAAAGTGCTCAGGCAATGACAGGCGATGGGTGCGCAACCGGTGCAGGTTCGCGGTATTCAAGGTATTGGCGCTGGATGGCGATGTGGTCGGCCACGTATTTGGCGTCATGCCATACGCCCCAGATAAACGACGAGCCTCGGCGCGATTGCCACGGCAAACCGAGGAAGTAGATGCCCGACTCGCTGGCCACACCGCGCTGATGCTGCGGCTTGCCGGCGGCGTCAAACGCATCGACTTTCAGCCAGCTGTAATCCACGGCAAACCCCGTGGCCCAGATAATCGAAGTGATACCGGCTTTGGCCAGGTCCAGTTCCAGGATCGGGTTTTTGATGCACTCGGCATCCGGGAATACGCGGCGCGCTTCGGGTTCCAGCGGCAGGTCGAGGCCGTTGCGCTCGATGTATGCGTCCGCCGCATCCAGCAAGGCCAGGTAGTTCTCGTCGCCACGGGCCAGGTTTTCAACCAGGTTGGCTTGGAAGCGCGCGACGTTGCCGTCGAAGGCTTGGGTGAGGCCGACCAGGGTCATGCCTTGCTGGGCCAGCTCACGAAAATCGATGGTCTTGCCGCCGTGGGCGCCGCTCACGGCAATGGTCACGTGCTCGCGACCGGGCTTCATCGCCGCCTGGTCCCACTCGCCCAACACGCCCAGCCACCAGCAGAAATCCCGATTGCGATAGGCACGTGGCGGGCGGTCGTGGGCGCCGACCGACAGGTATACCTGGCGCCCGGAACGCTGCAGCTCATCGGCAATTTGCACGCCGGATGAACCGGCGCCCACCACCAGCACGGCGCCGGCGGGCAGTTGTGCGGGGTTGCGGTAGTCGGCGGAGTGGATCTGGTGCAGCGCGCTGTCTTTGGGCGCGATGGCCGGAATCACCGGCTTCTGGAACGGCCCGGTGGCGGCGACCACACGGTTGGCTTCGATCACGCCTTCGCTGGTGTGCACGGTAAAGCCTGGGCGGCCGACGTTGCGCACCACAGAGGTCACGTCCACGCCGGTGCGGATCGGCGCGTTGAACTTGCGGGCATAGGCTTCGAAGTAATCGGCCACGCGTTCTTTTGGCGCAAAACCGTCGGGGGCTACATCATTAAATTCCAGGCCAGGAAAGCGGTCATGCCAGGCCGGGCCATTGGCGACCAGCGAATCCCAGCGCCCGGTGCGCCAGCGCTCGGCAATACGGCTGCGCTCCAGCACCAGGTGCGGCACGCCTTGCTTGCTCAGGTGCTCGCTCATGGCCACACCGGCCTGACCGGCTCCCACTACCAGCGTGTCTGTTTTTGTTATGGCTTGAGTCATGTGTCTGTCCTTGCGTAATGCAGTTGGATTCAGCTTGGGCATGGCTTCAAGGCTAGGGGGAGGGCGATTTTTAATAAAATATTATTAAGCTTTGGAGTGAGCATAAATATCGGATGCAAGCTCACAGCGGCGACCCGTACACGCTGCTGCAAAGCCCCTGGTTTGCACTGCGACAGCTGAAGCGTGATCCGCTCGTGTATTCATGGGTGCACGGCGGGTACTGATGCAGGCAAACTTGTGCGCAACTCAGAGGGTTTTATCACCATGGTCAACCTCCGCGTCATGCAGGCTGGCGACTACGACGCCGTACTCGAACTGATGCAAAACACCCCCGGCATTTCCCTGCGCGAGGCCGACTCCCGCGAGGCCACCGAGCGCTACCTGGCGCGCAACCCGCAGATGAGTTTTGTTGCCGAAGCGCAAGGCCGCGTGATCGCCTGCGTGATGTGCGGCCATGATGGCCGGCGCGGCTACCTGCAACACCTGCTGGTGCTGCCGGACTACCGCCGCCAGGGCATCGCCCAAGCGTTGGTCGAGCGCTGCCTCACTGCGCTGGAGCAACTGGGCATCCACAAATGCCACCTCGACGTGTTCAAGACCAACACCCATGCCGCCGCGTATTGGCAAGGGCAGGGGTGGACATTACGCACGGATATCGACCGTTATTCCTTCACCCGCCCAGGCCATGAAAACGCCTAGAACTCCCCGGAATACTTGACCGCCGCCGCCGCGCGTGAGGGCACTTTCAAGCTGCGCAGCAGCGACGACACATGGATGCGCACAGTGAACGGCGAGATCGCCAGGGCCTTGGCGATTTCCTTGTTGGTCTTGCCTTGGGCGATCAGGCGCAGCACTTCCTGCTGGCGCGCGGTGAGGGTGTGGGTGCTCAGTGGCAGCAGGCCGGAGGGAGAAAACTTGACCAGCACTTCGCCTTCGCGAATCGCCAACAGGGCCTGGCCGATTTCATCGGGGTTGATGTTCTTGCCGATAAAACCATCGGCGCCCAGGGCCATGACCTGATCGATCAGCGCCGGGTCATCGACCATCGACACCACGATCAAGGTGGTGCGCCGCAGTTGCTGGCGCAGGTCGGCCAGTTGGCTCATGCAGGTAAGGCCCGGGAAGCGCAGGTCGAGGATCAGCGTGTCGATGTCGCCACCTTCGCGGATCAGCGCCTGCACCGCGTCGAGGTCGCCGGCCTCATATACCACGGCCTCGGGCAACAGGCGCTGCACGGTGCGCAGCATGCCTTCGCGAAACATCGGGTGGTCGTCGGCTATGATGATTCGGCCGGTCATGGCGTGCTCCTTCCTGGGGCATGGGTGTGCGTTGGCATGCTACTTTAGCCTCTGGCGCGTAAAGGATAGACCGAATGCCGCACAAGGACGTCATCCATGAGTCATGAGACCAATTCCGAACTCGACCAGGCCAACCTGCGCATCGTGGTGGCCGCCATCGCCATTGTCTACATCGGCGCGCTGGGCTTTTTGCCGGGCCAGTCGGTCGACACCTACTTGCCGGTGATCCTGTATATCGTCGCGTTCCTGCTGGTCTCCATTGCGTTGCGCCAGGTGATCGCGCGCTGGCCCGGGCATTACCCGGCGCGACGGATTTTCGGCATGCTCCACGACTACACCGGCACCTCGTTCGGACTGGTGGTGGGCGGCGAACCGGCGTTGCCACTGTATGCGGTGATGGTGTGGGTCAACCTGGGCAACGGCATGCGCTACGGTTCGCGCTACCTGGCGATTGCCACCGGCCTGGCCTTGCTCGCGCTGCTGATCGTGTACCGGCTGACGCCACTGTGGCAGGCGCAGCCGTTCATGGTGCTGATGCTGATGATCACCAGCACGGTGATCCCGGTATACGCGCATATTTTGCTTGAGCGCACGCGCAAGGCTTCCGAAGAAGCCATCGCCGCCAACCTGGAAAAATCGCGCTTTTTGGCTCAGGCCAGCCACGACCTGCGCCAGCCCATTCACTCCATCGGCCTGTTCACCGCCTGTTTGCGTGAAGCGCAGCTGGGCGAGGCTGAGCAGCGCTTGGTGGACAATATCGACCGCTCGCTGCTCAACGTGTCGCAGCTGTTCCGTTCGATTCTCGACCTTTACACCCTCGACAACGGCAGGCTGTTGCCCAAGTACCAGGTGATTCACCTGGGCGAATTCCTCGCCGACCTGGTGCGCCAACACGCCGAGGCGGCGCACTGGGCCGGGGTGGAACTGCGCCTGCGCCCGTGTGCGCATTGGGTGCAGGTCGACCCCGCGATGCTGGCGACGATGGTGCAGAACCTGCTCTCCAATTGCTTTAAATACGGCGCACAGCGGCCGGTGCTGATCGGCGTGCGCGTGCGCGACGGCAGCTTGTCGGTGGAGGTGCATGACGAGGGGCGCGGTATTGCCGAGGAGCATCAGGTAAAGGTCTTTGAAGAGTTTTATCGGGTCCGCCAACTGCGGGACAAGGACGTCGAAGGCGTGGGCCTGGGGCTGTCCATCGTCAAGCGCCTGGGACAATTGATGGGGGTGCAGGTGAGCCTGCGATCACGGGTGGGCCATGGCACCTGCGTGAGCCTGCATGGCCTGGCATTGGCGACGGCGCCACGCCAACCGGCTGCGCGCGACGACGCGCGCCAGGCCGGCCTGCTGACGGGTTTGAAAGTCTGCCTGGTGGAAGATGACCACAACGTGCTGCTGGCCACCCAGGCCTTGCTGGAGCGCTGGGGCTGCGAGGTGCAGGCCGAATCCAGCGGGCAGGGCCTGGCCAGCGACTGCGACATCATCGTCGCCGACTACGACCTGGGCAACCACGCTACCGGCATCGAATGCATCGACGCCCTGCGCGAGCAACGCGGCTGGGCGGTGCCGGCGCTGATCCTCACCGGCCACGACGTGGAGAAAATCCAGGCGGCCTTGCACGACCGCCAGATCGCGATTCTCTCCAAACCGGTGCGGCCTGCAGAACTGCGCGGCACGCTGCGTGACCTCAGCCAATCGGGGGTTACTGGTTAAACGGCGTCAAGCCATTGCCCCGCGCGCCCTTGGGCTGGCAGTAGGCGGCAGGCTTCATCAGGCCAAAGCTGGCCACGGCAAACATGCCACCGCTGGCACCGCTGGGCACTGAGCAGTTGTAATCGCCGGAGGCGGCGCTGGCGATGTAGTAGGTGGTCATGGAGTCGCTGCGTACATTGGAGATACGCTTGACCGGTTCACCGAGGTTGGTTTCCGACAGCGTCTTGAGATGGTCTTCGCTGGGCTTGACGTTGCTGCAACCGGCGACACCGATGATCAGGGCGCCGAGCAGGGTGAGACGGGTAACGGGGGCATGCAGGTTCATGATGCTTCTTCCTTGGGATTATTAGGTTTTTCCAACGCGCAATGCACCCTCACGCAACAGGTGTGCGGTGCCGGGGGAACGTTGGAAGTGCCGGGGAATATAGCGCCGCCGGGTAAAGGGGTCGATTAGCACAAGTGTGCTAATGGCACGGTGAGGTCATGAACGGAGACAGCAATGCTAGAGATAAAACGCGCCATCCCAGCGGACGCCCAGACGGCGTTCGACATTCGCCTGTTGGCCATCCGCAGCCAATGCATCGGCGCCTACACCGCCGAGCAAATGGCGCTGTGGACACGCGGCAAAGCTGAAGACGGCTACGACACACTGATGGACAAGCCGTTTTACCTGGGCTGGGTGAACGGTGAGCCCGTTGTGACCGGAATGCTCGACCTCGACAACAATGAAATGGGTGCGTTGTTTGTGCTGCCTGAGTTCGCCGGGCGTGGGTATGGCAAGGCGATGCTTGACCACCTGGAAAAACTCGCGCGGGAACTGGCGATTGAAGAGGTCGTGCTGGACTCGACGTTGAATGCGGCGAGCTTCTACCGGGCCTGCGGGTATGTGGGTGAGGAGCAGGCGGTGTATCACTCGCCGTCGGGGTTGGCGTTGGCGTGTATTCCAATGGTAAAACGGCTTTGACCCTTGCCACAGTTGAGCTTTGTCGCTGGTGGAATTTGCGCATGCCGCGATGGCCCTGCGAACTGAGATCTAACCAATACAGCTGATCCCCTGTGGGAGCTGTCGAGCTTTAGCGAGGCTGCGAAAGCGGTGGGTCAGACAACTTATGTTTCGCCTKTGCCGCCGCCTTCGCAGCCTCGCYGGGGCTCGACAGCTCCCACATTGGAGCTTTGTCGCTGGGGGGAWTTGTGTATGGCGCGATGGCCCTGCGGACTGAGATCTAACCAACACAGCTGATCCCCTGTGGGAGCTGTCGAGCTTTAGCGAGGCTGCGAAAGCGGTGGGTCAGACAACTTATGTTTCGCCTGTGCCGCCGCCTTCGCAGCCTCGCTGGGGCTCGACAGCTCCCACAKKGGATCTTTGTYGCTGGGGGGATTTGTGTATGGCGCGATGGCCCTGCGAACTGAGATCTAACCAAYAMAGCWGATCCCCTGTGGGAGCTGTCGAGCTTTAGCGAGGCTGCGAAAGCGGTGGGTCAGACAACTTATGTTTCGCCAGTGCCGCCGCCTTCGCAGCCTCGCCGGGGCTCGACAGCTCCCACATTTGAATTGCTTCGCTGGCGGGATTTGTGCCTGCCGCAATGGCCCTGCGAACTGAGATCTAACCAACACAACCGATTCCCTGTGGGAGCTGTCGAGCTTTAGCGAGGCTGCGAAAGCGGTGGGTCAGGCAACTTATGTATCGCCCGTGCCGCCGCCTTCGCAGCCTCGCCGGCGCCGAAGGCTGTGCGCAGTGTTTGAACAACCTGTTCCACGGTGGGACCTTGGATGGCCGGCGGCGTGGGGCTTTCGCCAAATTCGCGCCATACGAACAGCGTCAGCTCAGCCCCATCGGTCAGCCCTTGTTCCTTTGAGCCAAAACCTTGCAGCACCCGATACCGCGCATCCCGCCAAAACGCCTGCTCCACCCAGTCATACACCGGGATGAAGTGAAAGTGCAGCGGGAAGCCGGGCATGTGTCCGTAGCGGCTGATATACAGCCACTTCGGCCGCAGCTGCGTCTCCATCACCTGTTGGGTTTTGGCGAGCAGGCCACCCAGCTCGGCTAGCGCGGCCTCGGGCATAGCAGCCAGGGAGTCGATCGGCGCTTTGGCGCCCAGCATCAGGTAGCCCGGCAGCTTTGACGCCAGATGATGGTTGAGCAACCAGTGTTCGGTTTCATGAAGGATGAGCGCGGGGTCGATCTGCATAAACACTGTCCTTGTGGGCAAGGCGGGCAGGGTAACAAGCCCTTCAGCCCTTGCGATACACCCCACCCAACTCCCGCGCCAGCCCAATAAAATTCTGCAACGGTGCCGACGGATTAAACGTGCGCCGCACCAGCGTAATCGGCGCCAGCAGCTTGGGCCTTGCGTCTTTGATTTGGCAATACACCACGCTGTCACGGTGCACATCGCGCATCGACGCGGGCACCACGGAGATGCCTTCACCGGCCGCCACCAGGCTGACGTTGGTCAGCATGCGTTCCACTTCAAAGGCAATCCTGGGTTCGAAACCGGCGTTCTGGCAGGCGGTGATCAGGTTGGCGTACATGCCCGGCGCGCCGGGGCGGCGTACCAGAATAAAGCGTTCGTCCTTGAGGGCGGCAAGGGGGATGGCGCTGCCGGCGGCGTCCAGCAATGGGTGGCCGGTGGGCAGGGTCAGCAGCATTTCTTCGTTGAGCAGGCGGTGGAAGGCCAGGCTTTGATGGGTGCTGACCGGGGCGCGCAGGATGCCGACGTCGATGCGTTTTTCGATGGCGTCCTCGGTCAATTCCCGGGCGCTGCCTTCATTGATCGAAAGCTCTACCGCCGGGTAGCGCTCGCGGTAGGCGCGGATGATGCGCGGGATCAGCGCGTGGGCGGCGGCCGAACTGGTGAAGCCGATGGCCAGGGTGCCTTCGATGCCCTGGGCCACGCGGGAGGCCTTGAGCGCGCCATGCTCGACGCGGGCCAGAATGGCTTGGGCTTCTTCAAGAAACACCCGGCCACCGGCCGTCAGGTCCACGCCCTTGGGGTGGCGCTTGAACAGGTCGAACCCCAGTTCCTGTTCCAGGGCGCGAATCTGCTGGCTCAGGGGTGGTTGTTGCATGTTCAGACGTGCGGCGGCGCGGGTGAAATGTCGTTCTTCGGCCACCATGATGAAATAGCGTAAATGGCGTAGTTCCATGGTGGCCTATCCCGTGACAAGACGCAGTGGTGGGTGGCCGCAAGCGGCCCGGCCGTCAATATGCCCAAAGCCTGTGGCCACCACAATCCGTTCAGCGTTTGCTGTCGGCCAGCTTGTCGAAGGCCTGGTCGAGACGGGTTTCGGCGCCTTTGAGCTTTTCACGCCGCTCCTTGAGCCACTGCTGATCAGCCTGCAGCGTCTTGCGCGCCTCCACCAGCATGCGCTTGACCTCTTGCGGCTGCGGGCCGCCGGTGCCCTTGCGGGTCTGCACCATGTTGGTGGGCGACAGCGCCGCTCTAAAACCTGCCTCATCGAGCGGCAGGGTATTGGGCGTCCATTTGTACTTGTCCGCCGCCTGGCTATACAGCTTCTGCGCGTCGGCATAGGCGAAGGTCTTCGGCGTGGTGCCGTTGCTGCGCGCTTGGGTGACGATCAGCGAGGCAAAGCTGTGGCCGATGCGGAACGGTACTTTGTACTGGCGCTCCAGCGTGTCGGCCAGTTCCATCGAGGTGGTCCATTCCGACTCCAGTTCTTCGAGCGCGCGCTGCGGGTTGATCTGCAGCGCGTCGAGCACCGCGTCCAGGCTGTGGAACATTTCCTGGGTCGAGCGGAACACGCCCAGCGAGTCGAAGGCGAACTTGTAGTCGGTCATGCCGGTGGTGACGTTGTGGGCGCGCAAGGTCACGGCCTGGGCCAGCCCCACCACGTCCGAGGCACTCTCACGCGCGCGCATCAGCAAGCCCGGGTTGCGCTTTTGCGGCATGGCGCTGCTGGTGTAGGTGGCTTCTTCATCGAGCAGCAACCAGGGGCGGATCTGATGGTACTGGGTGTGGATATCGCCAATCATCGCGCCCACACGGATGGCGGACGAAGACGCCATATTGGCCGCTTCGATGGGAATGTCATAGGTCGAGACCTGGCTGGAATCCAGCGAGTTTTCGCGCACGCCATCAAAGCCCAGCAGCTCGGCCAGACGCTCGCGGTTCAGCGGGTACGCCGAGTTCGCCAGCACGGCGGTGCCCATCGGGCTTTGGTTCAAGCGTGTGTACAGCTCGCGGATGCGCTGGCCGTCGCGGTCGAAGGCGGCTTCAAAGGCCAGCAGGTAATGCGCATAGCTGATGGGCATGGCCTGCACGCCGTTGGTGTAGGCGGGCACCAGGGTGTCGACGTTTTTGTCGGCGATGTTCAGCAGGCGCTGGCGCGTGGCGTTGAGCGCTTCGCTGTAGGCCAGCACCTGGCTGCGCAGGGCGGCCAGGCGGTAGGTGGCGAGCATGTCCTGGCGGCTGCGGCCGGAGTGGATCAACGAGGCTTCGGGACCGATCTTGTCGGTCATGATTTTTTCCAGTTGCAGCACATCGCTGGGGCGCGTGCCGCCGGGCTGGTCGGCCTGGGCGATGGCGTAGCGCACACCGCCGGCGATCTTCTGGCCCATTTCGGGTTTGACGATGCCTTCTTCGGTGAGCATCACGATCGAGGCTTTGTTGATGCGGTTGAGCCAGGCGAACTGGGTCTGGGTGGGGTCGCCCTTGGCTTTGTGCTCGGTTTGCGAGCTGTCGGGCGTGGCGCCAACCTTGGCCGCCTGGGCCGCGCATTGTTCGGTGGTGGTGCAGGGCAGCTCGCCGGTGTTGGCGGCATAGGCGCTGAGGCTGTGGAACAGGGCGAAGGTCACGGCGAGGGAAAGCAGGCTTTTCACCGCACGTTGGGGGGATGTGTTGTTCACGGGGACACCTGATTTATTGTTGGAATTATGGGCCGTCGTTGCGGCGCAATCAGGCTAGCGGGTGTGCGGGTAGATTGAAAATATATAGAAAGTGTTGATGGCAGAGGTTTTGGATATGGTCTTTGGGGACGGTTGATTGTGGTTGTGGTGAGCAGGCTTGTTGTGGCGAGCAGGCTTGCCCTGCGTTGGGCTGCGCAGCGGCCCCAATAGGGCCACCGTTGTTTTTCAGGAAGAATGCGGCGTCTGGTTTTAGGGCCGCTTCGCGCCCCAGCGCAGGGCAAGCCTGCTCGCCACAACAAGCAGGCTTGCCACAACAATCCTGCTTGCAGCCTCTTGCTAGCCACAACAAGTCGGGCTCTCCTCACAGGCGGTTTAGTGCATCTTGCTGTGGTCCATGTCACCCATGTCGTTCAGCGCGCGGGCCGGGGCTTCTACTTGAATCGTCTGCTTCTCGCCCTTGGCGTTTTCCACGGTCAGGGTCAGCGGCACCACGTCGCCTTGTTTGATCTGGCCGGTGAGGCCCATGAGCATCACGTGGTAGCCCTCCGGGTCGAGCTTGACCGCTTTGCCGGCAGGCAGGGCCACTGAATCCACTGGGCCCATGCGCATCACGTCGTCCTTCATGCTCATCTCATGAATCTGCACGTCCTTGGCCACAGGCGAGGCCACGCTGAGCAGTTTGCTGTCGCTGTCGGCGCTGACGGTCATGAATGCGCCGCTGGAGGTCTGGCCCGCCACGGTTGCGCGTACCCACGCGTCGCTGACCTGTACCTGGGCGCTGGCGTGCGCCGCGAGGCCCAGCAGGGTGAGGCCGAATGTCAGGCGCTTGAGGGTTTGAACGGCAGTCATTAGCAGACCTCCATGACGGTGAGCAGGTCTTCTGCACACTCTTTAGCGGTAAGGGATGCCGACAGGCCCAGGCGCAGGTTGCCACGGGTGTCGAACACGAAACTGGTGGAGGTGTGAGACAGGGTGTAGGTGTCTCCGGCCGGGATCTTTTCATAAAAGATGCCGAACTCCTTGGCGGCCACGGCGATTTCTTCCGGGGTGCCGTACAACGCTTCGAAGCTGGGGTCGAAGGCCTTGACGTAGCGGTCGAGCAATTCGGGTGTGTCGCGCTCGGGGTCGAGGGTGATAAACACCACCTGCATGATCTTGCCATCGCGGCCCATCAGCTTCTTGGCCTGGGCGGCGCGGGCCAGGGTGGTGGGGCACACGGCCGGGCATTGGGTGAAGCCGAAGAACACCACCGGCATCAGGCCACGGTACGAGCTGAGGGTGACGGTTTCGCCGTCGGTGTTCTTGAGCTTGAAGGTGCGGCCCATGATCTTGTCACTGAGGTCCTTGCCGTACTTGAAGTTCAGCTTGGGGCTGTAGTCACAGCCGCCCAGCAGGCTGCCCAGGCCCAGCAGGCCCATACCGGTCAGCACTTTGCGGCGGGTGAATAACGTACTCATCAACTGTGCATCCTGTGAAACGCCTGCATTGCTCTGGATCGACAGTTCAGGCTTTGAAAAGGAGTAATGATGCGGGCGCACAGTCTACCAACCCCGGCCAGCCCACGTAATCTGCGACGTTCTGCCACAGGGGCGCGTGGCGCTTCATCCTTTTGCGGCTTCGGTGGTAGAGTCGCCGCCATGAAATTGAGCCACCCCGACCGTTCACTGATCGCCTGGGCCCTGTACTTCTGCGTGCTGATGAACCTGTTCGTCTGCGGTTTGGGGCATGGGCAGATGATGGGCCTGCAGCTCAATGGTATCGGCGGGGCGTTCTGTTCGGTGGACGGCAGCCAGGCACCGCTTTCCGACAAAGGGTTGGGAAACACGGCCTCCAGCAACATCTCGAACTACTTTGCCTGCCCGGTGTGCGCGGCCGTGACCGTGGCCATTGTGTTTATGATCGGCCTGGCCTGGCTGCTCGGCCTTGGGCAAACCCCACGCCCGGCCCATGAACGGCGCAACAAAGCGCCACCCCGCTATTCCTGGCCGTCGGCCAACCCGCGCGCTTCCCCCACTTTCTGACGTGTGCCTTGGGCTTCCTGTGATCAGGAGGCGTTCTATCGTCACGACTGTGAGTGCGTTTCATGAACCCACCATTGCCAGCAGGCGCCAGCCGCCTGGTCAGCAAGGCATCCCGGCGTTTGCGCGCCGAACCCTTGCGCCCTGAATACCCGAGCAATTCGCGTTGTTTTGTGCACCTGGATGCACGCCTGCTGCCGTATTGGCACACCTTGTTCGATATCTGCCCGGCGCTGCTCAAGCTCGACCCGCCGGAGGGCCTGAACCTGTTTCGCAGCTTCATGACCTGGGCCTATCGCAACCAGGTCGCCCAGGATTGGACCTACCACCTGAATGTGTGCCGCTGGCTGTTGGCGTCTTCGTATCGGGCGCGCATCGATGAGGAACCGATCGAGGCCTTTATGGCGGCCGCGGCGGCACGTTGGATCAGTGCCGATGAAAGCCAGGCCCAGGGCGTGGTCCTGGCCTGGCGAAACGCCAGGGTGTTCGACTGGAAGGGCAACGCCTTGGCGGGCGTTGAGCATCAGCTACTGCCGGACCCGGCAGGCGACTTTGCCTGGTGCCCGCTGGCCAAAAACGGTTTCAGTGGCTGGTTGCCGGTGCCGTAAGACCCTAAGAGCGTCCCAAAATCTCGTAGGAAACGGCCTGATGTTTCGTACGGGCATCCTCATCAATTCTATTTTTTTGCCGAGAATGCCATCTTCACGGTCTATGTAATGCACAGACTAACAAGAGGCTGAGATGACGAAAACTTCTGATGAGATGCCCCATTCCTTCTGCGCGAGCGAGCGCTACGACCCGGTCAGCCGGGCCTTGCATTGGCTGATGGCAATCGTGTTTGCCTGGAGTTATTGCTCGGCGGTTGTGCACTTCCTGTCCTCCGATTCCGCGCTGGACAAGTGGCTATGGCCGTATCACAAATCGGCGGGCCTGCTGTTGCTGGTACTGCTGATACTGCGAGCCGGCTGGAACCTGCTGAACCGGCACCACCGCCCGCCGAGCGTGAACCGTGCGGCGGCTGTCGGGCATGCTGTGCTGTATGTGCTGATGTTCCTGATCCCCTTTATCGGGCTGGTACGCCAGTACGGCTCCGGTCGTGAGTTTTTGGCGTTTGGCATGCCGATAATGGCGGGTTTCGAAGGCGAGAAAATCCAGTTGATGATTGACCTGGGGCGCAACTTTCATAGCTTGCTGGGCTGGACAATGCTGGTGTTGATTGTGGGGCATATCGGCATGGTGATCGTGCATTACCTGTGCGGTAACCCACAGGTGTTGCGACGCATGACGGGAGGCACCCGCCGGTTATGGCGCTAGATCAGCGGCCTTTTTTGGGGGCTTTTTTCTGGGGTTTCTTCTCGCCTTGCTGCTTTGTTGACGAGCCGCTGGAGGAGGTCTTTTCCTTCGGCGGCGTCTCAGCTTTTTTGCTGCTGTCCGACGGGGTGCCGGGGTAGGTGCCCGGAGGCAGGGCCGAGCCGGGTATGGCATCGCCAAAGGCTGCGTAGGCGGGTGTTGCCAACCATCCGGTCAGGCAAATGACTAACATGATCTTGCAGGAAATACCGGTCTTCATGACGAGAATCCTTTTCCATGCTTCACCTGTCAAAAGCGTCCCTTCCTGTGAATCCAAAGGGAGGCATTAATTGGGAGTGCAGGGCCTCAACCAAAGTTTGGATTTTTTTCGCCGCCACGACGAAAGGCCATGCACCGATAATTTTAATGAACCCTCACGCCGATCCCTTGACCTAATGCATACGACCTCAGGAGGTGATGCATGCAAATAGACTATATCTGGATCGTGCTGGCGGTGATTTTGCTGGTGTTGGAACTGTGGGCGATCAACATCGTGTTGCGTAGCACCGGCGGCTGGGAGACCAAGGGGTTGTGGTTGATCATTCTGATTTTTGTGCCGCTGTTCGGGCTGATTGCCTGGGCCATGTTCGGGCCAAAACGTGAGATGGCCCAGCACCGTAAATAAATGGCACCATAAATAAATAGCACCGTAAACACTGAACACAAGCCACACAGCAAACAGGCGCCCCCGGGCGCCTGTTTGCGTTCAAGCCTGCCCGTTAACCTGCGACTGCCTTGGCAATCGCCTCGTTGAATGCCGGCAAGTCATCCGGTGTGCGCGAGGTGATCAAGGTCCAGCCATTGGCCTTGCACTCCTTGACCTGGGCATCCACCACGCCTGCAGCGCCGGCGTTTTCCAGGTCGATGCGCACGCTCTTGTACGCGGTAAGCGTCTTGCCCTTGATCACGCCGGCATCGATCAGCGTCCATGGCCCGTGGCAGATGGCGGCGACGGTTTTGCCGGCCTTGACGAAGTCGTTGATCAGCTTCAGCGCAGCCGCGTCCTGGCGCAGGGTGTCGGCATTCACGGTGCCACCGGGAATCACCAGCGCGTCGAAGTTGCTGCTCACCACCTGCGACAGCTTGACCTCGGATTCCACGGTCTGGTCCTTCTCGGTGTCGCCGACGAACGTCTGCACGGTGCCGCCTTCGCTGGAGCCATGCGTCACCGTCGCGCCATAGCCACGCAGTGCTTGCAGAGGCTTGAGCAGCTCGTCGCGCTCGATGCCGGTGTTGGAGGTGATGATGAGGATGTTCTTGCCGTTGAGTTGTGAGCTCATGGTCGAGTCTCTCCTGCTGGATGGATTAATCATGCTGTGTGGGAGAGTGGATCGAGCGTGGGCGGCAAAGGTTTAAATTAATTTGGACTTTTTTCGTGGGTGGTTTTCGACAAAGCCCGGCCTGCAAAAATCCTGAACTATCCAAAAGCGCCGGCCTCTGCTGCATAGGTGCCCGCTGCTTTTTGCGGGCGTTCAATAGCCAGGAGATTGACCATGACCGACCCCAAGACTGTCGACAAAACCCCGGAACCCATCAGCTCCGAAGACGCCCAGAAAGGCCGTCAACAACCTGCCAAGGGGCAGACGCTGGAACAGCCCAACCCGAAGACCAAAACCGTGGACAAGGTGCTCACGCCCACCTCGATCAAGGATACCGAACGCCAGACTGACGCCATCAACGAGCAGGCCGCCAAGGCCGAGCGCAAGCTGGGCCACTGAGCATGGCCCGGTCGATCACGGCGTCTGAACTGGGGATTGAACTGGCGCCCGACGATGACGCCAGCCTGTTCAAATGGTTTATCGCCAGCTTCCTGATGGGCAAGCGTATTCAGGCGCCCATCGCGGCGCAGGCTTACAAGGTGATCGTGGAGGAAGAGGGCCGCGACACTGCACGCAAGTTGCAACATTGCACGTCGCGTGAACTGGTTTCGATGCTCGGGCGTGCCCATTACGTGCGTTACGACGAAAGCACGGCGCAGCGTCTGCTCGACCTCAGCGCCAAGTTGAATGCCGAGTACGCGGGCAAGATCAGCCATATCCGCAGCGCCAGCCCTGACCGCCAGGCATTCGAAAAACGCCTGGCCGAGTTCGACGGCGTGGGCCCCAAGACCGTTGAAATTTTCATGCGTGACGCAGCCAAGGTCCTGTTTTGATGGCGCCGCTCTACGTGGGCTGTGCCGGCTGGAGTTTGCCGCGCGCACACTGGCCGGACTTTGCGGGCGAGGGCACGCATTTACAGCGCTATGCATCGCGTTTCAACGCGGTGGAAATCAACAGCTCCTTCTACCGGCCGCACCAGCCCAACACCTACACGCGCTGGGCGCAGTCGGTGCCGCCGGCGTTTCGGTTTTCGGTCAAGGCGCCCAAGCTCATCACCCATGAACTGCGCTTGCAGCACTGCGAGACGGCCCTGGACGAGTTCCTTGAGCAGTGCTTGCACCTGGGTGAACAACTCGGTTGCCTGCTGATTCAATTGCCGCCTTCGCTGCGTTATGAACCCAGCGTGGCGTTGGCTTTTTTCAGCGCATTGCGCCAGCGTTTTGCCGGTGCGGTGGTGCTTGAACCACGGCATGCCAGTTGGCTTGAGGCGCAGGCATTGCTGGTGGACCTGCAGATAGGCCGCGTCACCGCCGACCCAGCGGTGCTCGATGCCGGCGCAGGTTGGCAGGGCGTGCAGTACTGGCGCCTGCATGGCTCGCCGCGTATCTACCACAGCGCCTATGGCCCGCAACGGTTGCAGGCGCTGGCGGAACAGCTGCGTCAATGTGCCGAATCCGGCATACCTGCCTGGTGCATCTTCGACAACACCGCCAGCGGCCACGCCGTGACCGATGGTTTGTTGCTACTCGACCTCTACTCGCAGCACTTCCAAGCCTAGCTGCTCATACGCCTCGACATTGGGCACATGCCACTCGGTAATCAGCGTATGAATGCGGTTACACGGCGCCACCACAAAGGGCTCCACTGCGCCGAGCTTGTCCGCCAGGGTCACCGCCACCACGTGGGAGGCGCTGTCGAGCAAGGCTTGCTTGACCGCCACTTCATCGAAATGCAGCGAGCTGATGCCCACTTGCGGGTGCAGCGCGCACACGCCGGTAAACAGCAAATCGGCCTTGATGCTCTGGATCAGGCGCACGGCCTCCTGGCCGCTGGTGGACAAGGTGGCAGGGTTGAGTTGGCCGCCGGCGAGAATCACCTTGACCTCGGGATGATCGGCCAAGGCGATGGCGATCATCGGCGATGGGGTGACGACGGTCAGGCGGATCGAACGCGGCAAGGACTGGGCGATCTGCAGCGTGGTCGAGCCGGAATCGAACAGCACGATCTGGCCGTCCTGCACCCGGTCGGCGGCCAGTCGGGCAAGGTGACGCTTGATCTCGTTGGTTTCGCCGACGCGGGTGAAAAAATCCTTGCCGGTGTCTTTGGGTCGGGGCAGGGCGCCGCCGTGCACGCGTTGCAGCAGGCCGGCGGCGGCGAGTTCGCCGAGGTCACGGCGGATGGTGTCCTGGGACACGGCAAAGTGTTCGACCAATTCCGATGCAGTGACTTTGCCGTCGCGTTCCAGCAGCAGCAAAATCTTCTGTTTGCGCAATGAGGGCAAGTCAATGGCTTGATGGGTGTTATGCATGTTTGTGCGTCTTTTTGCGGTTTTGTGCGAGATTAGTCGCCCGCCACTGCAAACGCAATGGCTGGCTGCCAAGCCGATGGGCGGTTACTCTCCAGGCTCAGTTCAGGGAGAGGTGACCTAGATGCCGTTGATTACAACCATCGAAGATTTACGCAGGCTCGCGCAAAAACGTGTCCCACGGATGTTCTACGATTACGCCGACTCCGGCTCCTGGACTGAAAGCACCTACCGGGCGAATGAAAGCGATTTTGCCCGCATCCAGTTTCGCCAACGGGTGGCGCGCAATATCGATGAGCGTTCAATCCGCGCCACTATGATCGGCCAGGACATGGCCATGCCCGTGGCCCTGGCGCCCACCGGGCTGGCGGGCATGCAGCATGCCGACGGCGAGATCCTCACTGCCCGCGCCGCCGCCGCGTTCGGCCTGCGTTATACCTTGTCGACCATGAGCATTTGTTCGCTGGAAGACATTGCCGCCCACGTTGGCAAACCGTTCTGGTTCCAGCTGTATGTGATGCGTGATCGCGTGTTTATGCAGCAGTTGATCGAGCGCGCCAAGGCTGCCGGTGTGGACGCGCTGGTGCTGACCCTGGATTTGCAGATTCTTGGCCAGCGCCACAAGGACTTGATCAACGGCTTGTCGGCGCCGCCCAAGCTGACCGTGCCGAATATCCTCAATATGCTGACCAAGCCGCGTTGGGTGGCGGGCATGCTCGGCACCCGGCGCCATGGCTTCGGCAATATCGTCGGGCATGTCAAAGGCGTGGCCGATATCACTTCGCTGTCATCCTGGATCGGCCAGCAATTCGACCCGCGCCTGAGCTGGGACGATGTGGAATGGATCAAGCAATGCTGGGGCGGCAAGCTGATTATCAAGGGCATCCTGGATGTGGAAGACGCGCGGCTGGCCGCCAATTGCGGTGCGGATGCGCTGGTGGTGAGCAACCACGGTGGCCGCCAGCTCGATGGCGCACCGTCGAGCATCAGCCAATTGGCGGCGATTGCAGAGGCTGTGGGCGAGCAGATTGAAGTGTGGCTCGATGGCGGCATTCGCTCCGGCCAGGACGTGCTCAAGGCCATGGCACTCGGCGCCAAAGGCACCATGATCGGCCGCGCGCATTTGTATGGGTTGGGCGCGTTGGGCGAGGCGGGTGTGGCCAAGGCGCTTGACATCATCGCCCGCGAGTTGGATGTGTCGATGGCACTGTGTGGCTATAACGATATACGCGATGTGAATCGCGAGATTTTGCTGCCGGGTAGCTTTCCCACAGGGGTTTGCTGAGCAAAAAAATCGTAAAAAAGTAAAAAGAGTTGTCCACGAAAACCGTGGGTATCTCTGTGGATAACTTTGCGAAGGCCCGGCAGGGTTGGCGATTTAACCTTCGGTTAATATTTGATCAGAATTGGTTTTGGGCCAGTATGAGCAGGGTTGGCGCTTGACAGCCAAGCGCGAACCCAGTGCCGAAAAGTGCGGTTATGACTCGCCGTCTCGACCTGTGGAGTGCGTGGCGATGGTTGCGGGCTTCTTCGCCTCCAGCAGTTTTTCCAATGCCTGGCCATAACTGCGACCCGCCAGGCTCATGCTGTTGTTATGGGTGGCGCCGGGTACGAGCAACAACCGCTTGGGTTCCTGGGCGGCTTCAAACAACTGCTGGCTGAAACGCGGTGGCACGTACTGGTCGGCCAGGCCGTGCACCACCAGCAACGGCATGTGCACATCGGCAATCTTGTCGATGGAATCGAATTTCTGCGACAGCAGCCAACGCACCGGCAACGAGGTATTGGCCACGGCGGTGGCCGCATCCCCCAGGGAAGTAAAGGTGGACTCGATCACCAGCCCGCGCACCGGCACAGGCGTTTGCCTGCTCAGCTCAGCGGCGAGGTCGATGGCCACGGCGCCGCCCAGCGAATGCCCATAGAGCAGGCGTTTGGCGGGGTCAGGCTGCAATACCTGGAAACGTTCCCAGGCAATGCGCGCGTCCTCATACACACTGGTTTCCGACGGCAAATCACCGTGGCTTTGGCCAAACCCACGATAGTCGATGGCCAGCACCGAGAAGCCCAGCGCGTGCAGCTGTTCAATGCGAAACAACTGCCCCGTGAGGTTCCAGCGCACGCCGTGCAGGTAGAGGATGGCCGGCGCATCCTTGTGGTCGGCCGGGTACCACCAGCCGTGCAGGTTCTGCCCCGATTTAAAACTGGCCGGCTTGATATCGAATTCCTGCACCGCCTTGGGCAGGCCGGTATACCAGCCTGCGGTGCCCGGCTCGATGCGAAACACCAGTTCGCGCTCCTTGTGTTGCAGCACGGCGCACCCCACCGGCAGGCCGACAATCAGGATGGCCATGCACAGCAGGGGAAACCAGCGAAGGCCCAGGCGGGACAGAAAACGAGCGGACATGAAGGTTCCAGAACAAAGGCGAAGCAGGCGTTTTACCAGATGGCGCGAGCAGGCAGGCATTAATTCGACGGCCGTAGAGGGGGATTGCTTGCAAAGTGTTGCAGCCTTGAACAACCCCTGCTCGGGTTGTTAGGGTGGGCGGCCGAACAGGAGAGCACAGACATGGATTTCACCGGCAAAACGGCAATCATCACCGGCGGCGCGCGCGGGCTGGGCTTCAGTTATGCACGAGCGCTGGCCCAAAGCGGCGCGCAGGTGGTGATCAGTGATATCGGCGCCGACAAGCTGGGCGCCGGCACCGATGCGGCGGTGGTGCACGCGGCGGCCGCAGCCTTGCAGGCCGAAGGGCTGGCGGTGCTCGGGCATGGCGGCGACCTGTCTACGGACGAGGGCTGCCGACAACTGATCAGCTTCACCCTCGAGGCTTACGGCCAGCTCGATATCCTGATCCATAACGCCGGCTGGGTCGGTTACCAGAACATCGCCGACCTCGACGCCGCCTTCCTCCAGCGCGCCATGGACATCAACCTCTACGCGCCGCTCTGGCTGTGCAAGCACGCCTGGCCGCACCTGCTGCGCTCGGCGGCGCCGCGCATCATCCTGACCACCTCTGACCGCGCCATGTACGTGCAATACGAGCAAACCGGGCTGGTGGCCTACAGCGCCGGCAAGATGGCGCAATTGGGCATCATGAACGCACTGAGCCATGAAGGCGCCGAGGCCGGCATCAAGGTCAACGCGATCTCGCCGGTGGCCAAGACGCGCATGTGGGGCGTGACCGACGAGCCGGATGAACTCAAGCCAGAGTGGGTGACGCCGGGCGTGGTGTTCCTGGCCTCTGAACAGTGCCAGGACACCGGCTATATCCTGCGCGCCAGCAATGGTCAATTCACCGCCACGCGTTTTACGGAAAACTCCGGCGTGGAGTACCCGCGCAATCTAGCGCGCATCAAGGCGGCCAATGCGCAAGAGGTCGCTGCCGCGTGGTCGCGCATCAAGCAGCGCCTTTAAGCAGGTCGCTTGACGCTGACATTGCTGGCGCGACATGCTCCCGGCTTCTATGAGCAAAGGCCCGACCATGGACAACAGCCCTATTCGCATCACCGCTGAAGAAACCCTTTCAGACAGCTGGTACAACTTGAAAAAGTACAGCTTCGACCTGCGTCGCCAGGATGGTAGCTGGCAGGCCCAGACTCGTGAGGTGTATGACCGGGGCAATGGCGCGACCATTTTGTTGTACAACCGTGAGCAGCGCACGGTGCTGTTGATCCGGCAGTTTCGCATGCCTACGTTTGTCAACGATTACCCTGGCTACTTGATCGAAACGGCTGCCGGGTTGCTGGACAATGCCAGTCCTGAAGAGCGTATTCGCCTGGAGGCTGAGGAAGAGACCGGGTATCGCGTGGGGCATGTGGAAAAAATCTATGCGGCGTTTATGAGTCCAGGGTCGGTGACTGAGCGGATTCACTTTTTTATCGGTGAGTATACGCAGGCGGATCAGATTGGTACGGGGGGCGGGCTGGAGGAGGAGGGCGAGGATATCGAAGTGTTGGAGCTGGGGTTTGAGCGGGCGCTGGCGATGGTGCAGAGTGGGGAGATTGTTGATGGCAAGACCATTATGCTGTTGCAGCATCTGGAATTGCGGATGCTTAAAGATGGCTGGTGAGTGGGTGGGGTGATTGATTGAGTACATATCCATTTCTGCGGTAACGGCTGCTTAGGGTTCCGCCCTGACGGCGGGTCACTTTTGGCAAACGCCCCAAAAGTAACCAAAAGGTCTTCGCCCCACCACTTGGTGCCTCGCTTAGGCTCGGCATGCCCTCACTCCGGCTTGAATCCGTGGGCCGCCGCGATGGGCCATCCTTGGCCCAGCGCGGCTAACAAGCCTGCGTTCGGCCATCGTGGTTGACGGGGCGCCTCAGATCAAAATCAAAAGCAGATCAAAAGCAGAGCACGGCGGCCTAGTAGCCGACCTGAGTGGTTAAAGCAAAAGCCAGATCAAGTGCAAAGCAACAGCCTATCTACCTGATGCAACACAGTCTAAATGTGTGGGCTTGCTCGCGAATGCGGTGGGTCAGTGACAGATGAATTGACTGACCCACCGCATTCGCGAGCAAGCCCGCTCCCACAGTTGACCTCATGCAGTTTTGAATATGAGGTCGGCTGCGGATTGCATGCACTGAAGAGCTGCTTTTCTGTGGGAACTGGCTTGCCTGCGATGCAGACATCTCGGTACATCAGGTACACCCAGTTGATGCTATCGCAGGCAAGCCAGCTCCCACCTTTGACCGAGTGGGGCTCTGCTGTTGCTGTTGCTGTTGCTCTGGCCCTTACATCCTTTTCGATGACGAAGTCAGCGGTCTTTTGATCTGCGCTTTTGATCTTGATCTTGATCTGAAATCGCCGTTGCTGTTGCTCTGGCCCTTACATCCTTTTCGATGACGAAGTCAGCGGTCTTTTGATCTGCGCTTTTGATCTTGATCTTGATCTGAAATCGCCCCGTCAAACACGATGGCCGCAATTCGACAGTGATTTGGGGGGTAAACCGGCAGGGATGCCGGTTTAGCCGCCCCGCGCCATGGATGGCGCGTGGCGGCGGCCCCCCAAATCAGTGTCGGATTGCGGGCAAGCCGCCCCGCGCCATGGATGGCGCGTGGCGGCGGCCCCCCAAATCAGTGTCGGATTGCGGGCATGCCGAGCCACAGCGAGGCACCGAGTGTTGGGGCGAGGACTTTTTGCTTACTTTTTGGTCCTTCAAAAAGTGACCCGCCGTCAGGGCGGAACCCTAAGTCGCCATCACCCAAATAACGGATATGCACCCAACCCTAATCCCAATCCCCAATCCCGACTACCGGCTATTGTCAGAAATTTCCCACAAGAGTACAAATGTACTCCATGACAACCCTGACCCCCCGCCGCACCGCCATCCTGACCTTTATCCGCGACCGCATCGCGCAACAAGGCCAGCCTCCAAGCCTCGCCGAGATCGCCGAGGCGTTCGGCTTCGCCTCCCGCAGCGTCGCACGCAAACATGTGGTGGCCTTGACCGAAGCCGGCTTTATCGAGGTCAACCCCAACCAGGCCCGTGGCATCCGGCTGCTCAACCAGCCAGCGCGCCCTGAATGGCTGGACGTGCCGGTACTCGGCCGTGTCGCCGCCGGTCTGCCCATCGGCGCCGATGCCGAAGTGCACAACCGCCTGCAACTCGACCCTGCCACTTTCGCCAAAACCCCGGATTACCTGCTGCGTGTGCAGGGCGATTCGATGATCGAAGACGGCATCCTCGACGGTGATCTGGTGGGCGTACGCCGCAGCGCCGAAGCCTTGAACGGGCAGATCGTGGTGGCGCGCCTGGACGGCGAAGTCACCATCAAACGCTTTGAACGCCATGGCGAGCAGGTGCGCCTGCTGCCGCGCAACCCCGCGTATCAACCGATTGTGGTCGGGCCGGATCAGGACCTGGCCATCGAAGGGGTGTTCTGTGGCCTGGTGAGGCAAGGTTGATGGGCGCCGTCGTTGCTCTGGACACGCTGTTCAATGGCGGCCGCGTCTGGAAAGGCCGGCCCGCCGCGCCACCCGCCAGCGTGCACCCCACTGGGCTGGCGGCGCTGGACGCGGTGTTGCCCTCGGGCGGCTGGCCGGAGTCGGCGCTGAGTGAAATCCTGATGGCGAAGGAGGGCGTTGGCGAGTTGCAATTGGTTTTGCCCACCCTGGCCCGCTTGTCCATGGCGGGCGAGCGCATTGTGCTGGTGGCGCCGCCTTACACGCCGTACCCCCACGCCTGGCAGAATGCCGGGGTGGATCTGCGTCAGCTTTCGGTGATCCAGGCCGAGGCGCATGACGTGTTGTGGGCGGTGGAGCAGTGCCTGCGTTCCGGCAGTTGCGGCGCGGTGTTGTGCTGGCCGCGCAAGGCCGATGACCGTGCCTTGCGGCGCTTGCAGGTGGCGGCCGAGACCGGCCAGACCCTGGCGTTTGCCTGGCGCGCTTTGAGCGAGGCGGTCAATTCATCGCCCGCCGCTTTGCGCCTGGCCGTCGAGGCAAAACCTGCGCAAGTGCGGGTGCTCAAGTGCCGGGGCGGTTTGGCCCACCCGGCGCCGATTGCACTGGCGGGGCACTGAGGTTGCCATGCGCTGGGTGTGTATTGTCTTCCCGCAATTGGCGCTGGACGGGGTGCAGCGTGTGCACCCCGAGCCGGACCAACCCTTGGTACTGCTGGCCGGCACGCCGCAGCGTCGCGTGCTGCAAACCGTCAATGCCGCTGCCCGGGCCTTGGGGCTGCGGCCTGGTCAATCGCTGACGGCCGCGCATGCCCTGGCCAAAACCTTTGCCAGCGCCGAATACGACCCCGCCGAAATCGAGCGCTGGCAGCAGTTCCTCGCCGCCTGGGCCTACCGTTTCAGCTCCCAGGTCAGCGTGTATTACCCGCGTGCGTTGCTGTTTGAGATCGAGTCAAGCCTGGGTCTGTTCGGGCCGTGGCCGCAGTTCGAGGCGCGCTTGCGCCAGGAGTTGAGCGAATTGGGCTTTCGCCATCGTATCGTCGCCGCGCCCAACCCGGCGGCAGCGCGGGTGTTGGCGAATATCTATGATGGCCTGGCGATCGGTGAGGACGCCTTGCAGCAGGCCCTGGCGCCACTGCCCATCGACCGCGCCGGCCTTGACCCGCAGGCGGCCACGGCCTTGTCGCGTATGGGCTTGCGTACGCTGGCCCAGGTGCAGGCGTTGCCTCGGCATACCCTGGCGCGGCGCTTTGACGCCGGTTTGCTCAAGCACCTGGATGCCCTGAGCGGGCAGCGCCCACTGGGCCTGGCGTTTTACCAGCCGCCGGATCAGTTCGACGTGCGCATCGAGCTGAATTTCGACGTGCAATCCCATCAGGCGTTGTTGTTCCCGTTACGGCGCCTGACCGGCGATCTGTCCGCCTTTCTCTGTGGACGCGACAGTGGCGTGCAGCGCTTTGACGTGCACCTGGAACACGCCCAGGCGCCCGACAGTGTGATCAAGGTCGGCCTGCTCAGCGCCGAGCGTGAACCGTCGATGCTGTTCGAACTGGCCCGTGGCCGCCTGGAACAAGTGCAAGTCACCTCACCGGTGCGCGGTTTTCGCCTGGTGGCCCAGGACCTGCCGGTGTTTGTGCCGCAACGCCAGGACCTGTTCGACGATCGCCCGCAACAAACCTTGCCTTGGGAGCAACTGCGCGAACGCCTGCGCGCACGGCTTGGCGATGAGGCCGTACAAAGCCTGCGTTTTCACGCCGACCACCGCCCCGAATGTGCCTGGCAGGCGAGCGCCGACAGCCGTGCGTGCCCGACCTTGCACAAAGTGCAGCGCCCCGGCTGGTTGCTGACTGAACCGACCTTGCTGGCCGAGCAGGGCGTGCAGATCCTGATGGGCCCGGAGCGTATCGAATCCGGCTGGTGGGACGGCGCCGATATCCGCCGCGACTATTACCTGATCCGCACCCGTGCCGGCCAGCAAGGCTGGGCCTATCGCTGTGTGGGGCAGAACGACGGGCTGTGGCTGCAAGGCTGGTTCGCATGAGCTACGCCGAGCTGCATTGCCTGTCCAATTTCAGTTTCCAGCGCGGCGCGTCCAGTGCGCTGGAGCTGTTCGAACGTGCCAAGCGCCAAGGCTACAGCGCCCTGGCGATCACCGACGAATGCACCTTGGCGGGCATCGTGCGGGCCTGGCAGGCGGCGAAGGCGGTGGATTTGCCGCTGATTATCGGCAGCGAGATGCGCATCGAAAACGGTCCGAAACTGGTATTGCTGGTCGAAGACCTCAGCGGCTATCAACACCTGTGCCGGCTGATTACCCTGGCTCGCCGCCGCGCCGAAAAAGGCCGTTACCGCCTGCTGCATGCCGACTTCGAACAACCGATGCCCGGCCTGCTGGCGCTGTGGGTGGCCGAAGACAGCGACACCCAGGCCACCCTCCAATGGCTGCAACACACCTTCGCCGAACGCCTGTGGCTGGCGGTGCACCTGCACTGCGGCCAGGACGATGCGCGCCATTTGCAACAGCGCCTGGCCCTGGCCGCCAGCCTGCAGATCCCGGCGGTGGCTTGCGGCGATGTGCACATGCACGCGCGGGGTCGCCGCGCCTTGCAAGACACCATGACCGCGATCCGCCATCACGTGCCGGTGGCCGAAGCCGGCACGCGCCTGCACCCCAACGGCGAGCGGCATTTGCGCGGCCTCGAGGCGTTGGCCGCGCTGTACCCGCAAGCGCTGCGTGATGAAACCCTGGCCATCGCGAAACGTTGCACCTTTGACCTCAGCCAGCTGCGCTACCACTACCCACGCGAGCTGGTGCCCGCCGGCCATGATGCGCAATCCTGGCTGCGCGCGGTGACTGAAGAAGGCATTGCCCAGCGCTGGCCGCACGGTGTCGACGCCAAGACCTTGCAGCAGATCAACAAGGAACTGGTGCTGATCAGCGAGCTGGGCTACGAAAGCTACTTTTTGACGGTGCACGACATCGTGCGCTTCGCCCGCAGCCGTTCGATCCTGTGCCAGGGCCGGGGTTCGGCGGCCAACTCGGCGGTGTGTTTTGCCTTGGGCATCACCGAAATCGACCCGAGCCTGACGAGTATGCTGTTCGAGCGTTTCCTGTCCAAGGAGCGCAATGAACCGCCGGATATCGACGTGGACTTCGAACATGAACGCCGCGAAGAAGTGCTGCAGTACGTGTTCCAACGCTACGGCCGCACCCGCGCGGCGTTGACGGCGGTGGTCAGCAGTTATCACGCGTCCGGCGCAGTGCGCGACGTGGCCAAGGCCCTCGGTTTGCCGCCGGACCAGATCAACGCGCTGGCCGACTGTTGCGGGCGCTGGAGTGAAGATGCGCCGCCGCTGGAACGCCTGCGCGAAGGCGGCTTCGACCCGCAAAGCCCGATCCTGCGGCGTGTGCTGACATTGACTCAACAACTGATCGGCTTCCCCCGGCACTTGTCCCAGCACCCTGGCGGCTTTGTGATTTCCGAATACCCGCTGGACACCCTGGTGCCGGTGGAAAATGCCGCCATGGCCGAGCGCACCATTATCCAGTGGGACAAGGACGACCTCGACGCTGTCGGCCTGCTCAAGGTGGATATCCTCGCGTTGGGCATGCTCAGCGCGATCCGCCGCTGTTTCGACTTGCTGCGCCGCCATCGCAACCGCGATCTGGCGTTGGCGACGATCCCCAAGGAAGACCCGGCCACCTACGCAATGATCAGCAAGGCGGACACCATCGGCGTGTTCCAGATCGAGTCGCGGGCACAGATGTCGATGCTGCCCAGGCTCAAACCGAAGAATTTCTACGACCTGGTGATTGAGGTGGCGATTGTGCGGCCTGGGCCGATCCAGGGCGGCATGGTGCATCCGTACCTGCGGCGCCGGAATAACGAAGAGCCCACCACTTATCCATCGCCGGAACTTGAGGCGGTGCTGAAGCGCACCTTGGGCGTGCCACTGTTCCAGGAACAGGTGATGCAGATCGCCATGGTTGCCGCCGACTATGGCCCAGGCGAAGCCGACCAGTTGCGCCGCTCCATGGCCGCCTGGAAACGCCATGGCGGCCTCGAACCGCATCAGCAGCGCCTGCGCACCGGCATGCTCAAGAACGGCTACAGCGAGGAATTTGCCGCGCAGATCTTCGAGCAGATCAAAGGCTTTGGCAGCTATGGTTTCCCCGAGTCCCATGCGGCCAGTTTTGCCTTGCTGACTTACGCCAGTTGCTGGCTCAAGTGCCATGAACCGGCGGCGTTCGCCTGCGCCTTGATCAACAGCTGGCCCATGGGTTTCTACAGCCCGGACCAGATCCTGCAGGATGCGCGGCGCCACCGCTTGCAGATCCGCCCGGTGGACGTGCTGGCCAGTGATTGGGATTGCAGCCTGGAGCCTGTCGACGGCCAGCAACCGGCGATTCGCCTGGGCTTGCGCATGATCTCGGGGTTTCGTGAGGAGGATGGGCGGCGCATTGAGGCGGCGCGCCAGAGTCGTGTGTTCAGCGACATTGCCGACCTGGACGACCGCGCCGGCCTGGATGCGCGGGCCCAGGCGTTGCTGGCGGATGCCGGAGCCTTGCGTGCGTTGGCGGGCAACCGGCACACCGCGCGCTGGGAAGTGGCAGGCGTGCATAAACAGTTGGGCTTGTTCGCGGGCCTGCCGAGCCCCGAAGAAGCGGCGGTGCAATTGCCGGCGCCGACGGTTGGCGAAGACTTGCAGGCTGATTACGCCACGGTTGGCACCACCCTGGGCCCGCATCCGCTGGCGTTGCTGCGTGATGAGTTGCGCAAACGCCGCTGCCGCAGTTCTTTGGAGCTGATGGCGGTGGAGCATGGGCGCAATGTCAGCGTCGCCGGTCTGGTGACCGGGCGTCAGCGCCCGGGCACCGCCAGTGGCGTGACCTTTGTGACGTTGGAAGATGAATTCGGCAACCTCAATGTGGTGGTGTGGCGCGACCTGGCAGAACGCCAGCGCCTGGCGCTGGTCGGCTCGCGGCTGCTCAAAGTCGACGGGCGCTGGGAGGCGGTGGGCGAGGTGCGGCACTTGATTGCCGGGCGTCTTACCGACCTGACGCCACTGCTGGAAGGCATCCATGTGCGCAGCCGGGATTTTCATTGAGGGCAGTGGTTTTTGCCGGCGTTACCTCTTAACGTATAACAAGTGAAACCATCTGCCGCTGGCGCGCTCCAAAACGTTGCAAATACCCTCTCTTTGCACAGAGCCAACCGATGCAATTTTTATCCAACCCCTATGGCTGTGAAGGCTGGTCCGGTGAAATGGCCCAGCGTATCCGTGCTTTCGATTGGTCCGCCACGGATCTTGGCCCGATTGACACCTGGAGCGCCAGCCTGGCCTGCAACGTGCAAATGATGCTGGCCTCGCCCGTGCCGATGGTGATGCTGTGGGGGCGGGCGGGCTACATGATCTATAACGACAGCTATTCGGTGTTTGCCGGCGGCCGGCATCCGTACTTGCTCGGCACGCCGGTGGAGCTGGGCTGGCCGGAGGTGGCCGAGTTCAATCGCCACGTGGTCGACACCTGCCTGGCGGGCGGTACCTTGACGTTTAACAACAAAGACCTGGTGTTGTTGCGTAACGGCAAGCCGGAAACCGTCTGGCTGGACCTCTATTACAGCCCCGTCGCCGGGGATAACCAACAGCCGGCCGGGGTGTTGGCGATTGTGGTGGAAACCACCGAGCATGTGCATTCCGAGCGCCTGCGCCAGGAACTCACCCATAACCTGGAGCAACGCGTCGCCGCCGAAGTGCAAGCGCGTTCCGCCGCCGAAGATCAGTTGCGCCAGTCCCAGAAGCTTGAAGCCATCGGCGGCCTGACCGGCGGCGTGGCCCATGACTTCAATAACCTGCTGCAAGTGATCGCCGGCAACCTGCACCTGCTGGCCCGGAATGAGCCGGACAACCCCCAGGTGCAGCGCCGGGTCACGGCGGCCATTGCGGCGGTGGAGCGCGGCGCCAAGCTGTCCTCGCAACTGTTGGCGTTTGCGCGTCGCCAGCCGTTGTCGCCAGCGGTGTACAACCCGCAACGCATCTACGCCGGTTTAGGCGAACTGCTGCAACGGGCGTTGGGTGAGACCATTCATATCGACGTGCAACTGCCCCAGGATTCCTGGTGCATCAATGTCGACCGCAACCAATTGGAAAACGCGCTGCTCAACCTGGCGATCAATGCCCGTGATGCCATGCAAGGCGAGGGCGTGATTCGCATCAGTGGCGAAAACATCATCCTCAACCCGGGCGATTGCATCGGTAAAAGCATCAAGCCCGGTGAATACGTGCGTTTGTCGGTGACCGACACCGGTGTCGGCATGCCCCAGGAGGTGCTCAAGCGTGCGTTCGAGCCGTTCTTTACCACCAAGCGCGAAGGGCACGGCACCGGCCTGGGCTTGAGCATGGTGTTTGGTTTTGTGCGTCAAAGCGGCGGGCATGTGGAGGTCTGGAGCGAGGAGGGCAAAGGCTCGGTGGTGCAGATGTATTTCCCCCACAGCCTGGAACCCGAATGTTGTGAGGTCGACACCGAGCAAGCGCCCCACAGCGGCGGCCAGGAAACCATCCTGGTGGTCGAAGACAACGAAGGCGTGCGCCTGACCGTGGTCGAGTTGCTGCAGCAATCGGGCTACACCGTACTGACCGCCGAAGACGGCGACCGTGCCATGCAGGCCCTGCAAAACGACGTGCGCCCGGACCTGATTTTTACCGACGTGGTGATGCCCGGCCGGGTCAAAAGCACCGACCTGGCCGACTGGGCCCGCGTGCAGCACCCGCCGGTGGCGGTGCTGTTCACTTCCGGCCACACCCGCGACATTCTTTCCAGCACGCATTTGCTGAGCCCCGACATTCATCTGCTGAGCAAGCCCTACAGCCCCGAAGCCCTCACGCAACGGGTGCGCAGCGTGCTCACCGCCAGACAAGGTTGCCCATGACGTCACAGCGCGACATCCCCCCGATCACCGCCCAGCGCCCAGGCTTTGTACGCGTGCGCGGCGCCCGCGAACACAACCTGCGTAACGTCGATGTGGATATCCCCCGGGATGCCCTGGTGGTGTTTACCGGCGTGTCGGGTTCGGGCAAATCATCCCTGGCGTTTTCCACGGTGTATGCCGAGGCTCAGCGCCGCTATTTTGAATCGGTGGCGCCCTATGCGCGGCGCCTGATTGACCAGGTCGGCGTGCCGGATGTGGACGCTATCGAAGGCCTGCCACCGGCCGTGGCTCTGCAACAGCAGCGCGGCACGCCGAGTGCGCGCTCATCGGTGGGCAGCGTCACCACCTTGTCGAGCCTGATCCGCATGCTGTATTCGCGTGCCGGCAGTTATCCGCCGGGGCAGGCGATGCTGTACGCCGAGGATTTTTCACCCAACCTGCCCCAGGGCGCTTGCCCGCACTGCCACGGTTTGGGCCGCGTGTACGAGGTGACCGAGGCGCTGATGGTGCCCGATCCGTCCTTGACCATTCGCCAGCGTGCGGTGGCGTCCTGGCCCTTGGCGTGGCAGGGGCAGAACCTGCGTGACATCCTTGTGACCCTGGGCTATGACGTGGACATTCCGTGGCGCGACTTGCCGAAAAAGCAGCGCGACTGGATTCTGTTTACCGAAGAAACCCCGACCGTGCCGGTGTACGCAGGCTTCACCCCGCAGCAGACCCGCGACGCGCTGAAACGCAAGCTGGAGCCGAGCTACCAGGGCACGTTCAGTGGCGCGCGGCGCTATATCCTGCACACCTTCAGCCACACCCAAAGCGCCCTGATGAAAAAGCGCGTGTCGCAGTTCATGCAGGGCAGCGCCTGCCCGGCGTGTGACGGCAAGCGCTTGAACAAGGCGGCGCTGTCGGTGAAGTTTGCCGGGGTGGACATCGGCGCGCTGTCGCAGCTGTCGCTGGCGCAGTTGGCCGAGCTGCTGCGCCCGGTGGCGGCGGGGCAGGACACGATGAAACTCTCGGTGGAAAAACGCCTGGCGGCCCAGCGTATCGCCCAGGACTTGCTGGAGCGGGTCAGCACTCTGACCGAGTTGGGCCTGGGCTATCTGTCCCTGGAGCGCAGCACGCCCACATTGTCGTCCGGGGAATTGCAGCGCCTGCGCCTGGCCACCCAGTTGGGCTCGCAGCTGTTCGGCGTGATCTATGTGCTGGACGAACCCTCGGCGGGCCTGCACCCGGCGGATGGCGAAGCATTGTTCACTGCGCTTGAGCGTTTGAAAGCCGCCGGCAATTCGTTGTTTGTGGTGGAGCATGACCTGGAAACCATGCGCCGCGCCGACTGGCTGATCGACGTGGGCCCGGCGGCCGGTGAGCATGGCGGGCAAGTGCTGTACAGCGGCCCGCCCGCCGGGTTGGCGGATGTGCAGGCGTCGCAGACGCGCGAGTATCTGTTCGCCGAGCGGCGCACTTGCAGCCGTACGCGACGTGAGCCGTCCGGGTGGCTGAAGCTTGAAGGCGTGACGCGTAATAACCTCAAGGACCTGAGCGTGGATTTCCCGCTGGGTTGCTTTACGGCGGTGACGGGTATTTCCGGTTCGGGCAAGTCCAGCCTGGTCAGCCAGGCGCTTTTGGAGCTGGTGGGGACCGGGCTGGGTCGTGTGCTGGAAAGCGACGAAGAACCGAGCCTTGAAGATGATGCCCCGCAAAGCAGTGGCGGGAGGATCAGCAGCGGTTTGGAACAGATTCGACGTTTGGTGCAGGTGGACCAGAAACCCATAGGCCGCACGCCGCGCTCCAATCTGGCGACTTACACCGGTTTGTTCGATAACGTGCGCAAATTGTTTGCAGCAACGCCGGCGGCCAGGAAGCGTCATTTCGATGCCGGGCAGTTCTCGTTCAACGTCGCCAAGGGCCGTTGCCCCCATTGCGAGGGGGAAGGGTTTGTCAGTGTCGAGTTGCTGTTTATGCCCAGTGTGTATGCGCCGTGTCCGACGTGTCATGGGGCGCGTTATAACCCTGAAACGTTGGCGATCAAGTGGCAAGGCTTGAGCATTGCCCAGGTGCTGGGGTTGACCGTGGAGCAGGCGGTCGAGGTGTTTGCCGAGCAGCCTGGGGTGTTGCGTTCGTTGCAAGTGTTGCGGGATATCGGTTTGGGGTATCTGCGTCTGGGGCAGCCGGCGACCGAGCTGTCCGGCGGTGAGGCGCAGCGGATCAAGTTGGCGACCGAGTTGCAACGTAATGCCAGAGGCGCGACGTTGTATGTGTTGGATGAGCCGACTACGGGTTTGCATCCACGGGATGTGGACCGTTTGCTGAGTCAGCTTAATCATCTGGTGGAGGCGGGGCACACGGTGGTTGTGGTGGAGCATGAGATGCGCGTGGTGGCCCAGGGGGATTGGGTGATTGATATTGGGCCGGGGGCTGGGGATCTGGGCGGGAAGGTGGTGGCTCGTGGTACGCCGCAGACGGTGGCCAGGAGTAAGGCCAGCCGTACCGCACCGTTTCTGGCGCGGGAGTTGGTGTAAGTTTCAACGCCGATTAATTGTGGGAGCTGGCTTGCCTGTGATGGCGGTGTTTCGGTGTACATATCCGTTATTTAGGTAACGGCGGCTTAGGGTTCCGCCCTGACGGCGGGTCACTTTTGGCAAACGCCCGGAATGCCGGCCCAGCCAAAAGTAACCAAAAGGTCTGTGCCCC
>NZ_LMKI01000017.1:0-51095 GCF_001421425.1 Pseudomonas sp. Leaf15
GATCGGCACAGCGGTCGGTGCCCGCCCTGTGGAAAAACCCCGAAGGCCTCACCGACGACGAACGCCGCATCGTCATGCGCAACCTCGGCTTCTTCTCCACCGCCGACTCCCTGGTTGCCAACAACCTGGTGCTGGCCGTGTACCGCCTGATCACCAACCCGGAGTGCCGCCAGTACATCCTGCGCCAGGCCTTCGAAGAAGCGATCCACACCCACGCTTATCAATACTGCATCGAATCGCTGGCCATGGATGAAGGCGAGATCTTCAACATGTACCACGAGATCCCATCGGTCGCTAAAAAAGCCGCCTGGGGCCTCAAATACACCCGTTCGATCTCCGATCCGAAGTTCGAAACCGGCACCGTCGAGACTGATAAAGAGCTGCTGCGCAACCTGGTCGCCTACTACTGCGTTCTGGAAGGCATCTTCTTCTACTGCGGCTTCACCCAAATCCTGTCCATGGGCCGTCGCAACAAAATGACCGGCGTGGCGGAACAGTTCCAGTACATCCTGCGTGATGAATCGATGCACCTGAACTTCGGTATCGATGTGATCAACCAGATCAAAATCGAAAACCCGCATTTGTGGGATGCCGAGATGAAGGAAGAAGCGACCCAGATGATTTTGCAGGGCACGCAGCTGGAGATCGAGTACGCGCGTGACACTATGCCGCGTGGGGTGTTGGGGATGAATGCGGCGATGATGGAGGATTACCTCAAGTTCATCGCGAATCGTCGTTTGTCGCAGATTGGTCTTAAAGAAGAGTACCCAGGGACGACTAACCCGTTCCCTTGGATGAGCGAAATCATGGACTTGAAGAAGGAGAAAAACTTCTTCGAAACCCGCGTGATCGAGTACCAGACGGGTGGTGCGCTGAGCTGGGATTGATTCCTAAGCCTCGCAACATTAAGAAGCCCTGAATTGTTCAGGGCTTTTTTATGCCCCCTTGATCTGTATAGGAGCCGTCTTACACCAAAATCATCCATCGAAAGGTTGATACGAATTTCGATGCTGACTAGCCTCGTCTACCGGTGCCTAAGAAACGCCCAACGTAGCTGCTAGCCTCACTCACACAGTCGAGAAATCGCATGGCTAATCATGCGAAATGAACACTGTATCGAGGCCAAGCAAGTTGGAGCTTCTTAAAACCCGCTCTCTACGTTGGGTTTCCACCCTTCTTTAAATCACGTAGAGGTCATAGGAAGTGTCTAGTCAATATCTACTCAACTTGCCTAACGCTGAAGGTATGCTCACATCCGAGCTTTCAATCGCCTTAGTTTTTACTCGTCATAATCTTCAATTACATGCCCTCCTTCTAGAAAACCAAGCGTGGTTCTGTGCGCGTGACCTTGGACGTTTGATGGGGTGGTTCTTAGATGAGCGCACGACTCGCAAGCTTGATGAAGACCAACGAAAAACCGTCAAACTGCTATTCCATGGTCAACCGGAAGAAATGCTGATGATCAGCGAATCCGGTGCTTACGCGCTGTTGGTCTATCACTACACACCGGGGAATCGCCTTCTGCGTAGTTGGCTCACTCATGAAGTCGTTCCGACGCTGCGGGACGAACGTCAGCCAAGGACGGTGGAACGCCCATTGTTGAGCATGCTGGATTGGCCGGAGATGTCGTTAAACCTGCTGCATTGGCAGGATGAGGGCTGGATACGGCTTCGGGATATGCCGTATTTGCTGGTTAATCGGACGTATCGTAGAGAGTCAGCAAAAAATCCGTGGTGGCGAAAGCTCACCCAACCTTTCCGAATGAAGCAGCGAATGTACTGACGCAAACGAACGGCAAATCCCACCGACTCGTAGGAAATTTCATAGACGCATTAATGGCTACTCAGTATCGTCCGAGGGTTTTCAACCCTCGGCGGCTGTATGGATACGAAAAGAAGTAATACCGGATGGAGCGATCAGGAGCTTGAAGCGTCCGTCGATGCCTACCTGAAAATGTGGACGCTTGAACGAAGTGGGCAAGCCTTCAAAAAGTCAGATGAGAACCGGTTACTGCGAGAGGGTCCACTCAACCTGCGCAGCGCTTCGTCAATTGAATATCGCATGCAGAATATCTCTGCGGTATTTGAACAGCTGGGTTTGCAACGTATCACTGGCTATATGCCTGCGAAAAACATCGGCGCCGGTGTGAGTGAACGTATTCGCAAGGTGCTAGCAACAAAACCTGGCCTGCACGCTGAGCTTGGTCTGGCAGCCGTAGATAAGCCACTGCCCGGCGAGCGCCCGACTTTTTCGAAGCCTTTCCTTGTAATCGAGCCACAAGGCATTCTGAATCCACGGCAGTTGTTTACTGTCAGTCTTTCTTACGCACGCGCCGATCATGTACGTAAGCTGGTTCGACAGTTTGCGAACGGGGTCTGCGAAGGTTGCGATTCGCCAGCGCCTTTCGCTGGGATTGATGGCCAGCCATTTCTTGAAGTACATCACGTCAGGCACCTCGCCCAGAAGGGTTCGGATCGCACGACCAATGCTGTAGCCTTGTGCCCCAATTGCCATCAGCGTTGTCACCGGTCGAGTGACCGGGAGGATTTCACTGAGGGGCTTTACTCCAAAGTCGGAAGATTGGCACGGGAGTAAACTCCAGTGGTCACACCTGATGAACGCTCAAAAAACACTAGATAGGACCGAGGCCAACCCGTGAACCCAGACATGCTCGAAGCCGGCCCCATCGACGCCAAAGTACTCTCCGTCTTTGACTTCGACGGCACCCTCACCCACCACGACAGTTTCGTGCCCTTCCTCAAATTCGCCTTCGGCCCCGGCGAGTTTTACGGCCGGATGGTCAAACTCGCCGTGCCTGGGCTGCGCTTTTTGCTGCAGCAGATCAGCCGGGATGAGTTGAAGGCGCAGTTGATCCGCACCTTTATGACGGGCTTGGAGAAGGCGTGGGTGCAGCAGCAGGCTGAGGCGTATTGCCAGCGTTATTGGACCAAGCTGATGCGTCCCAAGGGCTTGCAGTCGGTGGAAGATGAGGTGAAGTCCGGGGCGGTGGTGACGCTGTGTTCGGCGTCGCCGGCGTTGGTGTTGCAGCCGTTTGCGAATCGACTGGGGATCAAGTTGATCGGCACTGAGCTTGAGGTGGTCGACGGGGTGTTGACGGGCAAGCTCACGGGGAATAATTGCCGTTGTGAGAACAAGGTGCTGCGTCTTGAGGCGGTGTATGGGGATTTGGGCGAGTATCGGCTAAGGGCCTGGGGCGATACGCGTGGGGATCGGGAGTTGTTGGCGGCGGCGCAGGATGCGCATTTTCGGCATTTTCATTCGAAGAAGAAGCGCGCCAAGTTGCAGCGGTGATGCGGGTGGGTGGGGTCGGCGGGTGGACCGAGGCGATCCTATCGCTGCCTCGCTGGGGCTCGAGAGCCCCCACATTGGGATCGGCTTCAGGCTGGGAAGCGCACTAGCATGGGGTGCTAGGGGTCGATGCAGATGGATGTGCTCGAAGGCTGGACCGAGGCGATCCCATCGCTGCCTCGCTGGTGCTCGAGAGCTCCCACATTTGAACATTGTTGAGGCTTAGGCCGGCGTCTTCAGGTCCACGCCCAGCGCTGTTGCAAAGGCTTTTACCATCGGGCTTCTCGGCGCGTTATGGCGCAGGATCAGGTTGAATGCCGTGCTCAGGTGAACCTGTTCCGGGCACAGTGCGCGCAGGCGCCCTTCCCTGACCAATGGCGCGGCGTAATGTTCCGGCAGGAAGCCCAGGAAGCGGCCGGTGAGGATCAGGATGGCCACGGCTTCCACCTGGGAGGCCGAGGCGGACTGGCTGTCGTAGGTGACGAAGTTGGCTTTGTCGCGGTGGATCGCGTACCGGTGGTTGACCACTTCGTATTGGCGCAGCACCTCTGGCGTGAGGTCGCTCGCGTTGAACAGCGGGTGTCCTACGGCGCAGTAGGCGTGGGTCTTTTCTTCATACAGCGGGAAGTAGTCGAATTCTTCGCGGCGCTGGTACACCGGCACGATGCCGACGATCAGCCGCCCTTCCACCACGCCGCGCTCAACTTCGTCCAACTGCGAGGCATGCAGGCGCAATCTAATTTTTGGCGATTCGCTGTGTAATTTGCCCAGTGCGGTTATTAGCGGGGAATTAACGTCGGACACGGTGTTATCAATAACGCCGACACTAAGGTCACCAATCAGCTCGTTTTGCGCCGAACTAAGCTTGTCGCGAAAACTGTCTACCGAGGTAAATAACTCGATGGACGCTTGATACACCAATTTGCCTTCTTCGGTCAGGCCGAACCCTTCGCGGCCCCGCGTACACAGGCGCATGCCAATGCGAATTTCGAGGTCGGAGATCTGTTTGCTGATGGCCGCCAGGCCCACATTCAGCTCGTTTTGCGCGGCGCTGAAGCCGCCGGCTTCGACCACGGCCATGAATACGCGCAGCAGTTTGAAGTCCAGCCCACTCAGTTGCAGGGGCGGTCGTGTACCGGGTTTGGGCGGTATGTTTCCAGAAGTGGAAAGTGGAGTTTCCATAATACGCGTTGACCTCAAGTGCCATATTCAACAGGCTTCAACCCAGTCCTTGAACATAGCCAGGCGGCGATAATGAACATAAACATCCGCCCTTGGCAACCTTGAATACGGCGCGTCAGACGCTGGTTCAGTCTAGTTGAAATCTTATTTTTACTGCCTCCGACTCTTCTAAAAACAAGCGTGAGGAATACCGATGTCCCAGCCCACCGACCGCCTTTGGGGCGCTCGTTTCAAGACCGGTCCGTCTGCTGCCTTGGCGGCGTTGTCCCGCTGCCCCGAGCGCTATTTCCGCCTGACGCCCTACGACCTGGCCGGCTCCCGTGCCCATGCCCGTGAGTTGCAGCGCGCCGGTTTGCTGGATGAGTCGGAGACCTTGCGCACCCTCGAGGCCCTGGACCGTATCGGTGACGATTTCGCCGCCGGGCGCCTGCATCCAACCCTGGATGACGAGGACGTACACACCTTTATCGAACGCGTATTGACCGAGCGCCTGGGCGCCTTGGGCGGCAAGTTGCGCGCCGGGCGTTCGCGTAACGACCAGACGGCCAATGACCTGCGCCTTTTCCTGCGCGACCATGCGCGCACCCTCACCACCGAGGTGTTAGGTTTGCAGCAGGCACTGGTGGAGCAGGCCGAGCAACACATCGACAGCATCTGCCCAGGGTTCACCCATTTGCAGCAGGCGCAACCGATTGTGTTCGCCCACCACTTATTGGCGCACGCCCAGTCGATGTTGCGTGATGTGCAACGGTTGGTGGATTGGGACGCGCGCACGGCGTTGTCGCCGTTGGGTGCGGCGGCGATGGCCGGTTCTGCCATTGCACGCCAGCCGGAGCATTCGGCCAAGGAAATGGGCTACACCGGGCCGTGCGAAAACTCCATTGATGCTGTCGCCAGCCGTGACCATGTGGCGGAATTCCTGTTTGTGGCGGGCATGCTCGGGGTGAATATTTCGCGGCTGTCGGAGGAGTTTTGCCTGTGGTCGTCGCGCCAGTTTCGCTGGGTGGTGCTGGACGATGCCTACGCCACTGGCAGCTCGATCATGCCGCAGAAAAAGAACCCGGACATTGCCGAATTGGCGCGGGGCAAGGCTGGGCGTTTGATTGGCAACCTGACCGGGTTGATGTCGACGCTTAAATCCTTGCCGCTGTCGTACAACCGCGATTTGAGTGAAGACAAACACAGCGTGTTGGACAGCGTCGACACCTTGCTGCTGGTGCTGCCGGCGATGGCTGGGATGGTGGCGACCATGCAGGTGCAGGTCGAGGAGCTGCGCAGGCAAGCGCCGATGGGCTTCACCTTGGCGACCGAGGTGGCGGATTGGTTGGCCACCCGTGGCGTGCCGTTTAAAGAGGCGCATGAAATTACCGGCGCGTTGGTGCAGGCCTGTGAGCAGCATGAGATTGAGTTGTGGGAAGCCTCGCCGGCGATGTTGGCGCAGGTGGATGCTCGTTTGTTGCCTGAGGTGCGTGAGTGCCTGACCCTGGAGGCGGCGATTGCGGCGCGCAGTGGGTGGGGTGGGACGGCGCCGGAGCGGGTTCGAGAGCAGATTGGGCGGTTGAAGGTGGCGCTGGCGGCTCAGCAAAAATGGGCTGAGAGTTACACCGGATTCCGAATCTGATCGTTCCCACGCTCTGCGTGGGAATGCCGCCCAGGACGCTCCGCGTCCCGTTGCATGGCTCCAATTCTGCGCAATGGTGACGCGGAGCGTCACGGGATGCATTCCCACGCAGAGCGTGGGAACGATCGTGCAACACCTATATTTTTTGGAGTAGCACCATGAACCAAACCCCGGCGGAGCGCTTGGAAGCCGAGCGCAAGTTGTCCGAGAACCAGTTTGATATCACCCAGTACGAGCACGTGCCGCGGCGGTATTACGGGCGGATGTTTTTTGCCACCTTGATCGTGATCGCCCTGGCCGCGCTGCTGCGCGCATTTGCCAATGGCCAGATCGAATGGTCCTACATCGGCCAGTTCCTCACGTCTGAAGCCATCCTCTGGGGCCTGGTCAACACCATCGTCATGTCGATCCTGGCGATGGCGTTGGGCGTGGTGATCGGGGTGATCACGGCGATCATGCGCATGTCGGCCAACCCGATCCTGCGTTATGTGGCCATCACTTACACCTGGCTGTTCCGGGGCACGCCGCTGATTTTGCAATTGCTGCTGTGGTTCAACCTGGCGCTGATTTTCCCGGTGATCGCGATTCCCGGCCTGTTCAGCATCGACACCGTCGACCTGATGACGCCGTTCGTGGCCGCCCTGCTCGGCCTCAGCATCAACCAGGGCGCGTACACCGCCGAAGTGGTGCGTGCCGGTTTGCTCTCGGTCGACACGGGCCAGTATGAAGCCGCCAAGTCCATCGGCATGCCGAGCCTGCAAGCACTGCGCAGGGTGATTCTGCCGCAGGCCATGCGGGTGATCATTCCGCCTGTAGGCAACGAGTTCATCAGCATGGTGAAAATGACCAGCCTGGCCAGTGTGATCCAGTACTCGGAGCTGCTGCACAACGCGCAAAACATCTACTACGCCAACGCACGGGTCATGGAGCTGCTGATTGTGGCCGGTATCTGGTACCTGGCGGTGGTGACTGTTCTTTCATTTGGTCAAAGCCGCCTTGAGCGTCGTTTTGCCCGCGGCGCCGGCAAGCGTTCGTAAGTTTGGGTTGAGGAGATTTGCCCCATGAGAAGCATCGTCAAGGCCGTCAACCTGAACAAGTATTACGACCAGTATCACGCGTTGCGTGACATCAATATCGAGGTCGAGCAAGGCGAAGTGATGTGCATCATCGGCCCGTCCGGCTCGGGCAAAAGCACGCTGCTGCGTTGCGTCAACCAGCTGGAAAAAATCGACAAGGGCGGCCTGTGGGTCGACGGCGAGCTGGTCGGTTACCGGGTGGTCGGCAACAAGCTGCATGAGATGAATGAATCGCAGATTGCCCGCCAGCGCCTGGCCACCGGCATGGTGTTTCAGCGCTTCAATTTGTTCCCGCATATGACCGTGTTGCAGAACATCATCGAAGGTCCGGTGCAGGTGCTCAAGCGCTCGCCCAAGGAAGCCATCGAAGACGCGCTGGAGTTGCTGGCACGCGTGGGGCTGGCAGACAAGCGCAATGCATACCCGGTGGAATTGTCCGGCGGCCAGCAACAACGAGTGGCCATTGCCCGCGCCTTGGCGATGCGCCCCAAGCTGATGTTGTTTGACGAACCCACGTCAGCCCTCGACCCGGAGCTGGTCGGCGAAGTGCTGTCGGTGATGCGCGACTTGGCCACCACCGGCATGACCATGATCGTGGTCACCCATGAGCTGGGCTTCGCCCGCGAAGTGTCCAACCGCATGGTGTTTATGGATGCCGGCCAGATTGTGGAAGCCGGCAGCCCCGAAGAAATTCTAATAAGCCCACAAAACCCGCGTACCCAAAGCTTTATTTCTGCCGTTCGCACTTAACTAAAAAACTAACGAGAACGCCCCCATGAAAAAATTGTTTATCCCCACGTTGCTCGCAGGCCTGATGGCCTCCACGTTTGTGTTCGCGGCATTGCCGGCGGCAATCAAGGACAAGGGTGAGATCAGCGCGGCCATCGTGCCGAACTACCCGCCGATGGACTTCAAGGACACCGCCACCAACAAGCTCACCGGCCTGGACTTTGACCTGGGCAACGCCCTGGCCGAGCGCCTGGGTGTGAAGATCAAGTGGCAGGAGACCGGCTTCGAGCAGATGCTCAGCGGCCTGACCACCAAGCGCGTCGACATTGTGCTGTCGGGCATGAGCGACACCGCCGAACGCCAAAAGGCCGTGACCTTCATCGACTACTTCACCAGTGGCCCGCAGCTGTACACCCTGGCCAAGCGTGAAGACCTCCAGGCATTGACTGACCTGTGCGGTAAAAAAGTCGGCACCAGCCGCCGTACTACCTGGCCATCGGAAATTGCCGCGTGGAGCAAGGAAAACTGCGAAGCGGCCGGTAAGCCAGCCATCGTGGTGATCGGCACCGAAGGCTCGGCTGATGCGCGGGCGCAGTTGCAGCAGAACCGTCTGGATGCGGCGATGCAGGGCAGCGAGACGATTCCTTATTTGATGTCGCTGGATAAGGGCAAGTACAAGCCGGTGGGTCTGGCGATTTCCAAGCAGTTCACGGGGCTGGGGATTGAGAAGAGCAACACTGAGCTGGTGACGGCGATCAGTGAGGCGCTGCAGGGCATGCTTGATGATGGTACGTACGGCAAGATCCTCAAGAAGTGGGATCTGGAGCAGGGTGCGGTGGAAAAAATCAGCATCAATGCCGGCCAATAAACACAGGATCTAAAAATGTGGGAGCTGGCTTGCCTGCGATAGCGGTGGGCCAGTGAGAAATACTCAAGCTGACCCACCGCTATCGCAGGCAAGCCAGCTCCCACATTAGCTCTGTATTCACATTGGCTCTGTGTTCACTGTTGATCTGTTCTCACCGTAGATCTGTGTTGTCTTGAAGCAATAACAAGGACGCTCACCCCCACCGTGGCCACCTACTCCCTGGTAATCCGCCGTCTGATGATCTGCTCGGTGACCATTGTGGTCAGCCGCGCCATGACCAGCCCATTGCTGGCCTTGCTCTTGAGTACCCGCTTGGGCCTCAACCAGCAGGACATCGGCCTGTTGATGGGCATTGCCGTGTTTATCGCCACGTTGCTGGGCCTGTATGGCGGCTACATCATCGACCGCCTGGAAAAGCGCAAGCTGCTGATCCTGGCCATGCTCTCCAGCTCCATCGGTTTTCTGTTGCTGACGTTTGCCAGCAACCTCTATCTCACCACCCTGACCCTGGTGATTACCGAAGCCGCCTCGGCGCTGTTCCTGATTGGCTCCAAAGCCATCATCAGCGAGAACCTGCCGGTGGGTGATCGCGCCAAGGTGTTTTCCCTGCGTTACACCCTGACCAACGTTGGCTACGCCACTGGGCCGATGATCGGCGTAGTGATTGCCGGGCATATGCAATTGGCGCCGTTCTTGATCGCCAGCGCCATTGCGTTTGGCAGCCTGTTCCTGATGATCGGCATCCCACCGACGCAACGCGATGACAGCCACAAACCTTTGAGTTTCCTCAGCACCCTGCGCACCTTGCGCAGCGACCGCACGCTGATCCTGTTCACCAGTGGCAGCCTGTTGAGCACCATTGTCCACGGGCGCTACACCCTGTATCTGTCGCAGTTTCTGCTGGTGGCCTACAAACCCGCCGAGGCGCTGAAGATTTTGTCGGCAGTGCTGGCCTGCAACGCCATCACCGTGATTGTGATGCAGTACCAGATTGGCCGGTTTCTCAAGCGCGAACAGTTGCGTTACTGGATCGTACTGGGCACGTTGCTGTTCATTGCCGGGCTGGTCGGTTTCAGCCAGGCTCACAGCCTGCTCACGTGGTGCCTGGCGATGTTCGTGTTTACCCTGGGCGAGATGATCATTTACCCGTCGGAATTCCTGTTTATCGACACCATCGCCCCTGACGCATTGCGCGGCAGTTACTACGGCGCACAAAACCTGGCGGCGTTTGGCGGAGCGCTGAGCCCGGTGATTTGCGGCTATTTGCTGATCAACGCTGCGCCGACCAGCATGTTCTATGCGTTGGGTGCACTGACTGCGATGGGCGGCACTTTGTGTTTCTTGAGCGGCCGACGTGTAGCTGGCACACCGCTTATCTAAGGTGGGAGCTGGCTTGCCTGCTCCCACATTTTGCTCTCAGTAATGTCTGATATTTGCGTAGTATCCAGCTATTCAACTCACGGACCCGAGCCCCATGAAATTCGACACGGCCTACAGCCTGAGTCTCGACGACAAGCTGTCGATCTACGACGTTCGAGACCTGAATTTCGACGAAACCGCCGACTTCGACTCCGATAAGGACAGCTTCCTGTGCCCCAACGATGAATGCCGCGCAGCATTCGAAACGGGCAATACGCTGAGCACGTTCAACGCGAAAAACGTCAATTATCAGCGCACGCCCCACTTCAAGAACAAGACCAGCACCCGGCATATCGACGGCTGCCGCTATGCCAGCACGCATAAGACGGCAACCGGTGAAAATGACGACGAGCGCGAGGACAACTTCCCATCGGAATTTGTACTGACCCGGCGTCAGTACCCGCGCAACACTGTGCTTGTCGGCAGCGAGGGAAGCGTCCCACAAGATTCAGCGAAGGCGCCTTCGACAAGTACCCGCTCATCCCACGTCGCCAGCGACACAACCCCAGACAAAACCAGCGTCTTCGCACACCCGGTCGAGTGCTATGTGTCCAATATCGACGACAAGGACAAGCTCAAGTCCATGCCGCTGAAGGTTGGCGAGCACTCCGCTACCTATTGGACGTTTTTCAAGAAAATCGAATACCTGCAAGACAATAAAGGCCTCATCTACTGGGGCAAGATCAAAGCGATCAAGGATTACACCAGCAGCTTTCGCATCGACTTCGAAAAAAAGGTGTGGCTCGACAAAAAGCCTTATTCAGTGAATGTCTACCTGAGCAAAAAACTCATCGAGAACTACCGCAAGCGCACGGCGTTCCTGGAGCAGATCAAGGCGGCCGCCAGTAGCGAACGGGCCTTGTATTGCTTCTTTTACGGGGTGACGCCGGCGCTTAAACAGGTGCCGAGCAAGAAGAACCCCGAGCAGACATTCGGGGTGTTCAGCGCCAATATCGAGAACCTGGACCACTTGATCATTCGTGAGGCACCGGGGTTGGAGTAATGGCTCGCTTGGCAGCCATCAAAAAATCCAGTTGATGAACGGCGCAAACAACTGTACAAAAACACAGTATAGTTTGCCTTCCCCCGTCGAACCTGGAGAAACCCCATGTCCTCTCTGGCAATGAGCTCTTTCGTAGAACAGCAGATCGTCCTGCACCAATTCACCGCCAAACACAGCGCACAGGCCCGCGTGATGCTGGGCTGGAGCCGTGAAGACCTGGCCCGTCAGGCCGGTTTGGCGGTGGAGGTGGTTCAGCGTTTTGAAAGCCTGGGTGAGGTGGAGGATCAAGCTCGGCTAGCCCTCGCGTTCCGGCTGGAGGCTGAAGGCCTGGTGTTTTTTCCAGGGTTTGCGCCGGGCTGGGGCATGAGCGCACGCAGGTTTGAGGCCGCCCCAGCCGAGCCCGCCGCACCGGGCCTCATCTCGCGGTTGATGGGCTCAGCAGCGGCATCAAATGACTCACCAACACCTCAGCCGAATGGTGCGTAGAGTCCAGCCGGATCACCGGGCAGGTCAACGGTTTCAACCAGCTTTCATGCCGACGCAGGCTGCGTAGGCTGTGGTTGCCGCCATCGTAACGAGCGGCCCAGGCCAGGAATGCGACACTGTTGGCGTGGCGGCTGCCGCCTTCCAGAATCTGCTCGCCGTAGCGTTGCACTTCGCGCAGTTGCAAGCGTTTGAGCCGCACGAGTGGGTCCAGGCGCAGGAACACCACATGGGTGAACTGCGCAATCATGGCATCGCCCCACCCGCACAAAGAGCCGGACAGTACCCAACCTTCAAGGCCGGCAGTCTGTTCCTGCAGCAGGCGGATGCGTTCATCCTTGGGCCGGGCGACCGTGAAAGGCTCTGATGTTTGTTGCCAGTAGAAATAGTCGGAGTCGAAATAGGCGACACCCAGGCGTTTGGCCAGGGCCTGGCCCAGGGTTGAGGTACCCGCGCCAGCAGCGCCGAGAATGTGAACTTTGTAAGCCATGCATGCCCTCCATGGCATTGAGTGTAATCGCTCGGATGTGCACTGCGCCGTGAGCCGTTAAAGCCCAGGTCTTGTGCCCGCCTGGGCCGCCTGCTCGTACCCATAAGCCAACGCCAACAGGGTGGGTTCGGCCCAGCGGGTGCCGAAGAAGTAGGCGCCGGTCGGCAAGCCCTCCTCAGTTGTCCCCGAAGGCACGGTGAGCCCAGGGTAACCTGCGGCGGCAACCCCGAAATAGCTGTTGGTATCGAAGTCCGACACCATGGCATCCAGGTTTTGCGCTTTGATCGGGTCGTCGATGGTGCTGCGAAAATCCTGGATAAGCGCCTCCCACAGCGTCTTGCGTTGTTGCGGTGTGAGGTGGGAGGCGTTGACGTCCTCAAGTACCGGCTGGTGATCCGATTCCGTTCCATCACGGTCCTGGTTGAAGGCAATCAACTCGGCCAGTGATTTGACCGGCAGGCCGGGGCGCTTGGCCAAGTAGGCATTGAATGCTTCTTTCACGTCCGAGAGCAGCAACTCGTCATAACGTGAAGCATCTGCCAGCCGCACGTTGATCGGCACCAGAATGGCACCCTGCTCGCGGAGTACTTCCAGTGTTTTGCCAAATTGCACGCTGTTTTCCACCGTCAAGCTTTCACCGTTGGCTGTAAACATCGCAGGATAGCCAATACGTTTACCCTTCAATGCACCCGGCACCAGCAGTGCGGTGTAGTCGATGCCTTGCGGCGCCCCTTGGCTTTCGGGGTCGCGTGGGTCATGGCCCGACATGGCGTTGAGCATCAATGCCACGTCATACACCGAACGCGCCATGGGGCCAGGTGTGTCTTGCCGTGGGCTGGCGGGAATAATCCCGTTGCGATCCAACAGGCCGACGCTGGGTTTGAGCCCCACCACCCCGTTGAGCGCCGCCGGCACGATGATCGAACCATTGGTTTCCGCACCGACCGCCAAGGGTGCCAACCCGGCCGCTATCGCTGCGGCAGAGCCTGAGCTGGAGCCGCCGACGTCGGCCTGCGGGTGGTGAGGGTTACGTGTTTGCCCGCCCCGGCTGCTCCAGCCATCGGGGCCACCGCGAAAGCCTGCCAGTTCGGTCATATTGGTTTTACCCAGGATCACCGCACCTTGCCTGATCAGGTAATCCACAAGCGGGGCATTCCTGTCGGCAGCCATCCCCACCAGCCCGAAGGCACCTGCACTGGTTTGCATACCCGTGGTTTCGATGGTGTCTTTGAGCAAAACAGGGATGCCATGCAGCGGGCCGCGCACCTTGCCACTCGCGCGTTCACGGTCCAGCTCGCGCGCGGCCTCGAGTGCCTCGGGGTTGAGTTCGATGACCGAGCGCAATTGAGGGTCGAGCGTGCGGATGCGCTCTTGCAGGAAATTCACCAGATCGACCGACGTGAGCCCCTGCGGCCGAGCCATGTGTTCGCCCAGTTCGCGAACGCTGGCGTATTCAACCCCTGGCGCCACGGGTTTCGGCGCTGCTGGCTCCTCAGCCGGGGGCTGCGCCGACACGGTTTGCGCAGCCTGTCGGATAATCGAATACACGCCGTAAGCAACCGTCATAAAGGTCTCTCCTGAGTTCAAAAATCATGCGGGATAACGTCCGCCATTCTAAGAACCCCGGCTGCTCAAGACCTTCAGCCAACCTCTACACACATCGTAGGAGCGTTCTGTGCACTCCGTAGCTGTTACGCGCGCCCAGGCGCGCAGGCGTTGATCTGGCGATAGGCACGCAACAACAGCGGCAATGCATCACGCGACCACTGCGCGCCGTAAAACCACAGCTTCGCCCCGCCCCCCAAGGGTTCGCAAAGTGAGGGATAGCCGCTGACGCAAGCACGGTGAAAGGCGACGCTCTCGCTGTCAGACACCAGCGCATCCAAGCGATGTGCAGTCACCAGATCATCTATTTCGTTGCTTTGCAGGGTAAATTGCAGGGAATGGTTTTCGCGACGCGCGTCCACCGGCACCAGTTGTGCGCCGGCCTGGCGCAGGATGTCAAAGGCTGCACACAAGGCTTCGCTATGCTCGACGCCTTCGCGGTGCTCACCCTGCACATAGCGGTCAGCAAAGCCGATACGCCAACCCGATAGCAACTGGCTAGCCGCGACGCTGGTGTTATTCAGCACCAGGGGCACTTCCACCATCACTGGCCCAGTGGGGTCGATACCGCTTAAAGCCGTGAGTGATAACGCGGGATCCCGCGCGGGTTTTGCCGGCAGTGCCGGCGCGTTATAGCCGGGAATGGGCGCAACGCCCACCGCGTGCGCGGCGCCGAACACAATACCTGCGGGGCTCGGGCTCTCGGGTTTGGCAGGGGCCGGCTCGGGCTTCACACAGCCCCCGTCCCCAGCCACAAGCAAGGAAAGCTCCGGGCGACAAGGGCTGCCCAATCGCCAATGTTCCCTACAGTTTTTTTCCATCAAAACCCGATCCCCAACAATTAATTGCGCGGGATCATCGCACCCTTATCTGGCGTTTGTCGCAGCCCTGAAACACCCTGAAAATCCTTTTTCCAGGCGGCAATGCTTCAACCCGCGGCGTGTTCTTTTACACCTTGAGTTTCCACCTCCAGCCACCACGCATGCCCGCGCTCCGGCTGGTTCAGGCTGAACGCCTGCCCCATCGCCGGCGTGGTGATCGACACGTTGCGCTCCCAGGCCAGGGCCATGATGCGGTCGAACGGTTCGTGCCAGGCGTGGAAGGCCAGGTCGAAAGTGCCGTTGTGGATCGGCAGCAGCCAACGACCTTTGAGGTCGATGTGTGCTTGCAGGGTTTGCTCAGGCTGCATATGCACATGGGGCCAGTCGACGTTGTAAGCACCTGTTTCCATCAGCGTCAGATCGAACGGGCCGTAGTGTTCGCCAATGCGTTTGAAGCCGTCGAAATAACCGGTGTCACCGCTGAAAAAGATCCGCCGGGCGCCGTCGATCATCACCCAGGAACACCACAAGGTCTGGTTGCCGTCAAACAGGCCACGCCCGGAAAAATGCTGGGCCGGCGTAGCAATAAAACGGATGCCGTCGACCTCGGTGCCTGCCCACCAATCCAGTTGGCGGACTTTGCTGGCATCCACACCCCACTTGACCAACGTGTCGCCCACACCCAGCGGCGCGAGAAAATAGCGGGTCTTGTCGGCCACTTGCATCACCGCATTGCGGTCAAGATGGTCGTAGTGATTGTGGGAAAGGATCACCGCTTCCAGTGGCGGCAGCTCTTCAAGACTGATCGGCGGCTGATGAAAGCGCTTTGGCCCGGCCCAACTGAAAGGCGAGGCACGTTCAGCAAACACCGGGTCGGTGACCCAGAACTTGCCGCGCATTTTCAGCAGCACGGTGGAATGCCCCAGGCGATACACACTGTGATCGGGCGCCGCCAACAGTTGCTCACGCGTCAGCGGTTGCACCGGGATCTTGCCTACCGGGCGCGTGCTGCGTGGCTTGTTGAACAGCATGTTCCAGAAAATGCGCAAGGTTTTGCCAAAGCCACCATGCTGCACCGGAGCATCGTTGCTGAAATGCCCTGGCGCTTGCTCGGCAGCCTTTGGCGCAGCAGGCGCGGGATCGAGACGGGTTGAGATCGTGGCCATTGCAGAGTGGCTCCAGGGTCGGCTCATAAAATACACCGCGCAGACCAATTACACTGCACAGTGTAGTTTCTAGATTGCAACAAAACCCTGAGCAAGTAAACTACCGAGTGTAATTTCCTTTAGAGCCTTAGAGCCGACCATGACTGCACCCCTGCGCCTCACCGACCGTAAACGCGAAGCCATTGTGGCAGCCGCTATCGCCGAGTTTCGCGCGAATGGGTTCGAGGTCACCAGCATGGACAAAATCGCCGCCACCGCCGGCGTTTCCAAGCGCACGGTGTACAACCATTTCCCCAGCAAGGAAGAGTTGTTTGCTGAAATCCTCCACCAGTTGTGGGCCAGCAGCGTTGCCCAACTGGACGTGAGCTACGCCAGCGACCGCCCGCTGCGCGAGCAATTGCGCGGGCTGCTGGAGGCCAAGATGCTGATGATGTCGGACGCCAACTTCCTCGACCTGGCCCGTGTCGCGATTGCCGCCACCATCCATTCGCCGGATCGCGCACAAGACATGGTCAACCGCCTGAGCAAGCGCGAAGAAGGCTTCACCCAGTGGGTGCGCGCTGCGCAGGAAGACGGCCGGCTGTCCTGCACCGACCCCGCCTTCGCCGCCCACCAGATACAAAGCCTGCTCAAGGCCTTCGCGTTCTGGCCGCAGATCACCCTGGGCCAACCTGTGCTGGACGCTGCCTGCCAAGCCAGCGTGATCGAGTCGGCCATCGACCTGTTCCTGGCCGGTTACGAAGTGCGCGCACCCGGGCCGCAATAAACCCTGTTGCAGGCGCGACATTCCAGGTCGCTTTTGGCGTATTCCCACGCGGTGCTGCGCAAATGGCCTGGAAGGACACTGATTATTCCCACGCGAATAACTGACAATATTCACCGTTAATATCCGATCAACGGTTCTACCCGCTGACGCACGCTGTCGTACCCGCAAAACAGAGCTGACCCGGAACACTATGGAAAACAGACGAGGCAAAGGGCTTTCATTTGCCAGACGTATCTACAAGCCAAGGATCATCGGCCTGGGTATCGGTTGTATCAGTGTGGCCGGCGCCCTTTACCCCCTGGCGATGCCGGGCTGGGTGTGGGCGTTCCTGCTGTTCAATGGCTTTGTCTGGGCGCATGTGGCGTATCAACTTTCAGCCCGATCGCAGTTTCCCTATCAGGCTGAACAGCGCAACCTGCTCTATGACTCGTTGTTCGGCGGCTTCTGGGCCGCCGCCACCCAGTTCACGCCCCTGACGGCCGTGACCGTGCTGTCGATGATGACCATGAACAACGTCGCCGCCGGCGGCAAGCGCCTGTTTCTGCGCGGGCTGCTGGCGCAAGCGGCGGGTATCGCGGTGGCATGGGGCCTGTTCGGGGTCAAGTTCAACCCCACTGTCAGCCTCAGCCAGGTCTACACCTGCTTGCCGATGCTGACGCTCTACCCGATGGCCATTGGTCTGGTCTGCTATCAGTTGGCAATCAAGCTCTCGGAACACAAACGCGCCCTCAGCGCCCTGAGCCGCATCGACAGCCTCACCGGCCTGCTCAACCATGGCTCGTGGAAAGACCTGCTCCACCTCAAGTTCCATAAGTGCCAGCAGCAAGGCAGCCACGCCACCGTCGCGCTGATCGACATCGACCACTTCAAGCAGATCAATGACACCTACGGCCATATCGTCGGTGATGCGGTGTTGCGCCAACTCAGCCAGGAATTACGCCGGCACCTGCGGGAAAACGACTTGGCCGGCCGCTATGGCGGCGACGAGTTCTGTGTGATTTTGCCGCAAATGCCGCTGGAAGAAGCCGCGCAAGTCATGGAACGCATGCGCGAAACGTTCGGAAACTATCGCAATACCCAGATCCCGGAACTGCGCGTGAGCCTGAGCATTGGCCTGGCCGATTTTCAACGGTTGTTCAGCGATGCCGCGATGTGGCTCAACGCGGCGGACCGTGCGCTGTACACCGCCAAGGAAACCGGGCGTAACCGGGTGAATGTCAGCGATTACGTGGTCGCCCATTCCGCCTGAGTTGTCTGATAACACCTCGTCTGAATCTTCCGCTCGCGCCTCGCAGCGATAGCATAATGCCGCCACTGGTCGCCTGCCCAATAATGGTCCTGCCCTAACGGCGAACTTCTTGGCAGGCTGATCACTCTGAACCCCTTGTTCCGCCCCCTCTGTCAGCACCAGGAAGCTGACAATGAGCAAGTCAACCGTAAGGCCCAGGGCCATACGGGGTCAGGCGCCTATTCATGGATACCTCTGACGCGTGCTTCCCCGAGCTCTCGAACATGCTATTCAACGCCCATAAAAAAACTATCAGTACCCTGCAACACACCAATGCCCAGCAGGCCAGCCTTCTCGACGCGATTGAGCGCTCCATGGCCGTGATTGAATTCGACCTGCAAGGCAGCGTGCTGCGCGCCAATGACAACTTCCTCAAGACCATGGGCTACCGCGCCGAGCAGATCCTGGGGCAGCCCCATCGGATGTTCTGCACACCCGCGTTCGCCCGCAGCGCCGAGTACAACCAGTTGTGGACGCAACTGCGCAACGGCCAATTCCAGTCCGGCACCTTTGAGCGGCTGGCCGGCAATGGCCATTCAGTGTGGCTGGAAGCCAGCTACAACCCGGTGCGCGACGAGGCCGGCCAAGTGGTCAAAGTGGTGAAGTACGCCATGGACGTCACCCCACGCCTGCAAGCCGAAAGCGAAGCCAACGCCAAGCTGGGCGCCATTGACCGGGCCATGGCAGTGATCGAGTTCAACCTCGACGGCACCATCATCACGGCCAATGACAATTTCCTGCAGCGCATGGGCTACAGCCTGGCGCAGATCCAGGGCAAACATCACCGCCTGTTCTGTACGCCGGAACTGGCCAACAGCACGGCGTACAGCGAGTTCTGGAAACGCCTGAACCAGGGTGAACTGTTCAACGGCCAGTTCGAGCGTGTCGATAAACACGGCCAGATCCTGTGGCTCGAAGCCAACTACAACCCGGTATACGACGCCAGCGGGCGCCTGTGCAAAGTGGTCAAGTTCGCCTCGGACGTCACCGCCAGGGTGCAGCAGCACGCTGCCGACGCCGCCAGCGCGGCCCAGGCTTATCATATTTCCCTGAACACCCGGGATGTGGCGGAAAAAGGCGCCGACGTGATCCAGCAAACTGCCAGCGGCATGCGCGAAATTGCCGCCGACATCGACACCTCCTCGCAACTGATCGCCAAGCTGGGCGAGCGTTCGCAGCAGATCACCGCTATCGTCAACACCATTCGCGGCATCGCCGACCAGACCAACCTGCTGGCCCTCAACGCCGCCATCGAGGCGGCACGCGCGGGTGAGCAAGGCCGTGGTTTTGCCGTGGTGGCTGACGAAGTGCGGCAACTGGCAGCCCGCACCAGCGGCTCGACGGCGGAAATCTCCAGCATGATCGCGATGATCCAGGACGAAACCCGCCAAGCCATCGAGAGCATGGACAGCACCCGCGACCGCGCGGCGCTCGGGGTCGACCTGGCCAACCGTGCGGGCACGGTGATCCTGCAGATTCGCGAAGGCACCACCGAGGCGGTGCAGGCGGTGAGTGCGTTTGCCAACGAGCGCGGCAACACCTGACCGGTTCTTCATGTGTCTGTCGGGGGGGCGCGGTCTATAGTGCTAGCTTGTCTTAACGCTTAGGATTCGAGCCCGCCATGACCCCCGACAAGCCAGAAGCCGTACCTGTCGATCACCTGCGCTTCCACCGCGGCCACGCCCATCTGGCGCCAACCTTTGGCAACGACACCTTTGCCCTCAAGGCCGAAGCCTTCGCACGCTTCTTTGGCACGCCGACCTTTCTCGGCGCGCAAACCGCGATCGTGGTGTTGTGGGTGGTGCTGAACATCACCGGCGTCACGCACTTTGACGTGTACCCGTTCATCCTGCTCAACCTGGCATTCAGCCTGCAGTCAGCCTACGCCGCGCCGCTGATCCTGCTGGCCCAGACACGCCAGGCCGCCCGCGACAAAGCCCAGTCCGACGCCGATGCGCAGCACCGCGAAGCCCTGGCCATCGCCAATACCGAACGCCAGGCCCAGGCCGCGCAAACCACCAAACAGTTGCTGGAGTTGCTGGAGCAGAACACCCGGCTGACAGAAATGACCAAGCAACTGACCGAGCGTATCGAGACGTTGACGTGCGAGATGCATGAGCAGTTTGTGCGAAAAACCTGAAACGTCTGCCAGAGGAGCTCTCCTGGGGCTGGTAGGCTTGTTGTGGCGAGCGGGCTTGCCCCGCGTTGGGGCGCGCAGCGGCCCCAAAACCAGACGCCGCGTTTTTTGCTTTAAGGACCGCGTCGACTTTATTGGGGCTGCTGCGCAGCCCAACGCGGGGCAAGCCCGCTCGCCACAACAAGCTCCCTCGCCACAGGTATCCGGTTCATCCTTGGTTGATAGCCCAGTTCAAGGCAACCGAATATGCCGCCCCAACTCATCAAACAAGGTCACCACCGAGCGCAGTGCCCGGCAGTCCGGGCGTGTCAGCAACCATAGCGCGGTCTCACGCCCTGCCAGTGTGGGGCCGATCGGTTGCAAACCCTCTTGCAACAGAAAGTCCGGCAACGCTGCCACGCCCAGACCTGCCCGCACCAACTCGGCGACCGACAACATGCTGTTACAGCGATAACTGGGGCGCACGCCCGGCAGGTGCTCACGCCGCCAGGCCACGGTGGAGTGATCGGGCAAAAAGTCATCCGGCGCGATCCACGCCAGTTCGGCCAACTCACGCCCCTGGTTTTGGCGGGCATAACCGGCGCTGGCGTACACCTGATAAGCCACGCTGCCCAGGCGGCGGCCTACCAGGTGCTCCGGCGGCGTCTTGGTCAGGCGCAGGGCAATGTCCGCGTCGCGGCGGCTGAGGTTGGCAAAATCATTGGACGTGCTCAATTCCAGGGTCAACGCCGGGTAGGCCGGCATGAACTGCGCCAGCGCCGGCAACAGCAAACCCTGCAACACCGAGTCGGTGCAGGTCAGGCGCACGGTGCCGCTGATCACTTCGCCGCCCTGCTCCACCCCGATGCGCGCAGCTTCCAGCGCCTGCTCGGCCTGTTCCGCCTGCTGCGCCAGGTGGCTGGCCAAACTGGTGGGCAGGTAGCCGGCGCGGCTTTTTTCGAACAGGGTCTGGCCCAGGGCCGCCTCCAGCCTTCGCACGGCACGGAACACCGTGGACACGTCCACCCGCAGCAGCGCCGCCGCCCGCGCCAGGGTGCCGCCACGCACCAGGGCGAGAATCAGCGACAGGTCCGGGTAATCGAGTTGATAGTGCGTGGCTGCATTGAGCATGTGGGCAAACGCCAATTTTGATTGCGTGAGCGCCAATCTATAGTGCACCTCAGGACACCACAAGCCATGGGACGTACACGATGAAAACCACCCTGCTGCAACTCGCCCTGATCGGTGATTACAACCCTGACGTAACGGCCCACCAGGCCATCCCCGTGGCACTGCAACAGGCTGCCGACACCTTGGGCCTGAGCGTGCAGTTGCACTGGCTGGAGACCGACTCGATCACCCCGGCCACCGAGCTGCATGCCTTCGACGGCTTCTGGTGCGTGCCCGCCAGCCCCTACCGTGATGCCGACGGCGCACTGCGGGCGATTCGTTTTGCCCGCGAGCAAAAACGCCCATTCCTGGGCACCTGCGGTGGTTTTCAACACGCGGTCATCGAATATGCCCGCAACGTGCTGGGCTGGACGGATGCGGAGCATGGCGAACTGGCGCCCGCGGCCAAGCGCGCGGTTATCACACCGCTCGCGTGTTCCCTGATCGAGGCCACCGGCAGCATCCGCCTGGCGCCCTACACGCGCATCGCCGAGGCCTACGCCAGCCTGGACACCCACGAAGGTTACCGTTGCAGCTACGGCATCAACCCCGCGTTCGCCCATGCGTTGCTCGAAGGCGACCTGATCCCCAGCGGCCACGATTCGGCGGGCGATCTGCGCGCCGTCGAACTGCTGGACCACCCGTTTTTCGTCGCCACCTTGTTTCAGCCCGAACGCGCGGCACTTAAGGGGCTCACGCCGCCACTGGCGATTGCCCTGCTCAACGCCTGCCGGGCGCAATCGGTATGATCGCCAACACGCCCGCCCCACCCTACTACGCGGTCATCTTCAGTTCCTTGCGCACCGAGGGCGATCAAGGTTACGGGCAGGCTGCCACGCGCATGCTGGAACTGGCGCGCGAGCAACCGGGTTTTTTGGGTGTTGAGTCAGCGCGGGAAGACGGCTTGGGCATCACCGTTTCCTACTGGGCAAGCGAAGCGGCGATTCTGGCCTGGAAGCAACACGCCGAACACAGCCAAGTACGCGAACAAGGCCGCGCCCATTGGTACTCGGCGTTTAATACCCGCGTATGCAAGGTCGAGCGGGCTTACACCTTCCAGCGCTGAAACACAGCCTCAAGCCCCCCTGCAAAACCCTGTGGGAGCTGGCTTGCCTGCGATGACCATAGGTATCTACACAACCGGTTAACACGAAGTCTGTGGCCAGTGGGCTGTTGTGGCGAGCAGGCTTGTCCTGCGTTGGGCTGCGAAGCAGCCCCAAACCCAGACACTGAGTTCTTTCAGGAAAATTGCAGTGCCTTTACTGGGGCCGCTTCGCGGCCCAACGCAGGACAACCCTGCTCGCCACAGGAGAAATTGGCTGCCTTCAGAAGTTGTGTAGATACCTATGCTGCGATGACGGCAGGTCAGTCAGCCTTGTGTTGCCTGGCACACCGCAATCGCAGGCAAGCCAGCTCCCACAGGTGGATATTCACTTGCCTGGACCTAACTCACCAAACTGCGCAACGCGCTGATCTGCGGGATCTCCACCCGGCGCATATACACGCGCAACGGCTCGGTGATGTTGATACGGTCATCGATATTCTGGTCCAGCAGCAACTGCAGGCGCTCGCGCGACAGGGTCATGGTGTGGTCGGCGGCCGGCAGCCAGACGAATTCTGCGGTGGGGATGATGCCGTCATCGGCCACGTCCATGCCGAAGGCGTCTTCGCTGAAACGCACGATGTAGTGGCCGGTTTTGCGGTTCAGGCCGACAAAACCCTGGAGTTGGTCGGCGGCCTGGCAGATAAGTTCGGAAGTGATGCGCATGGTAAACCTCACTGAAAAGTCCCACAGGGACTGGAAAGATGGTTTACACGCGTGGCAGAAATTACTGCCCTCTGACGGGGCAGCTTCAGCCAAGAATACTGCAACGCAGCACAAAAAAGCCCAAAAATAGCCTCGTGAGTACCTTAATGTCGGTTTGGTGATAGCGCCTTTCGCAATCAATTGTTAAAAAGGACGCCTTCTCAAAGTTACCTCCACGAAAGGACTTCGCATATGCCTGTAACGTTTACCAAGAGCGCCCTGCTGCTCGCTCTGATGCTCGGCCTTGGTCAGGCACAGGCTGCCGACCCGATCAGCCCGGCTGAATTGGCGACAAACGAAGGCATTCCGTACCCGGCTGTCATTGCTCACCGTGGCGCATCCTACGACGCCCCCGAATCCACCGCCGCTTCCTACAAGCTCGCCCGCGACCTGGGTGCCGACTACCTGGAAATGGACCTGCAACGCAGTAAAGACGGCGTGCTGTTCGCCTTGCACGACAACAACCTGCAACGCACCACCGACGTGGCCACCAAGTTCCCCGAGCGTAAAGACGCCCCGGCCAACGAGTTCACCTGGGCCGAACTGCGCACCCTGGACGCCGGCAGCTGGTTCAACGCCGCTTACCCGGACCGCGCCCGCCCGGCGTTTGTCGGCCTGAAAATCCAGAGCCTGGACGAGATCATCAAGATCGCCGAAGGCAACCCGCAGCACAAACCTGGCCTGTACATCGAGACCAAGGAGCCCAAGCAGTTCCCGGGCATCGAAGCCGATCTGAAAAACAAGCTGCTGGATAAAGGCTGGTTGAGCTCCGCCGGTTCCAAGCTGGGCAAAAGCAACACCGGCGTGGGCCAGGGAAGAGGCCGCGTGGTGCTGCAGACGTTTGAAAAAGACAGCTTGAAAGAGCTGCAAAAAGAAATGCCCAACACCCCGAAAATCCTGCTGTTGTGGGTCGGCCCAGGCAGCATCGAGCCTAAATCGGCACAAACCTTCGCCGAATCCGGCGAAACCACCAAGGCCGCCTACTACGCCAAGCAAGAGCCAAAAGACGCCGCCGAGTTCGAAAAATGGGTGGACGAAGCCAAGAGCCTCGGCGCCATCGGCACCGGCCCTTCGGCCGAGCTGACCAACCATGGCGACCAGAGCTACACCGACCTGGTCAAACCTGAAATGAACAAGCTGACCCACGACAAGGGCCTGCTGGTGCACGTCTACACCGTCGATGAGCCAGTAGACTTCGAAAAAGTCATGAAGGCCGGCGTTGACGGCATCTTCACCAACCGCGCCGCCGAACTGCTGAAGTTCTACAAGCGCTGGCCTTCGTCGAGCGTGCAGGACCTGCTCAAGGACAACGGCTACTGAGTGAAACCCGAATGGTCAGGTCGCCTGTGGTTGGGGCATGACTACGGCCTGATCTTCGGCGAGCTGGGGCGTACCGCGCCCCATGCGCACTATGCCCATCAGTTGGTGTTGTGCCCCGGCAAGCCGGTCACGGTAAGCCTTGATGGCCGTGTCACCACGGCCCATCGCCTGTTTATACCGTCACTCCAGCCCCACGCCATTCTCGCCAGCGACGGTGACGTGCTGGTGCTGTATGCCGAACCCGCCGCCTTTGCCGCCCCGATCCTGGAACGTCTACTGCTGGACGCGCAGCCGTGCCTCGAGACGCTGCAATCGCAACTGGGCCAGCTACCCCGGCGTGCCTTCATCGACCCGCGCGTGGAACGGGCACTGGCGGCCCTGGATCAACAGCTTGCCGGCAAGGTTTCAGCCCAGGCATTGGCCGAAGCCGCGCACCTTTCATTGAGCCAGTTGGAACGCCTGTTCACCCATCAGTTGGGCGTGCCCGTGCGCCGCCTGGTGGTATGGCGGCGCTTGCGGGTAGCGCTGCAATTGGCCCTCGGCGGCAGCACGTTGACCGAGGCCGCCCACGCGGCGGGGTTTGCCGACTCGGCGCACTTTTCGCGCACCATGAAGCAGTTGTTTGGGGTGACGGCCGGCGCGTCATTGCGTCAGTTGGACGTGCGGCTGCTAACGTAGCGCGTCCGGCAACGGCGGTTCTTTGCTCAAGCGCGCCGGCATGAACGGGTCACGTATCTGCGCCGCATACGCCACCGGAAAGTCCGGCCGGCTGCCAATACCGAGATCGCCAGGCCCCATGTGATAGTGCTCGCGATAAAACGCCGTGCCCAACAACCAGTCCCATAGATTGAAGAACAAACCGAAATTCACATCCCCGGCCCGCCCGTACTTCATGTGATGAAAACGGTGCACCGGCGCCCAGGCGAATACCCAACGCAATGGCCCTAGACGCATATCGACGTTGGAATGCTGCAACAACAGCTGGATCGCAATCGCCAGGGCCAGCAACTGCGCAACCTCCACTGGAATACCCAAGAGCACCAGCGGCAGCAACCCCGCCGTCGCCTCCAGCATCTGATGCAAAGGGTGTTTCATCAGCCCATTGAACCCATAGAGCCTTTGCACACTGTGGTGCACCGCATGCAGGCGCCAGAGGGGCGCAACGCGATGGCTGGCGTAATGCATCAGGGTAATGCCGGCATCGGCCAACACGATCGACAGCAGCAGTTGTGCCCACACCGGCCAGCCGCGTGGCCAAATGCCTTCGAACGCCAACAGCGCCGTGAGCCCCGGCAGCATCAACAGGCCCAGGGCATTCAGGCTCTCGTTGACCAACGCGTGGAGCGTGTCCCGGCGCCGGTCCCCGAGGCTGCGATTCCATTGCGGTTCATAGGGCAGCCATTGCTCCATCACAAATGACACGGCCACGGCTGTCGCAAATACCACCACCAGCCAACCGGGTTTCCACAGCCCCCAGGCTAAAAAACCCACCAGGAATACAGGCGCGTAAAGCCAAGCCACTAAACGTTTCATCCGAGTCTCCCTTCCAGTGAGCCCCCAGCATGAAACCCGCCACACGCAGCGAATTGAACAAACGGCGCAACCGTTTGAATTAATTAAGGGTGAATTAAGTTGCGCTCGATAACCTGAGGCCACTTAAACAGCTCACCGAAGAAGGACACACACTATGAAAACCCTGACCGCCCTGTTCGCCGCCACCGCCCTGACCCTGACTGCCGGGTTGGCCCAGGCGGATGTTCGCCCGGACCACATTGAAGGTTTGCTCAAGTCCGGCGCCGTGATGCCGTTCGAAAAACTCAACGCCGCCGCCGTGGCCAAACACGCCGGTGCCAGCATCACTGACACCGAGCTGGACCACAAAAATGGTGTACTGGTGTACGAAGTTGACCTGACCGACACCGCCGGCAAACGGTTTGAAGTGAAGCTCGACGCCAAGACCGGCGCCGTACTGGAAGACAAACTGGACACCTGAGTCATAGTTTAAAAAAACCGCGCCACGTTTAAAGTGGCGCGGTTTTTTTATGCCTGCTCGCCAGCCATCACGGAGGGTTAATCAAATTACACCGACAAAGCGCAGGCCTGCGCCTGGAAACCCGCTGAGCGAGTTTTCAAACTGTCACAAAATCGTCATCCCAGCTTGCAATGATTCGCCCACGCGAACCTGTGAAACGTCCTACAGGCGCTTTCTCTGCGAGCCGCCATGAACCACAGCATCGACCACAGCCACCAGGATCCCGATCTGTTTGGCTTGCTTTACGGTTTTCGTTTTCGGCCCGGTGAAAAGGGCGAGCAGATTGATTCAGCGACCGCGCTGGCCGCGTTAAAAGCGCCGCAAGACCCGGAAGAATTCCTGTGGCTGCACCTGAACCTGGCCCACGCCGCCTGCGAGCGCTGGATGCAGGCGAACCTGTCATTGCCCGACGAGTTTTTCGAAGCCCTGCACGAAGGCTCGCGCTCCACGCGTATCGAACACGTCGACTCGGCCTTGCTGGCGGTGGTCAACGACGTGGTGTTCAACTTCAGCAGCATGGTTTCGTCGGATATCTCCACCCTGTGGGTGTGCGCTCGCAGCCGTTTGCTGGTGAGCGCACGCCTGCAACCGTTGCACTCGGTGGATAAACTGCGCTCGTCGGTAAAGGCCGGTGAACGCTTTCGCTCGCCATTGGAGCTGCTGGTGCATTTGCTGCGCGACCAGGGCGAAGTGCTCACGCAGATCGTGCGTAAAACCAGTATCAGCGTCGACCATATCGAAGACCAGTTGCTGTCCTCACGCCTGTCCACCAACCGCGCCGAACTGGGGGCTGCGCGCCGGGTGCTGGTGCGCCTGCAACGCCTGCTGGCACTGGAGCCGGGCTCGCTGCTGCGCCTGCTGAACCGCCCGCCGCAGTGGCTGCAAAAAGAGGACGTGAAGGAGTTGCGCAAATCCACCGAGGAGTTTGCGCTGATCATCAACGACCTCACGGCCCTGGGCGAACGCATCAAGTTGTTGCAGGAAGAAATCGCCGCCAACCTCAACGAACAAAGCAACCGCACGCTGTTCACCCTCACGGTGGTGACGGTACTGGCGTTGCCGATCAATATCATCGCCGGTTTTTTCGGCATGAACGTGGGCGGCGTGCCGCTTTCCACCGACCCGGAAGGGTTCTGGATCCTGGTAGCGCTGGTGGCAACGTTCACCTTGATTGCCGGGCGCTGGGCGTTCCGTAAACGCAAAGATTACTAACCCTGAAATACGGTCAAAATGTGGGAGCTGGCTTGCCTGCGATAGCGGTGTATCAGGCATTGAAAAGTTGGCTGATAGATAGCCATCGCAGGCAAGCCAGCTCCCACATTGATTGCACTCTGCCATTAGCTTTGCGGGGTTTTATAGATCAACGGTAGGCTCAATTCCTTAAACACTGACCTGCCGCAGCATCTCTGTAACATTCTGCAATGATCATCAGGAGCATCCTCAACACACTGGATGCTCCGGCATGGCCACCCCTTCCCTGACTGCTTCCAACACCGCCACACCCGCAGACCCCAAACCACGGCTGGATACGAAACCCGGCCTGCTCACGGTGATCATGTTCTTCGCCGTGCTCGCCATGGGCTTGTTGTTCACCGCCTACAGCCTGATGCACGACATGCACGAACTGGGCACGGTGGTCACCACCTGGACGCCGTTCCTGCTGCTGGGCGTGGCGCTGTTGATCGCCCTGGGCTTCGAGTTCGTCAATGGTTTCCACGACACCGCCAACGCCGTGGCGACGGTGATCTACACCAACTCGCTGCCGCCGCATTTTGCAGTGGTGTGGTCGGGTTTTTTCAACTTCCTCGGCGTGCTGCTGTCCAGCGGCGCGGTGGCATTCGGCATCATCGCCTTGTTGCCGGTCGAGCTGATTTTGCAGGTCGGTTCCTCGGCCGGCTTCGCCATGATCTTTGCGCTGCTGATCGCGGCGATCCTGTGGAACCTCGGCACCTGGTGGCTGGGCCTGCCGGCCTCGTCGTCGCACACTTTGATCGGCTCGATCATCGGCGTCGGCGTCGCCAATGCCCTGATGCACGGGCGTGATGGCACCAGCGGTGTGGATTGGGGCCAGGCGACCAAGATCGGCTATGCCCTGCTGCTCTCGCCATTGATCGGTTTTGCGTTTGCCGCCCTGCTGTTGCTGGCCCTGCGCGCCTTTGTCAAAAACCGTTCGCTGTACAAGGCGCCCAAGGGCGACACCCCGCCGCCGTGGTGGATTCGCGGCGCGTTGATCGCCACCTGCACCGGTGTGTCGTTCGCCCACGGCTCCAACGACGGGCAAAAAGGCATGGGCCTGATCATGCTGATTTTGGTGGGTACGCTGCCGATGGCTTACGCGCTGAACCGCACCATGCCTGCCGACCAGTCCCTGCAATTTGCGGCAGTCGCGGAAGTCACCCAGGCCGCGCTGGTCAAGTCGGCGCCGCAACCGGCCCCGGCCGATTCACGCGCGGTCCTCTCGACCTACGTGCGCACCAAGGAAGCGACCCCGGAACTGGTGCCTGCACTCGCCGCCATCACCGGCCATATCGGCGCAGAAGTAAAAGGCTACGGCTCCCTCGCCGCCGTGCCGGCCGAAGCCGTCGGTAACGTGCGAAACGACATGTACCTGACCAGCGAAAGCATCCGCTTGATGGACAAGGGCAAGGTCGGCAACTTCGACGCCGACACCCAAGGCAAGCTCAAATTGTTCAAAGACCAGATCGACGCGTCCACGCGCTTTATCCCGCTGTGGGTGAAGATCGCCGTGGCCATCGCGCTCGGGCTGGGCACCATGGTCGGCTGGAAGCGCATCGTGGTCACGGTGGGCGAAAAGATCGGCAAGACCCACCTGACTTACGCCCAAGGCGCTTCGGCCGAGACGGTGGCGATGCTGACCATCGGTGCGGCGGATATGTTCGGGTTACCGGTGTCGACGACCCATGTGTTGTCGTCGGGTGTGGCAGGCACCATGGTGGCCAATGGCGGTGGCTTGCAGATGAAGACCATCCGCAATCTGCTGATGGCCTGGGTGCTGACGTTGCCGGCGGCGATTCTGCTGTCGGGCAGCCTGTACTGGCTGTTCACCAAACTGTTCTGACCTGACACCGTTGATCGTTCCCACGCTCTGCGTGGGAATGAAGCCCCGGACGCTCCGCGTCCCAAAGCGTGACGCAGAGCGTCACAAGAGGCATTCCCACGCAGAGCGTGGGAACGATCCTTAGTGGCTGAACAGCCCAGCCATGGCCTTCAAGCGCTTTTTGTAGATCCGCCGCGCCTCCAATGCTTGCTCCAACGTCACCGCCACAAACCCCGCCCGCTGGTTCGGCTGCATCTGCCCGATCAAGTCCAGGTCGGCACTGATCACTGTGCCGATCATCGCGTAGCCGCCACCCGACACCGCATCGCGGTGCAGCACAATCGGTTCCAACCCCGCGGGCACCTGGATCGAACCGATCGGGTAGCAACTGTCGACGATATTCGAGGGATCCGAGCCCGCGCCAAACGGTTGTTCGCGCGCCTGAAAACTCAAGGCACTGCCACCCTTGAAGCGATAGCCGATGCGATCCGCCTCGGAGCCCACTGTCCACGGTTCGGCGAAAAAGCTGCTTTTTGCCGCATCCGTCAGGCGCTCGTAATACAGCCCCGGCACCACGCGCAGGGTCACGTCGCCACCGACCGAACGGCGTAAGGCCATGGGCAAACTATTGCCCGCGCGGCCTGTTCCACTGGCGTCACCGATCGGCAGCTCATCGCCTTCCTGCAAGCGTCGCCCTTCAAACCCACCGAGCGCGCCGAGGGTGTACGTCGAGCGGCTGCCGAGCACCAGCGGCACGTTGATGCCACCGGCCACCGCCAGGTACGTGCGCGCACCGGCCTTGGGAAACTCAAAGCGCAGCACTTGCCCGGCGCGGACCTGAAAGGCGGTGTCCTGATGCACCACTTCGCCGTCCAGACGCGGCGACATCAGCGCACCACTGAGCGCCACCAATGCATCCTGGCGAAACTCCAGTTCCGGGCCGATCAGCGTGCATTCCAGACCCGCCGCACCGGCTGGGTTGCCGACCAAATGGTTGGCCGCACTCAACGCGTACTGATCCAGGGCGCCCGAAGGCGGAATGCCCAGGTGGTAATAACCTTCACGGCCCAAGTCCTGCACGGAGGTGGCGAGGCCGGGTTTGAGCACCTTGATCATGCCAGCGCCTCCTGCAGGGTTTTCGGGTAGCCGATGGGGTCGGCGAGAAACGCATCCAGGGAAAACTCCACCGGGCGGATACGCAGGTCGAAACGCCCTGCCTCCACTTCGGCCACCGCCAGGTCGTAGGCGTCGCGGTCCATCGGTTTGAACTGCACGATGTCACCCGGGCGGAAAAACACCATGTGTTCCTTGAGGTACGCCAACTGCTGCGCCGGGTCGTAGATCGGCGCCGGGGTCACGCCAAACATCTGGTAACCACCCGCGCCGCGCACCGAGTAAATACATCCAAAACAACCGCCATGGCCGAGGGTCAGTTTGGGCGTGTCGGTGCGCGGGCGCAGGTACTTGGGCACCTGCAATTGTCGCTCGCGCTCGACCATCTGGAACATGAACGGCAGGCCCGCCACAAAGCCGACCATCGACACAAACCACGGCGCGCCACTGTGAGCGGCGATAAACGCGTCCACATCGGCCAGGCCGTTGATGCGTGCGGCGTATTCCAGGTCGGTGCCGCTGGGGTCTTGGTGGCGGTCGCGAAAGCGCATCAGGGTTTCGTGGGTCCAGGGATCGTTGTAGAGCACCGGAATTTCGATGATGCGCGTGTGCAAGGTGCGTTCGGCCACGGCCTGGGCTTCGGCGCTTTGCACCGCGTCAAGCAACACATGCGGCGCGATGCGGTCGGGGTCGAAGCGAATCTGGAACGATGCATTGGCCAGGCACACGTCCAGCACGCCCTCCAACGCCAGGCGCTCCACGGCGCGGGTCACGGCCATGCCTGTGAAAAAGGCTTCCAGGGACATGCTGTCGCTGACCTCGGCAAACAGGTGTTCATCACCGCCGAAGCTGTAGCGGATGGGGGACGTTTGAGCCATGTCTGTTCCTCTTGGAATCATTGTAGAAAGGCAGGCAAAAAGTGCTGTTTGGATATCTTTATTGGGTTCTTATTGAGGTGATCTGACTTCAATCCCGGCCTGGTCGAGGGCTTCGCGGGTGGCTTCCACCAACTCCAGCGCACCGGGCGTGTCGCTGTGCAGGCAGATGGAATCGAATTCGATCAACAGGTCTTCGCCTTCTACGGTTCGCACCCGGCCGGTCTGACAAGCACGCAGGACACGCGCCGCAACGGTTGCAGGGTCATGTGCGCGCACATTGCGGGTAAACACGATGGAGCCGCTCAAGTCGTACTCACGGTCAGCGTAAAACTCGCGCACCACCGGTTGCCCCAACTCCTTGGCCACGCGCCAGATCACCGAGTTGGGCATGCAATAGAGCAACAGCGTCGGCTCGATGATTTGCAGGTTCTGCACCAGCAGCCGCGCGGCTTCTTCGTCGCGGGCCAAGTGCATATAGAGCGCGCCGTGGGGCTTGATGTGTTGCAAGACCAAACCTTGGGCGCGGGCGATTTCGCGCAGCGCGCCGAGCTGGTAGAGGATGTCGTCCACCAGTTCGTGGGCCGGGGCGTTGATGTGCCGACGGCCGAACCCCACCAGGTCACGAAAGCCCGGATGCGCGCCAATGCCCACACCCAGTTGCTTGGCGCGCTCGACGGTGCGGCGCATGGTGCCGGGGTCGCCGGCGTGGAAGCCGGTGGCGATATTGGCCGAGCTGATATAGGCCATCAGGTCAAAGTCGACGCCATCGCCGATGGTCCAGGGGCCGAAGCCTTCGCCCATGTCCGAATTGAAATCCACTGCCTGCATCGAGGTCGCTCCGCCAAAAGAAGATGACTGAAAGTAGGCTGGGGCTTGACCCCTTGGGAAGATCTATTATCAGATGGCCCATCTTCTGAAAATCAGATACCCAAAGATCGTTCCCACGCTCCGCGTGGAAATGCAGCCCGGGACGCTCCGCGTCCCAAAGCGTGACGCGGAGCGTCACAAGAGGCGTTACCACGCAGAGCGTGGGAACGATCGGAGACCCAAAGAGCGTTCCACAAAGATCGTTCCTACGCTCTGCGTGGGAATGCAGCCCAGGACGCTCCGCGTCCCAAAGCGTGACGCAGAGCGTCACAAGAGGCGTTACCACGCAGAGCGTTGGAACGATCGGAGACCCAAAGAGCGTTCCACACAGATCGTTCCCACGCTCCGCGTGGGAATGCAGCCCGGGACGCTCCGCGTCCCAAAGTGTGACGCAGAGCGTCACAACAGGCGTTACCACGCAGAGCGTGGGAACGATCGGAGACCCAAAGAGCGTTCCACAAAGATCGTTCCCACGCTCTGCGTGGGAATGCAGCCCAGGACGCTCCGCGTCCCAAAGTGTGACGCAGAGCGTCACAACAGGCGTTACCACGCAGAGCGTGGGAACGATCGGAGAAAGCCATGTCCCTGACCCTGCGCCAAGTGCGCTACTTCGTCGCCACTGCCGAAATCGGCCAGATTTCCCAGGCCGCCATTCACCTGAACATCTCCCAGTCGGCGGTGACCACCGCGATCAAGGAGCTGGAGGCGATGCTTGGCGTGCAACTGTTCGTGCGCTCGGCCCAGGGCATGAACCTCACCGACGCCGGGCGGCATTTTCTCAACCGCGCCTATGTGATCGTGCGCAGCGTGGACGACGCCCTCAACAGCCCGCTGCCCGACTACCGCGCCAGCGGCGTATTGCGCATAGCGGCCAGCTACACGGTGTTGGGTTACTTCCTGCCCCACCACCTGCAACGCATGCAGCACTGGCACCCGGACGTGACCATCGACGTCTTCGAGCAGGAACGCCAGGCCATCGAACACGGCCTGCTCGACGGCCAGTTCGACATGGCCGTGGTGCTCACCGCCAACCTCACCCACCCGGATATCATCTCGGAAATTCTGTTCAATTCGGAACGCCGTCTGTGGCTGCCCAGCCATCACCCATTATGCGAACGCGGTGCCGTGAGCCTGGCAGATGTGGCGCAAGAACCTTACATCCTGCTGACCGTCGACGAAGCCGAGCACAGTGCCATGCGCTACTGGGAACAGGCCGGGCAAACGCCCAACGTGCGGCTGCGCACCAGTTCGGTGGAGGCGGTGCGCAGCATGGTCGCCAATGGCAGCGGCGTGGCGATTTTGTCGGACCTGGTGCACCGGCCGTGGTCGCTGGAAGGCAAGCGCATCGAAACCCTGACCGTTACCGACCCGGTCACGCCCATGAGCGTCGGCCTGGCCTGGCACCGCGAGCGCGCATTCACCCCGGCGATGCAGGCGTTCCGCGATTACTTCCACGACGCCTTCCTGGCGCCGCAGCAGTTGTCAGCGCGGCGTTAAATATGGGCCTGCAAGGTCGCCGCCAGCCACTCCATGAACACCCGCACCCGCAACGGCAAATGCCGCTGGCCGGCGTAGAGCATGGAGACGTCCAGGGGCGGCGCGAGGTAGTCCGCCAACACCGAAACCAACTCGCCACGGGCCAATAAATCGCGAACGCCGAGCAGCGGCACCTGGATAATCCCCAAACCGCCCAGACACGCCGCCTGGTAGGCATCGGTGCTGCTGACGGTCACGCGCCCGGCCATGGCCACGCGCAGCACCTTGTTGCCTTGCAGGTATTCAAACCCGGCCGAGCGCGCACCGAGCGGGCGCACGTAGTGCACCAGTTGATGCTGCGCCAGGTCGGCAAGGGTTGCGGGCATGCCATAGCGTTGCAGGTACGCGGGGCTTACGCAGTTGACCATCGGCATGCTGCAGACCTTGCGTGCAACCACGCTTTGGTCGGGCTGCGCGCCCACGCGCACCACGCAATCAAAGCCCTCAGCAATCACGTCCACCTGGCGATCCGAACTGCTGATTTCCATCTCCACCAGCGGGTGGCGCGCCATGAACGACGGCAGCTGCGGCATCACCACGCCGCGCGCCATGGCATTGGGCATGTCCACCCGAATGCGCCCGGCCAATTGCGCTTCATCCTGGCGAAACAGGCCTTCGAGCTCTTCCATGTGCGCGAGCAAATCCTTGCTGCGCTCATACAGCACGCGGCCGTCCTGGGTGGCTTGCACGGTGCGCGTGGTGCGCTGCAACAGGCGCGCGCCCAGCAACGCTTCCAGCGCCTGCACATGCTCGGACACGGTGGAGCGCGGCAGGCCCAGGCTCTCGCCGGCCTGGGTGAAACTCGACAGCTCGGTGACGCGCACGAAGGTGCGCAACAGCTCAAGTTTGTTCATGGGATTGTTCGCCTTATCCGGCCAGTGATTCCGATATCAGCCTGTTTATCACGTTACGGGCGGACAAATACACTCAGTCCCACTGATCACCCAATGAGGACTACCCCATGACTCGTAAAATCGCACTTATCACCGGCGCCAGCCGTGGCCTGGGCAAAAGCGCCGCTTTGCACCTCGCCGCCCAGGGCGTGGACATCATCGGCACCTACCACAGCGCCGCAACCGAGGCCCAAGCGGTGGTGGCACAGGTTGAAGCGCTGGGCGGCCGCGCCGCCATGCTGCAACTGGACGTCAGCCAGAGCGGCAGCTTCGAGGCTTTTGTCGGGCAAATCGCTACGGTGCTCAAGGACGTTTTCGCCCAGCAACGTTTCAATTTCCTGATCAACAACGCGGGCATCGGCGCTCACGCCAGCTTTGCCGACACCACGGAAGAGCAGTTCGACAAACTGGTGGCCATTCACTTCAAGGCGCCGTTTTTCCTCACCCAGAAACTGCTGCCGCTGATCAGCGATGGCGGGCGCATCATCAACATCTCCAGCGGCCTGGCGCGATTCAGCCTGCCGGGCTACGCCGCCTATGCGTCGATGAAAGGCGCCGTGGAAGTGCTGTCGCGTTATCAGGCCAAAGAACTCGGCCCGCGTGGCATCACCGTCAACACCCTCGCACCTGGCGCGATTGCCACCGATTTCAGCGGCGGCGCAGTGCGCGATAACCCGCAGCTGAATGCGATGGTGGCCAACAATACTGCCCTGGGCCGTGCCGGTTTGCCGGACGATATTGGCGGCGCCATTTCGAGCCTGCTGGCCGATGGCAGCAACTGGATCACCGGGCAGCGCATCGAAGCCTCGGGCGGCATGTTTCTGTAAGCATTCTGCGCTAGCATCAATGCCTTCAGATCACTGACGGGCAATCACCGATGAGTTTTGATCCAGGCTTGGCCGGCGGCATGGGCGTATTGGCCGCCGTAGTCGACAGCGGCAGCTTTGCCCGCGCCGCCAACAGCCTGGAGATGACGCCTTCGGGGGTCAGCCGGGCAATTTCCCGCCTGGAAAAACGCCTCGGCATTCGCCTGTTCGACCGCACCACCCGCTCGGTGCAATTGACCGACGAGGGGCGACGTTTCTACCAGGAAATCGCCCCGCTGTTGGCCGGGCTGCAAGAGGCGGCCAATTCGGCGGCCGACAGCGCCCTTACCGTGCGCGGGCGTTTACGGGTGAACATCGACCCGTATTTTTCGCGACTGGTACTCGGTCCAGTACTCGGCGACTTCATGCGCCAATACCCGCAACTGCAACTGGACCTGCACACCCGCGACCAACTCGGCGACCTGGTGGCCGACGGCTTTGACTTGGCCATTCGCTTCGGCATCCCACAGTCCTCCTCGCTGATCGCACGCAAGCTGATGGAAGTGCGCGTGCTCACCGTGGCCTCCCCCGCTTACCTCGAGCAATACGGCCGACCGACGATCCCGCAAGACCTGGAAACCGGGCACATGTGCCTGGATTTTCGCGACTCGCAAACCGGTCGCCCGTTTGCCTGGGAATTCCATCGCCCCGGCGAGCAAGTGATGGTGCGCACCAACGGTCGCCTGGTGGTCAACGACGCCAGCACCTTGTACAGCGTGTGTGAACACGGGCATGCCGTGGCGCAGATGCTCGACCTCGGCCTGGACTCGGCAATCCAGGCCGGCAGCCTGGTGGAGCTGTTTCCCGACTGGCCGGACGAGCGTTTCCCGTTGTACGCCTATTACCCGTCGCGGCACTTGCCCGCCGCCAAGGTGCGGGCATTTCTGGAGTTTGTGGCCTCGCTCAAGCTTGGCTAGGTACACGGGACTGTACGAATTTTTCCCGCAGCACGTCATACCCCCAGTGGTACAGGTAGGTGTACGGCAGGAAGAACAACAGCACACCGATGTCGAGGATGAAGGCTTCCAACAGGCTGATCTTCATCAACGCAGCAATTAATGGCACCGCCAGGATGATCAGGCCGCCTTCGAACAACAGCGCATGCACCACACGAGTCCAGCCACCGCTGGTCAGTTGCAGGCGGGTTTTGAGGCGGTCGAACAAGCTGTTAAAAATCACGTTCCAGCTCAGCGCCAACAGGCTGATGCCCAGGGTCACCGCGCCCATTTCCAGGGCCGGCCTGCCGGTGATCCAGACCAGCAGCGGTGTACAGATCAACAAGGCCAGCCCTTCAAAACCAATGGCCTGGCACACACGTTCAGTAATCGACTTGGTAGGGTTCATGACCCGGCTCCTTGAGTGACGATGGTTGCCATGATTACCCGTTGACTCGATACTTCATAACTAATAACCATCGATAAAGGCGATAGTCATGGCCTCCAATGAAGTGCTGCAGGCGTTTGTGCAGGCGGCTACCCAAGGCTCTTTTTCGGCGGCGGCGCGCAAGCTGGGTAAAAGCCAGTCCACCGTAAGCGCGGCCGTGGCGAGCCTGGAGATTGACCTGGATGTGGTGCTGTTTGACCGCAGCAGTCGCAAGCCGACGCTCACGCCAGCCGGCCATGTGTTGTTGCAGCGCGCCGAGCAGGTGCTGGAGGCCAGTAGCCGCCTGGAGCTGACGGCGAGCCAGTTGTCACAGGGTTTGGAACCCAAGCTGACCATCGCCATGTCCGATACTTACCAGTCCGACCGCTTTGAAGTCGCCCTCAAGGCCTTTGAACAGCGCCACCCGGACCTTGAGCTGGAATGCCTGATCGCCGAATGCGAAGACCTGATCGCCCTGGTGCAAAGCGGCCGGGCGCAGATTGCGTTTATCGAAAAACAAGACACTTACCCGCCCGACCTGACCGGCGCGCCGGTCGAAGAACGTACCGAAATTGCCCTGTTCGCGGCGCCCACGCACCCGTTGGCCAAGCTGAAGAACATCCCGGCGCAGACCTTGCAGCAACACCGCGAATTGCGCCTGGCCAGCATCATCAACCCCACCGAAACCCGACCGAGCGGGCGGGTATGGTCGGCGCCCAGTTACTTGATGCTGATGGAGATGGCGCAGCTGGGGTTTGGCTGGGCACCGATTCCGCGCTGGTTGGTGGAGCGTTTTGGCGGCGACCACCTGGTCGAACTCAAGGCCCGCAGCTGGCCGCGCTCGGTGGCGGTGGATGCGCTGTGGTCAAGGCACCACCCACCGGGGCCGGCGGGGAGTTGGTTGCTGGGCAAGATGCTGGAGTGATGACCTCCAAACAATGAAGATCAAAACTGTGGGAGCGGGCTTGCTCGCGAATGCGGAGTGTCAGTAGATACATCTGGCACTGAAACACCGCATTCGCGAGCAAGCCCGCTCCCACAGTTTGCCCTGCGCTTATCCGGGAGATTTGAGTTCGGCCAGGCGGCGTTCGAGGAAGCGTTTTTCTGGGGTTTGCTGGGTGAGTGAGAGCGCTTTTTCATAGGCTTCCCGCGCGTCTTCAACCCGCCCCAACTGCCGGCAAAACTCCCCGCGTGCCGAGTGCGCCAGGTGATAATCCAGCAACTCCCCGCGCTGCAAAATACCCTCCACCAATTGCAACCCCGCCAACGGCCCCTGCCCCATTGCCACCGCCACCGCCCGGTTCAGCTCGATCACCGGCGACGGCACTTCGCGCAGCAACACATCGTAAAGCCCGACAATTTGCAGCCAGTCCGTGTCTTCAGCGTCGGGCGCTTCGGCATGCACCGCCGCAATCGCCGCTTGCAGGCAATACGGGCCAAAGCGTCGTGTATTCAATGCCTGCTCCACCAGCGCGCAGCCTTCAGCAATCAAGGACGCGTCCCACACTGCGCGGTTCTGTTCATGCAATAACACCAACTCACCGTCGGCCGAGGTGCGCGTTGCTCGGCGCGACTCATGCAGCAGCATCAGCGCCAGCAGGCCCATGACTTCCGGTTCGGGCAGCAACTCCAGCAGCAAGCGCCCCAAACGAATGGCTTCGCGGGTCAGGTCTTCGCGGGTGAGGTCGGCGCCCATGGACGCCGAATAGCCCTCGTTGAACACCAGGTAAACCACGCGCAATACGCTGTCCAGACGCTCGGGCAACGCGTCCAGGGTTGGCACCTGATAGGGGATTTTTGCTTCGCGGATCTTGCCCTTGGCGCGCACGATGCGCTGGGCAATGGTGGTGGGCGTGGCCAGAAAGGCGTGGGCGATTTCTTCGGTGGTGAGGTCGCAGATCTCGCGCAAGGTCAGCGCCGCTTGGGCGTCGGGCGCCAGCGCCGGGTGGCAGCAGGTGAAGATCAGGCGCAGGCGGTCGTCTTCCACGTCTTCCTCACTCCATTCAGCCGCTTCCAGCGTGTCGGCCTGCTCCTGTAATAACGGGGTGAAACGTGCCTGACGGCGCAGGCGGTCGATGGCTTTGAAGCGGCCGGTGGAGACCAGCCAGGCCCGAGGATTGTCCGGCACACCGTCTTGCGGCCAGCGCTGCATGGCAATTAAAAACGCCTCGTGCAGCGCCTCTTCAGCCAAGTCGAAATCACCCAGCAAGCGAATCAGCGTCGCCAGTACGCGGCGTGATTCACTGCGGTAAATCGCCTCGACCTGCGGGGTCAATCGGGCATGCCCTGGGTCACCAGCGTCACCAGGCGGTCGAGGCTCTGGCCCCAGCCGTCGTGAAAACCCATGGCTTCGTGGGCCTGCTTGTCGGCTTCGCTCCAATGCCTGGCGCGGGCGGTGTAGCGGGTCTTGCCGTCGACGGCTTCGAAGGTCACTTCGGCGGTCATGAACGGCTTACCCGACGGGACCCAGCCAGGCGCATAGGCATCGGTAAACACCAGCCGGCTCGGCGCCTGGATTTCCAGGAACACGCCGGAGGTCGGGTACTCGGCGCCATCCGGCGCACGCATCAAGGTGCGAAACAGGCCACCGACCCACAGGTTCATTTCGCACTCCGGCGTGGTCATGCCGTGTGGCCCCCACCATTGCTGCAACAGCTCGGGCGTGGTCCAGGCGCGAAACACCTTGCTTGGCGGTGCGTCGATCAGACGGCTGATGGACAGTTCAAATTCAGCGGGTTGGGTATTCATGGGTAAACCTCCTGTCTTGTGGTTGTTGTGTTCAGAGATTCAATTGACGCACGGGGCGCACTTCCACACTGCCGACCCGCGCCGCCGGTATGCCGCCAGCGACCTGGATCGCTTCGTTCAGGTCCTTGGCCTCGATCAGGTAAAACCCGGCGAGTTGCTCCTTGGTTTCGGCAAACGGCCCGTCGGTGATCGACAGCTTGCCATTGCGCCTGCGCACGGTGGTGGCGGTGCTCACCGACTCCAGCGGCTCGGCGGCGAGCATGCGGCCGCTGGCCTGGACGGCCTCGGCGTAGGCAAAACACTCCGGGTCCGCAGGGCTGTCGGGCGAGGTGTGCAGCACCTCTTCGTCGCTGTAGATCAGGCAGAGGTATTTCATGGCGCTCTCCGTTTTCGGACTACTGACTATAGTTCGTGGCGGTCAAGGTTTCAGGTCGAACAATGCCGTGCCGCTTTCCATGTCGAACGGCGCCGACCAGTGCTCATGCACCACCTTCCACTGCCCGTTGATACGCTGGTAGCCGGCAGTCACGCGCATCCAGCACGCCTTCACCACACCCTCCGGCCCGGCGCCGCCGCAGTGCGCCAGCCAGTGGGCAAACGCGCTGTCGGGCGCCTCGACGATATGCAGCTCATGAAACTCGAAAATGCCTGGGCCAGGGCAATGCTTCATACATTCATCCCAATGGGCGCGGTAGGCGGCTTTACCTTTGAATTGCAGTGCGGTGACGGCATCGAACGAGACGATATCGTCGGCGTAATAGCTGACAATTTTTTCGATATCACGATCAAGTATGGCTTGTTTCCATTGCTCGATCAGGGTGGTGATTGCAGTGCTCATGGCGATACTCCTGGGGGTTGGAAATCACAAAGGACACCCTTAGTCGAACGGCCTCAGCGCAAATCGACAGGCCACTGAAAAATAATTTTGCCTGCGGCAAACCCGCTAGAATCCCCACCTCTTTGTAGGATTTCGGATGCGCCCCCGATGGAAACCCGCCTCGTCGCCTATGAGACGCTGAGCCTTGTGCAAAAACAGCAGCTCGACACCCTGCAAGTGCACCCCGAGCAACTGGCGTATTCCGGCGATATCTACTGCGCGCTCAACAGCCTGCTGGTCAACCCCAAGCCCGGCGCAATCAAAGGCTTTGCCCTGCTGGCCGACGAAACGCCCGTGGCCTTCCTGCTGCTCAAACGCCCGCCCTGCCTGCCCCATTGGGCCGATGAACACAGCGCCACGCTGCATGCGTTGCAGGTGGACCGGCATCAGCAGGGGCGCGGGTTTGGCAAAGCGTGTTTGCAAGCATTGCCGGCGGCGGCCCTGCAGGCGTGGCCGCAGATCAAGGCGCTGGAGTTGTCGGTGGACACGGACAATGTGGCGGCGATGGGGTTGTATCTGGCGGCTGGGTGGGTGGACAGCGGGGAGGCGTATAAGGGGCGGGTTGGGTATGAGCGCCGATTGGCGTTAGTGTTTTGAACGATAAGGAGGTGGTGAAGATGCTGACAACCCTCGAACAACTCGAAACCCTCTACGGCCTCCCCCACGAGCGGGCGGTGCGCAAGGAGATCGCGTTTCTCAACGAGGATTACCAGGCCATGGTGCGGGCGTCGCCCCTGGTGGTGGTGAGCTCATCCGGGCCGGACGGCATTGACGGCTCGCCGCGCGGTGATGTGCCGGGGTTTGTGCGGATTGTGGATGAGCGCACCCTGGCGATCCCGGATCGGCCGGGCAATAACCGGGTCGATACGTTGCGCAATCTGCTGCAAGACCCACGCATTGCCTTGCTGTTCATCATTCCGGGCATTGGCGAGACGTTGCGCGTCAATGGCCGCGCGCAGATTTCCATCGAGCCCGAGTTGCTGGAGAGTTTTGCGGTAAATGGCAAACCGGCGCGCTCGGTGATTCTGGTACAGGTGGAGTCGGCGTTTTTCCACTGCTCCAAAGCCTTTGTGCGCTCGGATTGCTGGAACCCCGAGAAGCACCTGGACCGCTCGGCACTGCCGTCGGCCGGGGCGTTTCACAAGCGGCTCAATGCGGGGCAGTTTGATGCCGAGGCCTATGACCGAGAGATGCCGGAGCGGGTCAAAAACACGCTGTATTGATACGTCTGGCGGCGCCGTCTTGTCGGCGCCGCCAGCACCGCCGTCAGCCCTTTTCGCCAACCGGCAGCCAGATCTCCACCGTCCCCGTGCCCTTGCGCGCGTCGAAATCGGCGCTGTAGCGTTCGAAATCCGCGCCCATCACCTTGTAGCCCGAGTGCGGCAACCACTCGAACATGATGCGTTCGTAGGTTTGCTCAAGTGCCTGCACCGGCCCGTAATGCGGGAACACGGCATAGTTGAGCGGCGCAATTTCGATAGATTCAAAGTTGCTCGGCACGTCGCTTTTAGTCGGGACTTCAACCCCGGCCATGTAGTCGAATTCACCATGGTGGGGGTTATGGCACACACCATACGTCACGCGCCCGACGCGCTTCTCAATGTCTTTGATGCAGGTGTCGAACAATTCCCACAGCTTTGGGATATCACCCACTGTGGCCTTTGAATAACGCCCTTGCACTCCAGCGATTACCAGGGCTTTACCGGCTTCCATGCGTGGCTCTAACGGTAGTTTTGCCTGCTGATCCATACGAACAGTCTCCTTCTTATGAGGGAACAAACCCGCGTCGAGTATAGGGGCATATCCACGCTTCACTCCAAGTAGAAATTTTTCCTACGCATCTGGACAACTGGCCATCATCGACCGTATTGTCTGCCCCGCAGGCCACCGCAGTGGCCGACGTCGCTCGGACGGTTCCGGGCGCTTACGTACCTCGAGGCAACAATGGCAGACCAAGGTTCGCCGCGCCGCTTTGCGCGCATAGATCGACTCCCCCCTTACGTTTTTAATATCACTGCCGAGCTGAAGATGGCTGCGCGTCGGCGCGGCGAAGACATCATCGACTTGAGCATGGGTAACCCTGACGGCGCCACGCCTCCACATATTGTGGAAAAAATGGTCACCGTCGCCCAGCGTGAAGACACCCACGGTTACTCCACTTCCAAAGGCATTCCGCGTCTGCGCCGGGCGATTTCGCGCTGGTACAAAGACCGCTACGCAGTGGATATCGATCCGGAAACGGAAGCCATCGTCACCATCGGTTCCAAGGAAGGCCTGGCGCATTTGATGCTGGCCACCCTCGACCAGGGCGACACCGTGCTGGTGCCCAACCCGAGCTACCCGATTCACATCTACGGTGCCGTGATTGCCGGCGCCCAGGTGCGTTCGGTGCCGCTGGTGCCGGGCGTGGATTTCTTCGACGAACTGGAACGGGCGATTCGTGGCTCGATCCCCAAGCCGAAGATGATGATCCTCGGCTTCCCGTCCAACCCCACCGCGCAGTGCGTGGAACTGGACTTCTTCGAACGCGTAATCGCCCTGGCCAAACAGTACGACGTACTGGTGGTGCACGACCTGGCCTACGCCGACATCGTCTACGACGGCTGGAAAGCCCCCTCGATCATGCAAGTGCCGGGCGCCAAGGACATTGCGGTGGAATTTTTCACCCTGTCCAAGAGCTACAACATGGCCGGCTGGCGCATTGGTTTTATGGTCGGCAACCCGGAACTGGTCAACGCCCTGGCGCGGATCAAGAGTTACCACGACTACGGCACCTTCACCCCGCTGCAAGTGGCGGCGATTGCCGCGCTGGAAGGCGATCAGCAGTGCGTGAAAGACATTGCCGAGCAGTATCGCCAGCGCCGTAACGTGCTGGTCAAAGGCCTGCATGAGCTGGGTTGGATGGTGGAAAATCCCAAGGCGTCGATGTACGTCTGGGCCAAGATCCCTGAGCAGTATGCGGCCATGGGCTCGCTGGAATTTGCCAAGAAGCTGCTGCTGGAGGCGAAGGTGTGTGTGTCGCCGGGGATTGGCTTTGGTGAGTATGGCGATGATCATGTGCGCTTTGCGCTGATCGAGAACCAGGACCGGATTCGCCAGGCGGTACGCGGGATTCGCGGGATGTTCCGGGCGGATGGGTTAGTCACTAAAGCCTGAGGTGCAATGATCGTTCCCACGCTCCGCGTGGGAATGCAGCACGGGACGCTCTGCGTCCCAAAGCATGACGCAGAGCGTCACAAGAGGCATTCCCACGCGGAGCGTGGGAACGATCAACTTGTGTGGTGTTACACCACCAACGACAGCAACATGATAAAGATCAGCGCCACCACCGACAGAATGGTCTCCATCGCCGTCCAGGTCTTGAACGTCTCGACCACGGTCATATTGAAGTACTGCTTCACCAGCCAGAACCCCGCATCGTTGACGTGAGACAACACCAACGAACCCGCCCCTGTCGCCAACACCAGCAGCTCACGGTTAACCCCTGGAATCATGCCCACCACCGGCACCACAATGCCTGCGCCGGTAATGGTCGCGACCGTCGCTGAGCCTGTGGCCACACGAATCACCGCCGCCACCAGCCACGCCAGCAGAATCGGGTTGATCTGCGCGTTCACCGCCATATGGCCGATCACGTCGCCCACGCCGCTGGTCACCAGCATCTGCTTGAAACCACCACCGGCGCCGATGATCAGGATGATCGCGGCGGTCGGCGCCAGGCTGGCGTCGAGCAGCTTGAGGATTTGCTTGGAGTGAATGCCCTGGCGATGGCCAAAGGTGTACAGCGACAGCAGCAACGCCAGCAGCAGCGCAGTGATCGGGTGACCGATCATGTCCATCCAGTTGCGGATGGCGTGGCCGTCCGGCAGCGCGACGTCGGCGAAGGTTTTGAGCAGCATCAGGAACACCGGCAGCAGCACGGTGATCAGGGTGATGCTGAAGCTCGGCAAGCTTTTGGATTCCGGCTCGCGGGCCAGTTGGTCGACCAGTTCCTGGGACGGGTTGCCCGGAATGTACTTGGCGATAAACGTGCCGAAAATCGGACCGGCAATGATGGCGGTCGGCAGTGCGACGATCAGGCCGTACAGGATGGTCTTGCCGATGTCCGCGCCAAACACGCCGATGGCCAGCAGCGGGCCAGGGTGCGGTGGCACCAGGCCGTGTACCGCCGACAGGCCGGCGAGCAGCGGGATGCCGATCTTGATCAGCGACACGCCGGTACGGCGCGCGACGATAAACACCAGCGGAATCAGCAGTACAAAGCCGATCTCGAAGAACAGCGGGATGCCCACCAGGAACGCGGCGAACATCATGGCCCACTGGACTTTGTCTTTGCCGAAGGCGCGGATCAGCGTTTGCGCGATCTGATCGGCACCGCCGGATTCGGCCATCATTTTGCCGAGCATCGTGCCCAGCGCGAGGATGATGCCGACAAAACCGAGCACGCCGCCAAAACCGTCCTGGAACGCCTTGATGATCTTGTCCACGGGCATGCCCGAGGTCAGGCCGAGGAAGCCGGCCGCGATGATCAGTGCAATGAACGGGTGCACTTTGAACTGGGTGATCAGAACGATCAACCCGATGATTGTGACCACTGCGTCTAGCAGCAGGTAGGACTCGTGGGACATGCCAAACATGGGGGGTCTCTCCTGTTTGTTGTTGTTATTAAAGCCGGTATTGAATCTTTCGCCGGGGGTAGCGCTACCTTTTCCGGCAAAAAATTAATGAGCAGGTTCAAAGCCGTGTTGCAGCCACCAGGCATTGGTTTGCTCGGCCAAGTCCTCGACGCTGTCTTCGCTGGCGTTGAGCGCCAGGGTCAGCGGCTCGCCCACGGGCGATTCAAGGGTGGCGAACTGGCTGTCTATGAGGCTTGCCGGCATGAAATGGCCGGGGCGATGGGACACGCGGTCGGCGGCCACGGCGCGGGTCAGCTCCAGGAACACAAAGCCCAGGCCCGGCGCGGCTTCGCGCAGGTGGTCGCGGTATTTCTTTTTAAGCGCTGAACAGGTGAGCACCGGATGCTCGCCGGCTTTGAGCGAGCGGCGCAGTTCATCGCAGAGGATGTCGAGCCAGCCGGCGCGGTCGTCGTCGTTGAGGGGGTGGCCGGCGCTCATCTTTTCGATGTTGGCGGCAGGGTGAAAGCTGTCGCCTTCAATGGCGGTGGCGCCGTTCAGGCGGCACAGGGCTTCGCTGACACTGGACTTGCCACAGCCGGAAACACCCATGATGACCAGGGCGGTAACAGGTTGACTCATGAAACACCTCAGGACGCAGATAGCGCTACCTTTGCACGCTGTAAGGCTAGTGCAAAAACAGGCTTTTCCCGCGCCGACTTGTCATTTTTATGGAGTGACGCGTGCATCCTCTCCAACCGTTTGAACAGGATCAGGCAACCCAACGTTCAAGTATTTGCAGCTGTTTGGAGACAGCGCTACCTTAGTGCCTCGATTTTTGTTTGGCAACAGCCTGATGACCTCCAAGAACGATAAAAAATTACGCACCACCGGTCGCCCGACCCTCAATGAAGTGGCGCGCCTGGCGGGCGTCAGCCCGATTACCGCCTCCCGCGCACTGCGTGGCGTCAGCACGGTTGCTACCGAGCTGGTGGAAAAAGTGCAACGGGCCGCCGCCGAACTCAACTACGTCGTCAACCCCGCCGCCCGCGCCCTGGCCTCGGCGCAAAGCCATTCGGTGGTGGTGATCGTGCCGTCGCTGTCCAACCTGTTGTTTATCGAAACCCTCGAAGCCATCCACGCAGTGCTGCGGCCCAAGGGCTTTGAAGTACTGATCGGCAACTCGCACTATTCGCGTGATGAAGAAGAAAACCTGCTGCGCAACTACATGGCCTACCAGCCACGCGGTTTGCTGCTGACCGGGTTTGATCGCACCGAAAGCGCACGGCGGATGGTCGAGGCCAGCAATGTGCCCTGTGTGTATATGATGGATCTGGACCCGAACGCGGGCGTGAATTGCGTGGGGTTTTCGCAATTGAGCGCAGGCGAGACAGCGGCAGCGCATTTGCTCTCCCGTGGGCGCAAGCGCCTGGCGTATATCGGCGCGCAGTTGGACCAGCGCACGTTGCTACGCGGTGAAGGGTTCCGCCGTGCCCTGCAGCAGGCGGGTCTGTACGACCCGGCGCTGGAACTGCTGACGCCGCGTCCCTCCTCAGTGGGGTTGGGTGGCGAATTGTTTTTGCAGCTGCTGGCGGCGCATCCGGATGTGGACGCGATTTTCTTCGGTAACGACGACCTGGCCCAAGGCGCGCTGCTGGAGGCCATGCGTCACGGCATCAACGTGCCGGAGCGCGTGGCGGTGCTGGGCTTTAACGATTTGCCGGCATCGTCTTTTATGGTGCCGCGTTTGAGCAGCATCAGCACGCCACGGGAAGCGATCGGGCGGCGCTCGGCGGAGCATTTGTTGACCATCATGGCGGGTAACAAGATTGCCAAGCCGGTGGTGGATATGGGGTTTGCGTTGCAGGTGCGCGAAAGTACTTAACGTGCTCGTTCCCACGCTCTGCGTGGGAATGCCTCTTGTGACGCTCTGCGTCACGCTCTGGACGCAGAGCGTCCTGGGCTGCATTCCCACGCGGGAGCGTGGGAACGATCGGAGTGGTGTGGGACGCCTGTAGGAAGCGGCTGACATTGCCGTAAGCGCCTTGCCCGGTTGCCTACGCTTACGTCAGAATCCGCCGGCTTGTGCGCTTGGGTGGGTGGAAACTAAGGTGGGTCGGTCGCTGAATTTCTCGGCGATCGGGTTTAGTAGCCCACTTTTGGACCTCCTAAACCAGGAGCACTGCAATGATCAAAGAAATTGAAAAACCTGCAACTACGATCTTGACCCTCACACCCGACACACCCCTCGAATCCCTACTGATCAACAGCTACGAAACCGTGTGCTCCGTCAGCACCTTGCTGCTCGACCTGTCCAACGACCTCACCGGCAAACACCGCGACGTGGCACTCGCCATTCATCAACTCAGCGAGTTATCAGTCTTGATGGTCGGCAAAGCCATGGACCAGCAAACACCACGCACCTAAAGCCTTACTCGGTTAAAAATGTGGGAGCTGGCTTGCCTGCGATGGCGGTAGACCTGTCGGCACATCATTGCCCGACACACCGCTATCGCAGGCAAGCCAGCTCCCACATGTTGTCCGTGCCCACTTAAGATATCGCCGTAAAGTCCTGCCCCTGCTAGATTGACCACTCGCCATCGTCAGGGAAGCACCATGGGACACTCACTGAAAATCCTCGGCCGCACGTCCTCCATCAACGTGCGCAAAGTGCTCTGGACCTGCCAGGAACTGGGCATCGACTACGTGCGCGAAGACTGGGGCATCGGCTTCAAGCCCACCCAGTCCCCCGAATTCCTGGCCCTGAACCCCAACGCCCAGGTGCCGGTGCTGATCGACGACCACGGCGTGTTGTGGGAATCCAACACCATCTGCCGCTACCTTGTCGGCCTGTACCAACGCACCGACCTGCTCCCCGCCGAACCGGCGCCACGGGCGCGGGTCGAGCAATGGGTGGACTGGCAAGCCGTGGAACTCAACCGCGCCTGGGGCGATGTCTTCACCGCGCTGGTGCGCAATAACCCCGACAACCTCGACGCGGCGCAGATTGCCGCCGCCGTGCAGGTGTGGAATGACAAGATGGGCCTGCTGGAACAACAGCTGGCCAAAACCTGCGCCTATGTGGCCGGCGATGAATTCACCCTCGCCGATATTCTTATAGGCCTTTCGGTGCACCGCTGGCAGAACACGCCCATGCAGCGCCCGCCCTACCCTGCCATTGCGGCGTATTACCAACGCCTGAGCCAACGCCAGGGCTTCAAGACCTTCGCCCTCGACGGCCATAACTAAAACAAGGACTTCACCGTGAACGGACTCAACGTACTGCTTACCGGCGCCTGCGGCAGAATTGGCAAGACGTTTTTCGAAGCCTCGAAAGACCGCTACCGCTTCACCCTCACTGACCGCATCGCGCCGGCGTTTGACCTGGGCGAGCACCGTTTCGTCCACGCTGACCTGAGTGACAAAGCCAGCCTGGCCGCGCTGCTCGACGGCATCGACGTGGTGGTGCACCTGTCGGGCATCCCCCACGCCAGCGCTTCGTTCGACGAGTTGCTGCCGAACAATATCCTCGCAACGACTTACCTGTTCGAAGCCGCCGTGGCCGCCGGCGTGAAGCGTTTGGTATTCGCCAGCAGCGCACAAACCATCGAAGGCTACCCGGTGGACCGGCAGATCACGCCGGGCATGCAGGTGATGCCCGCCAACCTGTACGGCGTGAGCAAATGCTACGGCGAGGCGCTGTGCGGCTACTACGCGGCCAAGACGCCGCTGTCGACCATTGCCCTGCGCATCGGCGCGTTTGAATTCCCCGAAACCCACGACCTGAACAACGCCCGCGACCTCAGCGCCTGGCTCAGCCCACGGGACGCAGTGCAATTGCTGCAACGCTCGGTGGAAGCAGAAGGCGTGAAGCACCTGATTGCCCATGGCATTTCCAATAACCGTTTCAAGCGCCTGGACCTCGGCGAAACCACGCGGGTGTTGGGTTACCATCCGGTCGACGATGCATTCCAAGCATTTGAAATCCCGATTACTTATTGAGTTATGCCCATGCCCGCACTCTCCACCGCCGACGGCATCGACCCGATCCGCGCTGCCTACATCAGCGCGCGCATTGACCGCCTGCCGGCCGTCGCCACCGTCTGGCGCCTGGTGGCGCTGCTGTCGATCGGTGGTTTTTTCGAGCTGTATGACCTGTTCCAGACCGCCTATATCAGCCCTGGCCTGATCAGCGACGGGATTTTCCACACCGGCAGCGAAGGCGTGTTTGGCTTCTCGGACCAGGCCGCGTTCGCCTCGGCGACCTTTCTGGGCCTGTTCCTCGGCGCCAGCCTGCTCAGCCCCATCGCCGACCGTTTCGGGCGCCGGGCGATCTTCACCTTTGCGCTCATCTGGTACACCGTCGCCACGGTGTTGATGGGCATTCAAACCTCGGCGCTGGGCATCATCTGCATGCGCTTTCTGGTGGGCATTGGCCTGGGGATCGAGCTGGTAACCATCGACGCCTACCTGTCGGAACTGGTGCCCAAGCGCATGCGCAGTTCGGCGTTTGCCTTCGCGTTTTTTATCCAGTTTCTATCGGTGCCGGCGGTGGCGTTGATGTCGTGGTGGCTGGTGCCCCAGGCGCCGTTCGGGGTCTCCGGCTGGCGCTGGGTGGTGCTCAGCAGCGCAGTGTTTGCGCTGTTTATCTGGCAACTGCGCAAGCGACTGCCGGAATCACCGCGCTGGCTGGCGCAAAAAGGCCGCTTTGATGAAGCCGGGCAAATCATGGACAACCTGGAGGCGCGCTGCCAAAAGGATCACGGCAAACCGCTGGATGAACCCGAGCCGCAGGCCCTCAGCGTGCAAGGCAGTGGCCGTTTTGCCGATATCTGGCAACCGCCGTACCGCCGTCGTGCGTTGATGCTGATTGTGTTTCATGTGTTCCAGGCCATCGGCTTTTTCGGCTTCGGCAATTGGTTGCCGGCGTTGCTGTCGGGCCAGGGCGTGAGCGTGACCCACAGCCTGATGTACGCCTTTATCATCACCCTCGCCTACCCGCTGGGGCCGTTGCTGTTTGTGAAGGTGGCCAACCGCTTCGAAAACAAATGGCAGATCGTCGGCTCGGCCATGGGTGCGATGATCTTCGGCAGCCTGTTCGCCCTGCAAACCACGGCCGTTGGGCTGGTGATCTGTGGCGTAATGATCACCTTCTGCAATGCCTGGCTGAGCTTCAGTTATCACTCGTACCAGAGCGAGTTGTTCCCGACCAACATCCGCGCACGGGCGGTGGGGTTCTGCTATTCGTTCAGCCGCTTGTCCACGGTGTTCAGCAGCTTGTTGATCGGTTTTATTCTGGAGCACCTGGGCACGCCGGGCGTATTGGCGTTTATTGCCAGCAGCATGTTGATTGTGATGATCACCATTAGCTGGTTCGGGCCACGCACACGCAATTTAGCGCTGGAGAATATCGCGCACTGACGGCAACAGTTGGCCGCCTGCGGGACAATAATTGCCGCGACGATCGCGCCATCCCCAACAAAACCGGGGGTGGTGCACTCGGCATGCTATTTGCTCCAGCTGTGGCACCGAACATTTCCACAGGTGACCGATCATGCTGGTTAATAACAACGCCCAAGCCGTATCGACCGTGCAACAGCTCAAGCGTCCCGACATGGACCCGGCCAATGCGGCCGCCAGCACGCTATACAGCGGCGCCCTGCAAGCGGCGCAGCAAAGCGTGACCGTACCGGCCGCGCAAAAGGATTTGGACAAGACCAACGACCGCATCGACGAAGCCTTCGCCAAGACCCGCGTGCAGTTGCAGGCCTCCACCGCCGCCCCTACGGCATCGACGGATGTACCGGCAGCCGGTTCGAGCACCAGCACTGCGCGTGCTGATTTCACCGACTACATGAACAAATCCCCGGCCGAACGCATCCGCGAGCAGTTGCTCAAGGAGCAGGGTTTGACCGAGGCGCAAGTGCAGGCGATGCCGCAGGAAAAACAGGACGCGATTGCCAAGCAAGTGGCTGAGCGGGTGAAGCAGCAGCAAGAGCAGCAGGTAGCGGCG
>NZ_LMKI01000018.1:0-98682 GCF_001421425.1 Pseudomonas sp. Leaf15
TTGACGGGGCGATTTCAGATCAAGATCAAGATCAAAAGCGCAGATCAAAAGACCGCTGACTTCGTCATCGAAAAGGATGTAAGGGCCAGAGCAACAGCAAAGCCATTCTCGGTCAACTGTGGGAGCTGGCTTGCCTGCGATAGCATCAACTCGGTGTACCTGACACACCGAGGTGTCTGCATCGCAGGCAAGCCAGCTCCCACAGAAAAGCAGCTCTTCAGTGTATGCAAATCCGCTTTTGCTTTCGATTCAACCACTCAGGTCGGCTACTAGGCCGCCGTGCTCTGCTTTTGATCTTGCTTTTGATCTTAGGCGCCCCGTCAACCACGATGGCCGAACGCAGGCTTGAATCCGTGGGTAACCCGGCAGGACGCCGGGTTAGCCGCGCTGGGCCAAGGATGGCCCATCGTGGGGCACAGACCTTTTGGTTACTTTTGGCTGGGCCGGCATTCCGGGCGTTTGCCAAAAGTGACCCGCCGTCAGGGCGGAACCCTAAGCCGCCGTTACCGCAGCAACGGATATGTACCCAACCCACCCATCCACCGCGCGCGCCCCCCCAAACGATCAATCGTAAATAGCTTTCTTTTTCCACTCCGTATCGGCATCCACAACTTTGAGCCCTTCAGTCAACTCATTGACCTCATCTTCCGCCGGCTTGCTGTTAGTCAGTACCGTCGAATTAGCACGGGCCAATTGATTCTCCAGCAATTGCAGCTGCGAGCTGTAGAGCGCCGGCTCCGGCTGTTTGCGCAGGTACTGCACGCCGCGCTCGAATGCCAGGCGTGCCTGGCCGGGTTGGTTCTGTTGCAGGGCGTGCTGGCCGAGGTTGTTGAAGAACTCGATGTGCAGCAGCACCAGGATATGGCGAATTTCCTTGATCCAGTGCTTGGCCTCGTTGGTCGGCAGAAACCCATCCTGAGCCGCACGGGTCACTTGACCATGCAGGGCTTCGAGGAGGAAGCGCACGTCCTTGGCCTTGGCTTCGGTCTGGATCGGCGCCGGTGGGTTGGTCACCGGAATCGATTCGCCCTGTGCGATCAGCGCATTCAGCTCAGTGATACGCGCCTTGAGTGCTGCACTGGACTTGTTGAGGTGCAACAGGCGCTGGTTGACGTTGAGCTCAAGGCGGGTGAGCAGCAGCTTGAGCGCCGGGGTCATCAATTGGCCAGGAAAGGTCTCGGTGATTTCACCGCACCGACGCAGCCGATCATTGAGCTCGATCTCGGTACGTTTTTTTTCCAGTTTGTTGTTTTCCACCACGTGGTTCATGTAGCCAATGGCGATCAGTATTACGATCCCGGCTATTACCAGCAGGGTGATCATGAGTGGTGTCACCGGTGTGACCTCTTTTATAGGGTTTGCTGTGGAGTGTAGTGACTGGACCATCCGGCGGATAGGGCTGTTCGACCAGTTGCCCAGGTAGTTTCTTCTATATAGGCAAGCGTGACAGAGCGGGCTCCCTGCATAGATGCACATTGCCATCATTTACTCGGGCGAACTATAGCGTCTTGTCGGGCGCCAGAATATAGGCGTCAAAGCCCCCACGGGCAGAATGCCCGCAAAGGCCTGGAAAGCAGGGCGAAGTCATTGATTTAAATAAATTTATCCTTGGGGGTTGACGACCTTTCAATCCATCCATAGAATGCGCGCCACTTACAGCGTAAAGCACACAGCGAAACGCGGTAGGGAGTGAATGTTGTACGTGTGTCCCCTTCGTCTAGTGGCCTAGGACACCGCCCTTTCACGGCGGTAACAGGGGTTCGAGTCCCCTAGGGGACGCCATATGCGGGAATAGCTCAGTTGGTAGAGCACGACCTTGCCAAGGTCGGGGTCGCGAGTTCGAGTCTCGTTTCCCGCTCCAATTTACAAGCAATGTGGCCCTCGGGCGGCATTGAGTGAAACCAGGGCATAATCTTCGGATTTAACCTCTGGGCACTGAAACACACACCATGTGTTTCAGTTGTGTGTCCCCTTCGTCTAGTGGCCTAGGACACCGCCCTTTCACGGCGGTAACAGGGGTTCGAGTCCCCTAGGGGACGCCATTTTGCGGGAATAGCTCAGTTGGTAGAGCACGACCTTGCCAAGGTCGGGGTCGCGAGTTCGAGTCTCGTTTCCCGCTCCATATTCAACGAAAACGCCGATCAGCAATGATCGGCGTTTTTGTTTGCGCTGAATTTAATCAGCCGGGTCAGCAACAGGCCCAACCACAGCGTTTTGCCGATCGATAAACGCTCTGCGTCGAGAGTGCTGCTGGCAGTGATTGCTTTGCGTGGGCGCCTGGCGGCGGTGCTAGGCGTGTGCTGGGTGGGGAATAGGCTCGGCAATGGTCAGCAAGAGCACGAAGCTGGTGAAAGAGCCAATGGCCAGGAAATGAACACATAGTTCCAGCCCAGACTGTCCAGCAGCAGGCCGGTCAAGAGCGGCTCTGCCGGCGACAAACACTCACCCGGTTCCATCACTTTTAGTGGTTCTAAAGGTTTTGCAGCGAGTGAGCCTCTCAACTGTGTAGGTCTTGTTGTTAAGTGTGCGGGAATAGTCTGTAGTTAATCGCGGGTGGGTGTGTACCGGGTCTGCTGTCTCTACTCTGACCAGCCCAGTGTGCCTGTTCACGTCGGAGAACTGCCCAGATGTTCCAACTCGATTTTTACTCAACCCTGGTGGCCGCCTCTCTGGTGCTGCTGTTGGGGCGTTGGCTGGTCGCCCGCATCGGCTTTTTACGCGCCTACAGCATTCCGGAACCGGTGGTCGGCGGCTTGTTGGTGGCTGCGCTGCTGCTGTTGCTGCGCGCATTGACGGATGTCGAAGTTCGATTCGATGCTTCATTGCAGGCCCCCTTGATGCTGGCGTTCTTTGCCACCATCGGCCTGAATGCGGACTTTGCCAGCCTGAAGAAAGGCGGGCGCATCCTCGGCATCTTCCTGCTGGTCGTGACGGCCCTGCTGGTGGTGCAAAATGCCATGGGCATTGCCCTGGCCAAGGCGCTGGGGCTCGACCCGTTGATGGGCTTGTTGGCAGGCTCCGTCACCTTGTCCGGCGGGCACGGCACTGGCGCGGCCTGGGGCGCGGTGTTCAGCGAAAAATATGGCGTGGCTTCGGCGTCCGAACTGGCGATTGCCTCGGCGACGTTTGGCTTGGTGCTGGGTGGGCTGATTGGTGGTCCGGTCGCACGTTTGCTGATCAAACGTGTGCAGGTGCCTGGTGTCGAACTGGCGCTACCGCCTCAGCCCAAAGGCTTGGAGCAGCCCAACCAGGAACGCATGATCACCTCGTTTTCATTTATCGAAACCCTGGCGTTGTTGGCGATCAGCTTGCAGATCGGCACATTCCTGTATAGCTTTATTAAAGGTACGGCTTTCGAGTTGCCGACGTTTGTATGCGTGCTGTTCGTGGGCGTGGTGTTGCGCAACGGCCTGTCGGCGCTGGGCTGGCATCAGGTGTTTGAGCGTGAAGTGTCGCTGCTGGGCAATGTCAGCTTGTCGTTGTTCCTGGCGATTGCGCTGATGTCGCTGTTCCTGGCGATTGCGCTGATGTCGCTCAAGCTCTGGGACCTGGCGGCGCTGGCCTTGCCGATTGTGATTTTGTTGGCGGCCCAGGCGTTGCTGATGGCCCTGTTCGCGATCTTCGTGACGTTCCGGGTCATGGGCCGCAACTACGACGCGGCCGTACTGGCGGCGGGGCACTGCGGTTTTGGCTTGGGTGCCACGCCGACCGCCATCGCCAATATGCAGGCGGTCACGCAGCGCTTCGGGCCGTCGCCGATTGCGTTTCTGGTGGTGCCGATGGTGGGGGCGTTCTTTATCGACATTACCAATGCGGTGGTGATCAAGCTGTACCTGGCGCTGCCGTTTCTGGGGGCGGCGGGGTAGCGCAGCGAACTCAGTTGAGCGCGTGAACATCCTGTTTAGGCATGAAAAAACGCGAAAACAGCTCGGACTGCGACTTGATGTTGAGCTTGTTGTAAATATTGCGCCGGTGCACTTTGATGGTTTCGGTCGACAGCGCCAGTTTGCCGGCGATTTCTTTATTGGAGAAACCACTGAGCAACAACTTGAGCACGTCCTTCTCGCGCGTGGTGATCTGCGTGCCCAATTGCACAATGGCTTCGGACCAGGGCGGTGGCTCACTGAGGTTTTTTTCCTCATCCACTTCAAAGCACATGCGTTGATGCATCAACGCCATGACCCAGGGCTTGATGATATCCAGCGTGGTGATCTGTTCCGGGGTGTAGCGCGTATTGCTGCCAAATGAAATACACAGGGTTCGATCCGCGTCGAGCTGGACGTTGTACTGCACTTCATCGACGGACACGTACCGGGCGAAATACTGATGGTAGTACTCGGTGGTCAGGAAGTGCTCGGGGGCAATGTCTGACAGGTGGAAGAACCCGCTCTGCGGGTTTTCACGGTTGGCAATGTAAAACGGGTCCAGCAGGTAAAGGCCTTTTACATACAGTTGCGTCAGGGCGTCGACTTCGTCGGCATCCGCAACCTCGGTCACGCTGACGACGTTGACTTGCTGGTGGCTGAACACCAGGACCACCCAATTGTCGATCTGCACGTACTCATTCAGGACGCGAACCAGCGAGCTCCAGAAAGCTGGGCGGTTCAGCTCCATGATCAGCTTGCCGGCCGACCGGTGCCAGGCGAGATTGTGTAGGTCGAGTGACATGGACTACCCCTTTTGGGTTAGGGATTCATGGGGCTGAGCTAAGTATTTGTAGGTATTTACTATTCGACGACGCCGGGTATATTCACCCACCAGCGTTGATGGCCATGAAGGCCTGTCGTTTTTGACAAGGATAGTTATATGAATAAATCACATTTGCGAGCCCTTTTTTTAGCCTCGCTTGTCTGTGTGGGGGCCAGCACGCCCGCAGCGGCGGCAGAACCCCGGGTTAATCTGTACAACTGGTTCGGGTTGATCGCACCAGAAACGCCGAAGGAATTCGAGCAAAAAACCGGCACCAAGATGCACATCGATACCTTCGACAGTGCCGAGGTCATGCAAAGCAAGGCCATGGCCGGGCGCACCGGGTATGACGTCGTCGTCGCCACCTCCAACGTGTTGCCAAGCCTGATCCAGGCGGGCGTGCTGGCCCCGCTGGACCGCCGCCAACTGAGCAACTATGCGCATATCGACCCGGAAATGCTGGCCTTGCTCGCCACGAACGACCCGGGTAACCAATACGCGATCCCGTACCTGTGGGGCACCACCGGCATCGGCTATGACGTGGATAAGGTCAAGGCGGCACTGGGTAATAACGCCCCGGTGGACAGCTGGGACTTGATCTTCAAAGAAGAAAACATCAGCAAGCTCAAGTCCTGCGGCGTGGCGATGCTCGATTCGCCGAGTGAAATCATCTCCATCGCCTTGCATTACCTTGGCCTGCCGAGCAACAGCCAGAACCCCGAGGACTACCAGAAGGCCCAGGCGCTGCTGCTGAAAATCCGCCCTTACGTCCTCTACTTCGACTCCTCCAGAACCGACGCCGACTTTGCCGATGGCAATATCTGCGTGGTCGTGGGCTGGGCGAGCGGGGCGCTGACGGCCCAGGCCATCAATGAGAAAAACCACACTGGGCGCAAGATCGCTTACAGCTTGCCGCGCGAGGGCGGGCTGGTCTGGTCGGAAAACTTTGTGTTGCTCAAGGATGCGCCCAACGCCAAGGCCGGCTTGGCGTTTATCAATTACATGCTTGAGCCCGAGGTGATTGCCAAGAGCTCCAACCACACGCTGTACCCGAATGCCAACAAGGACGCCACCGCGTTGGTTGAGCAGAAATTGCGCGATAACCCGTGGATTTACCCGTCCAAAGCCACCATCGCCACGCTGGTGCCGCTTGAGCCGTTGCCGTTGAAACTCGAGCGTATCCGCACGCGGGTGTGGACCAAGGTCAAGAGCGGTACGTGACGGGCTGAACAAGGCCCTGGCGCTTTCGCAGAGATCCCAGAGAGGGAGATAAATCATGGCCCGACGTGATGACCCGTGCGACGTGAAATCGGACGACTACCAGGCGTACAAGGAGATCGAGGAGCAGATCGGTCACTGTACGCCGGAGCAAGCCTGGGCCATGTATTACGTCTCGACCGGGATGGTGCGTGAACATGTTACGCGGGCGGTCATGGAGCATATCGGCAGGGGCAACCGGGCGTTGCTGCTGGAGTTTCCCGAGTTGGCGCGGGTACAAGAGCGGTCTCGTTTGATGCTGCCTCTCTGAGTGCCACTGCGTTTGGATCCGGATCAGCACCTGCTTTTCTGTGGGCAGCTTCAGTGATCAGGTCGGCTTTCAACCACCCTTCATGGCCCGCGCCAAGCGCAATGTGCCTTGGCGTATCTCATCCCGATTGAGCGAGGCAAACCCCAGGCGCAACGCATTCTCCGACAAGCCCTCGGGCGAAAACTGACGCGCACTGCGCACCACAACGCCCTGGCCCAGGGCATTCTCCACTAACCGATCAACATCGGTCTCATCCTGGAAACGCACCCAGAGCGCCAGTCCGCCTTCCGGTGTGCGCACCTGAACACGCTCGCCGAACGCCTCGTGCAGGCAGCTCTGCAACACCTCCCGCCGCGCGGCGTATTCTTTCGAAACACGGCGCAAGTGCTTCTTCAATTCACCCTCGTTGATCAGGTCCGCCAACATTTTCTGTGCGACGGCGTCAGTGTCGCCCACCACCAGTGCGGCGCTCTTTTGCAGCACTTCAATCACATGGGCCGGCGCCACCACATAGCTGCAGCGAAATGTCGATCCCAATGCCTTGGATAACGAGCCGATATAGATCACATGGCGTTGCGCGCTGTCACTGGCCAGAGGCAAGTAGGGCCGCCCGTTGAAGTGATACTCGTGGTCGTAGTCTTCTTCGATCACACAAAAATCGTGCAGCGCCGCCAGGGCCAGCAAGTGTTGCCGACGTGCCGCATGCAGGCTCACGGTGGTGGGGAATTGATGGTGCGGCGTGAGGTAGATCATGCGCACCTTATGCGCTTGGCAGAGTTGCTCGATATGGTCGGTGCGGCAGCCTTCATCGTCCATGTCGACGGTGATCAAGCGCGCGCCGAGTTTGCGAAAAATCTCCCACGCCGGCGGGTAACTCAGGCGCTCCACCAACACCACGTCACCGGGTTGGATCAGCAGGCTGGCCGTGAGGTACAGCGACACCTGGGTGCCTGGCGTCAGGCAGATATTCTCGGCGCTGATCATCAGCCCGCGATTGTTGCGCAACATGTCGGCCAACGCGCAGCGCAGGTAATAGCCGGTGCCTTCGCTGCCGTAGCGCACCGTGTTGGTGGTAAAGCTGCTGCGCAAGGCATTGCGGTAGTAGCGATGCAGCACGGCTTGCGGCAACAAGCGGTGATCGCACGCGCCGTTATCGAAAAACAGCGCGTCATGCCGATGCTCCAGGGCAATTACCTGGGCGTTCTGGGTGAAGTAGGGCACGACCGCCTGCGGCACCAGCGCCGGGGCGAAGGACGGCTTGGCATGACTGGGCACGGGCTTGGGCGCCAGTTGCGCATTGACGAAGGTGCCCCGGCGCGGCTCGCTGATCAGCCAGCCTTTGGTCAGGGCCTCTTCATAGGCCAGGATCACGGTCTTGCGGTTGACGTCGAGCAACTGCGCCATCTCCCGCGTACCTGGCAGCAATGTGCCGGGCGGCAGCCGCCCTTCGAGGATGGCCGCGACGAGGCCTTCGGCAATCTTGCGATAGGAGGCTTGGCTTGAGCCGTCATCAAGCTTGAGCAAGGGGCGCCATTTACGCATCTGGACCATCTGAAGTATCCAAAACTGGAGGTTTTAATGGGCCTAGTCTAGCGCAACAATCAGGCCTCACCTACGCCGAGGTCTTTATGAACACACGCCATGTAATCGAACTCTCTCCCTCGGGGAAAACCTTTGAAGCCGGTGACGAGCTGCTGCTGGACGCCATGCTCGCCAGCGGTTTGTCGGTGCCGTTCTCGTGCCGACGCGGTGCCTGTGGGTCGTGCAAGGTGGTGGTCACCCAAGGTGAATACCGCGCCAGGCAACTGGCCCCAGGCGCGCCCGCGCCCGGCTACCCGTTGGCGGCCAATGAAATGCTGCTGTGCCAAAGCCATGCCTGCGCCGACATGCGCCTGGAAATACCTGGCTGGTCGCTGGACACGCCCGCGCTGGTGGTCGAGTCGACGGTGCTGAGCAAGCACCCATTGAGCGCCGACATCATCGAGTTGGTGCTGATGCCGGATAGGCCATTGGCCGTGCGGGCGGGCCAGTACCTCAAGTTCCGCCTGGTCGATGGCGATTCGCGGTGCTTCTCGATCGCCAACCTGCCGGCCGAAGGCGATGGGCGCCTGGTGTTTCAGATTCGCCGGGTGAGCGGCGGGCTGTTTTCCGAGGCCCTGCTGGGCAGCCTGGAGGCCGGCGACCTGTTGCAACTGGAAGGGCCTTTTGGTGCCTGCACCTGGCAGGACGATGATGCGGCGCCGGTGGTGCTGTTCGCCACCGGCACCGGCTACGCGGGTATCAAGCCGATCCTGCTGACCGCCTTGAAGCGGGATGTGGAGGTGACGTTTTACTGGGGCGGCGCGCAGGCAACCGATTTTTACGACCGTGCATTCCTCGACCAGGCGGTCCTCGACCACCCGCGTTTTCACTGGCACCCGGTATTGGCTTCCCAGGGCAAGGTGCAGGAAGTCGCGCTCAGCCACGGGCACCGCTGGGAAGCGGCGCAGGTGTATGCCTGCGGTAACGGCGGCATGATCAGCCAGACGCGTGCCGAGTGCCTGCAAGCGGGTTTGCCCAGCCATCGTTTTATCGCCGAAGCCTTTGTGCCCAGTGGCCAGTCGAGCGCCGACACGCTGCTCAAGACTCTGGATGACACCTGGGAAAAGGTCGGCCCGAGGTATTCGCTGGACGGCATGCTCGCCGCCCGTGAAAAAACCATTCGCGCCCTGGCGGCGATTGCCAGCCACCTTAAAGTCGGCATGACCACCGGGGCAGCCCTCGACATGGCCGCCGAGCAATTGCAGGCCATGGGCGCCTCCCACACCTGGCACCCGACGTACATCCGGTTTGGTGCCGACACGGTTCGCCCGCCGAGAGAAGGCATTGACCCCCTGCGCACGCTGCGTGCCAGCGATATCGTGGTGGTCGACCTCGGCCCGGTGTGGGACGGCTACGAGGGCGACTATGGCGACACCTTTGTTTTCGGCGCGTCAGCGCTGCACCACGATTGCTTCAAGGCCGTGCACGAAGTCTTCGATGAAACCCGCGAGGCGTGGAAGCGTGGCATGACCGGCTGTGAGCTGTATGACTTTGCCGAAGCGCGGGCCGTTTCCAAGGGCTGGCGGTTGTCCCGTAACCTGGCAGGTCACCGTATTGCGGATTTCCCCCACGCACTGTTCGGCAACACGGAATTGGCCGCGCTTGAGATCACGCCAAGTGAAATGGTGTGGGTGCTGGAGATCCAGCTCTGCCACCCCACCGAGCCGGTTGGCGGGTTCTTTGAAGATATCCTGATGCTGGAGGCTTGAACGGCTGCAATGCCAGGCTCTGGCCGCAACGGCCTGAGCTAGAGCGGGCGCAGTTGAAAAGCCGGCTGTCGCCCGTAAAGTAACAGCGGTTTTTTGTAGGACATTTCCCGGTTTTGCGTGAACTTTGTGGACGTTGTCCGCTCATACAGCCATTGGCCATCAAGGCGATTCCTGCTGCTCAAGTGCCGTTCTGGTGTTTGATGCGCCGGCAGGAAAATTTCACAGGGATGCGAAATGGAAGTGTTTTTCCGGCCGGGGGAGTCTCTGGCCCGCTTTTGCACGTTGTACTCGCCCGTTAAAAACCTGGCACCGTCTAATCATTCGATGGCCGTGTTGCTGTTGGCAGCGCTCGGCAGCTGCGCCGCGCACGCCGCCGACCCTCCCGTACCTGCGCAGCAGTTGTTGCTGCAACAAGACCGCGAGCGCGCATTGCGTGAACAACTGGAGCCGGCGCCGGATGTACGCCTTGAATTACCGCCGTCGTCCTCCAAGGGGTCTTTGCTTGAGAAACGCGAAACGCCCTGTTTCCTGATCCGCAAGATCGCCTTGAACGGCGAGTTGGCGGATGATTTTCAATGGGCGCTGCGCAGCGCCGACCCCAAGCATGATCCCGCCACCGGCCAATGCCTCGGTGCCCAGGGCATCAACCTGACGATGAAGCGTATCCAGAATGCGATTATCGAGCGCGGGTTTGTCACCACGCGCGTGCTTGCGCCGCCCCAGGACTTGAACAGTGGCGTACTGCAACTGACCTTGATTCCCGGGCGCATTCATTCGATTCGCTTCGCCGAAGGCACCTCCACCCGCGCCAATGCCTGGAACGCCGTGCCTGCCAGCGCCGGTGATCTGCTCAACCTGCGCGACCTTGAGCAAGCGCTGGAAAACTTCAAGCGCGTGCCGACGGCAGAGGCGGATATTCAAATCGCCGCCGCCCAGGGGATGGATGCAAAGCCGGGTGACAGTGATTTGGTCATCGCCTGGAAGCAGGCGCTCCCTGTGCGCTTGAGCGTGTCGGTCGATGATTCGGGGACCGATGCCACCGGCAAATACCTGGGGTCGACCTCAGTGTCATTGGACAATTTGCTGAGCCTGAACGACTTGTTCTATGCCAGCTTCAACCACGATCTGGGCGGTGGCGATTCGGGCAGTCGTGGTTCCAAGGGCCATACCCTGCATTACTCCGTGCCCTACGGTTATTGGTTATTCGGCATTACGTCCAGCGAATATGACTATCACCAGACAGTCGCCGGGGCCAACCAGACCTACCAATACACCGGTGAAAGCAAAAACAACGAAATCAGTGCCTCGCGCTTGCTGTATCGCGATGCCGTGCGCAAAACCACGCTCAAACTCAGTGGCTGGACCCGCACCTCGCAAAACTACATTGACGACACCGAAATCGAGATCCAGCGCCGGCGCATGGCCGGTTGGGCATTGGGGCTGAGCCACCGCGAGTTCATCGGTACCGCGACCCTCGATCTGGGCGCCAGCTACCGCCGTGGGACCGGCGCGCGCAACGCCATTGCCGCGCCCGAGGAGGCGTTTGACGAAGGCACGTCGCGCTCGCAGATTATCAATGCCGACGCGCAGTTTTCCGTACCGTTCAACCTCGCCACGCAGCGCCTGCGCTACACCGCCGCCTGGCGTGCGCAGTGGAACCGTACCGCGTTGGTGCCCCAGGACCGTTTTTCCATCGGCGGGCGCTATAGCGTGCGCGGGTTTGACGGTGAGAACATTTTATCCGCCGACCGCGGGTGGCTGGTACGCAACGACCTCGGCCTGGCGCTGGGCAACACCGGCCAGGAAACTTACCTGGGGGTTGACTACGGCAAGGTCGGCGGCCCTTCGAGCCGCTACTTGATCGGCGATCATTTGGCTGGCTATGTCGTGGGGTTGCGCGGTGGTTATCGACAAGTGTCCTACGACGTATTTGTCGGCCAGCCGATCAGCAAGCCCAAGGGTTTCGAGACGGCCAACACCACCGCAGGCTTCAGCCTGACGTGGGCCATGTGAGGGCTTGCCATGCAACTCGATAATCTTGAGATGATGGTTCCGGCGTTCAGTGAAGAACCCTGGAACGAGTCTCAGGCACTGGGCGCTGCCGTGTGGCTGTGGATGCACTCGGCGAACCATCGCGATGTGCCGTTGCACACACTGAACGCGCTGCTATTACCGGCAATTGCCAACCGCCAGTTCATCGTTGGCTACGAACACGGGCGCCCGGTGTTTTATGCCGCCTGGGCCTGGTTCAGCGCCGACGCTGAACAGCGCTACCTGCAAAACCCGGCCATCAGCCTGCCCGCACCCGACTGGAACAGCGGCGAACGCTTGTGGTTCCTGGACTGGGTCGCGCCGTTTGGCCACAGCGCACGCCTCGCACGCTTGGTACAGCGCCATTTATTTGCCGACAGCCGCTTCAGCGCGCTTTACCACCGGGGCGATGAGCGCGGGTTGCGAATCAAGCGCTTTCAAGGTGCCGGCCTGGCGCGCACGCCGCCGCCTGTTCCAGCGATTGCTCGCCATCCGTAGTGCTCGTCACGTTTTTACGCTTTTCAAGACACAGGGATCGTCATGAACAAAAACCTCTACAGGATCGTTTTCAATAAAGCCCGTGGCCTGCTGATGGTAGTGGCCGAAAACGTGTTGGGGAGCAAAAAAGCCTCAGGTCGTGGCGCAGCCGTTGCCCCAGTGGTCTTGAGCGCTGAATTGACCTTGCGCCCCCTGCGGTTTGCATTGATGGCGGCACTGGGCCTGATCACGCTGGCTTCACCCCTGGCCTGGGGCGACATCGTCGCCGACCGTGGCGCTCCCGTCGGCCAGCAGCCGGTGATCATCAATGCTGCCAATGGTGTGCCCCAAGTCAACATCCAGGCCCCGAGTGCGGCGGGGGTGTCGCGTAACACCTACAGCCAATTCGACGTCAACGCCCAAGGTGCGATCCTCAATAACGCGCGCACCAATACCCAGACTCAACTCGGCGGCTGGATCGAGGGCAATGCACACCTGGCCGGCGGCACGGCGCGGGTGATCCTCAATGAGGTCAACAGCAGCAACCCCAGCCAACTGCGCGGTTACATCGAAGTGGCCGGCGACCGTGCCCAGGTGGTGATCGCCAACCCGTCGGGTATCGCCTGTGACGGTTGTGGTTTTATCAACGCCAACCGCGCCACCTTGACCAGTGGCAGTGCGCAAATGCAGGACGGCCAACTGCAAGGTTACCGGGTCGAAAGCGGCAAGGTGGTGATCTCCGGCAAGGGCCTGGACGCCTCACAGACCGACTTTACCGATGTGATCGCGCGGTCGGTCGAGGTCAACGCCGGGGTCTGGGCCAAGGACCTGCGGGTCACCACTGGCGCCAATCAGGTGAATGCCGACAACTCCCAGGCGACGGCCATCAACGGTACCGGCGACAAGCCCCAGGTCGCGATCGATGTGGCGCAATTGGGCGGCATGTACGCCGGTAAGATCAAGCTGGTGGGCACCGAAGCCGGACTGGGCGTGCGTAACGCCGGGCAAATCGGTTCCAGTGCCGGCGACGTGGTCATCAGCGCTGACGGCCGGCTGGGTAACAGCGGGCAAATCAGCAGCAGCCAGAACCTGCAGGTGCACAGCCAGTTGGGCATCGACAACAGCGGCTCGCTGTACAGCAAGGGCGCTGCGACGTTGACCAGTGGTGGCGATATCAACAACCAGGGTGTGGTCGCGGCGCAGCAGGACTTGGCGCTGACGGCACGTACCATTAACAACGCCAGCAAATCTGTGCTGGGGGCCGGCGTGGCGGCCGATGGCAAGGTCAGCGGCAACGGTGCGCTGCACGTCAGTGCCAGCCAGACCCTCAAGCATCAAGGTTCGGCCATTGCCGCCGGCGATCTGCGCCTGGACGCGGCGAGCCTCGACCTCAAGGCGAGTGAGACCGCCGGGCGCAATGTCACGCTCACTGCCCGCGCGGGTGGCGCTGACTTGAGCGGTGCGGCATTGGATGCCACGGCAACGTTGAACACGTCGGTACAGCAGGCGCTGACCACCGACAACGCCAAGGTCAATGCTGAAGGCATTCAACTGGCGGCCGGCAGCCTGTCCAACCATCAAGGTGAAATCGTACAGGTGGGCAAGGGCGCCACCGTGATCGCCGTGACCGGCAGCCTCGACAATGCCGGCGGGCGCATTGCCAGTAACGCGACCGACGTGAGCCTGTCGGGTGCGGCCCTGTCCAATGCCAAGGGCCGGATCGAACACGCCGGAGCGGGCACCTTGACCCTACAGGGCCAGTCGCTCACGGGGGCCCAAGGCAGCCTGCAGAGCAATGGTCTACTGCAAGTCACCGTCGCCGACGCGGTACTGGACGGCGCCACCACCGTGGCCCGGCAGATTCAAATCGACGCCAACCAACTGTCCAACCGCCAGGGCAACATCCTGCAGACCGGCGCGGGCACGTTGCGCATCAACACCCAGGGCCTGCTGGACAACACCGGCGCCACAGTGGCCAGTGACAGTGATATCAGCCTGACGGCTGATCGCTTGCTCAATCAAGGCGGCACGGTTCAGGCGGCGGTGGCCGGCAACCTCAAGGTCGCCGCGCATACGCTGTTGGACAACAGTGCAGGCACCCTGGCCGCCGCCAAGGGCGCACAGTTGAGTACCGGGCAGTTGCTCAACGCGCAAGGCAAGATCACAGCAGGCGACAGCCTCACGCTGTCCGGCGCGCAGGTGAACAATGATCACGGCACGCTGGCGGCCATTGGCGCACTCAGTGTCAGCGCCGACGCACTGAGTAACCGGCAGGGCACCGTGGGTTCGGTCGGCGGGCCGCTGGTGCTGACGGTGAGCCAGAGCGCGTTTGATAACATCGGCGGTGTGGTGCAGGCCCAGCAAGGCCTGACGATTACCAGCCTGGGCCTGAACAACGACGATGGGTTGATCAGTGGCGCGGCCCTGTTGCTCGACAGTGCCGGGCAAGGCCTGTCAAACCAGCGCGGCGCCATTATCGGCAGCGGCACCGTGGACCTGCGCAGTGGTGAGCTGAAGAACCAGGCCGGGCTTATCCAGGGTAACGGTGCGATCACACTCGACACCCACGGGCAAACGTTGACCAACACCGATTCGGGCAGCGCCAATGGCATCCTCGGGCAGGCCAATATCACGCTGCGCACCGGCAACCTGAATAACACCGCCGGCTTTATCGGCAGCAAAGGCGACGTGGCGATCCATGCCGCGCAGGTCGATAACCTCGACGCCGGTGTACTCAGCAGTGAAAAGAGCCTGCTGCTGACGGCGGGCGGCCTGAGCAATCGCGGTGGCCAGTTGCAGAGCCTGGGTAACGCCCGGCTGGACATCGGCAGCGGTCGCCTCGATAACGTCGGCGGTCTGCTGCGTGCCGGGGGCACCTTGACGGTCGATGCAGGGCAGTTGGATAACCAGCAGACCCAAGGGAGCAACCAGGGCGTGGAGGGGCAGTCGCTGGCCCTGAACCTGGCGCAGTTGCTTAACCGCGCGGGGGCCATGCGTGCCGACCAGTTGCTGAGCGTCAACACTACCGAGCAGTTGGATAACAGCGCGGGCCTGATCTCGTCGAGCAAGCAAGTGTCGATCCGCGCCGACCAGGCGCTGCTCAACAGTGCCGGCACAGTGATCGCCGGAGAACGGCTCGGCCTCACCAGCGCCAGCCTCGGTGGCGATGGCCGCGTGTTGAGCCTGGGCGATATCAGCCTCAACCTGGCTTCGGGGTTGGTCAATACCGGCAAAGTGCAAGCCAACGGTAATCTTGAACTAAGCCTGCAAGGCACGCTCGACAACCAGGGTGGCGTTCAGGCCGGCAAGCAATTGCGGGTGTCGAGCGACGGCGTTGAAAACCGCGCCAATGGCGAGATCAGTGCCGCGCAAGTGACCCTCGATGTGGGAGATACCCTGAACAACCGTGGCTTGATCGATGCCCAGATCACCCGGATCAATACCCAGGTGCTCAACAACCTTGGCAGCGGCCGTATTTATGGTGATCAGGTCTCCATTGCGGCGGGGCAACTGACCAATGATGTGGAAGATGCCCGCGCGGCCGTGATCGCCGCGCGCGAACGCCTGGACATTGGCGTCGGGACGCTGGTCAACCGTGAGCACGCCATGCTTTTCAGTGCCGGTGACCTGTTGATCGGCGGCGCGCTGGATGCCCAGGGCCAGGCCACCGGCCAGGCCGGGCTGGTGCGTAACGCCAGCGCAAGCATCGAAGCGCTCGGTGGGCTGAGCCTCAACAGTGCCGAGTTGCGCAATACCAACGAGCACTTCAGCACGCAAGTGGTGGAGGTCAGCCGCGAAGGCGTCCAGGAGTTCCAGCACACCGGCTCTGCCAATCGCTATCGCCCGGATCAGATCTCACTCTACAACGACGAAGTCAGCCACTTGGTCAGCCCCGAGGGCGTGTCCGATAACTACAACCGCTACGACTACACCCGTACCACCACTCAAACCCAGATCCTCACCTCGGACCCGGGTGAAATCCTTTCCGGCGGCTCAATGCTGTTGACTGCCAATTCGGTGTTGAACGACAAGAGCCGAATCATCGCCGGCGGCACGTTGGTGGGCACGATCGGACAGCTCAACAACACCGAAGTCACCGGGCAGCAGACGGTGACGGACAGTGGCACGTTCAGCCATTTGTATCGTATCCATCGCAAGGGCCGTGACCGTCAGGGCCGTTCGACAGCCGCCTACAACCCGGCCGCCAGCGTCACGGATATTTTCCTGCGGCCAACCCAGTACCTGCAAAACACCACCCCTACCGGCAGCGGTTTGCAACTTGGCACGCGCCTGACCAGCAGCGTCGATCAGGCTGCTGGCGGTGCCAGTGCGGCCAAGGTCAATGTGGGCAATGGCCGAGCGCCTGGCCCGGTGCTGGAAGTGGCAGCGTTGCAAGCGACGGCGGCGGGAGGCGTGGGTGAGTCAATCCGTACCGGCGGGCTTAATGTGCAGGTGCCGGACAACAGCCTGTTCCACCTCAACCCCCAGGCCAACCCCAATTATCTGGTGGAGAGCGACCCACGGTTCACCAGTTATCGTTCCTGGCTGTCTTCCAACTACATGCTGGACCGGCTGCAACTGGATCCGGGCCTGACCCTTACGCGGCTGGGTGATGGTTTCTATGAGCAAAAACTGATCCGCGAACAGATCGCCCAACTCACCGGCAGACGCTTCCTCGACGGCTACGCCAATGATGAAACCCAGTACCGCGCGTTGCTCGACAGTGCGCTGACCTACGCCGGCAAGTGGAACCTGGTGCCGGGTGTGGCGCTCAGCCCTGAGCAAATGGCCCAATTGACCAGCGATGTCGTCTGGCTGGTCAAGAAGGACGTGACCCTTGCCGATGGCAGCGTGACTCAGGCGTTGGTGCCGCAGGTGTATGTGCGGGTGCGCGACGGCGACCTGGACGGCTCCGGTGCACTGATGGCGGGCAACGTCGTCGACCTCAAGCTACAAGGCGACCTGGTTAACCGCGGCACGATCGCCGGGCGCAGTGTGCTGGCGATTTCCGCCGACAACCTGCAGAACCTGGGCGGGCGCCTGTCCGGTGGCGAGGTGGATGTCAAGGCCCGCACTGACTTGAACAACCTCGGCGGGTTGATCGATGCCACCACGCGCTTGAATACGGTTGCTGGTCGCGATATCAACCTGGTGTCCACCACGCGCAACACCGAAAGTGCCCAGGGCACCGCCACGGGTATTTCGCGGGTTGCCGGGTTGTTTGTCTCCGATGCCAAGGGCGAACTGGTGGTGAACGCGGCGCGCGATATCAACCTGAGTGCGGCACAGATCGTCAGTTCCGGCAAGGACGGCAAGACCACGGTGGTTGCTGGCCACGATATCAACCTGGGCACGGTGACCCAGAGCCGTGAACAAAGCGTGCAATGGAACGCCAGTAACTGGCGCAAGGACGCGAGCCGCACCGATGTCGGCAGTGTTATCCAGGGTGAGGGCGAGGTACGCCTGATCGCGGACAATGATCTCAATGCCCGAGGCGCCAAGGTCGTCAGCGAGCAGGGCGGGGTCACCGTTTCGACCGGCCGCGACGTCAATTTAAGCACCAGCCAGAGCTACAACTTTGTCGACGAGGCCCATAAGGTCACCGGCAGTAACAGCCTGTTCTCCAGCAAGACCACCACAACCCGCGACACCGTGAGTGAAACCCGCGCCCAGGCCACCACCCTCAGTGGCGAGACCGCGTGGGTCAAGGCCGACAATGACTTGAATGTGCGCGGCAGTAACGTGGTCTCCACCAGTGGCACCACCCTGGTGGCCGGGCACGATGTGAATGTGGTGGCCGCCACCAACCAGCTCAGCGAACAGCACTTCAAGCAGGTCAAGCAAAGCGGGCTGTTCAGCGGTGGCGCCATCGCGGTGACCATCGGCAGCCAGCAGCGCAGCGACCAAAACCGTACCGACAGTGAAACGGCAGCGGCCAGCACCATCGGCGCCACCGATGGCAACGTGAGTATCCTGGCCGGCAATGCCTACCGTCAGGTCGGTAGCCAAGTGACGGCGCCCAAGGGCGATGTGAACATTGCCGCGCGCTTGGTCGATATCCTTGAGGCTCGTGACCAGCAGCACATCACCCAGGAGACCAAGTTCAAGCAAGGCGGCCTCACGATTACCGTAACCAACCCGGTGATCGAAGCCGTGCAGACCGCCCAGCGCATGAAAACCGCGTCCGACCGTACCGATGATGGCCGTCTCAAAACCCTGGCGCTGGTCAATACCCTGATGGGGGCGGGCAACGGCTATATCCAGTACGACAAGGACCCGTCCATGGCCGGCGGCATCAATATCAGCATTTCGGCCGGCACCAGCAAGAAGGAAAGTAAAACCAAGCAGACCTCCAATTCGGCCGCCAGCTCGTCGGTGTTGGCCGGTGGTGATGTCAACATTACCGCGGCCGGCGCCGGCAAGAACAGCAACCTGACCGTACAGGGCAGCCAGATCACCGCCGGCCATGACGTTAACCTCAAGGCCGACGGCGCTATTGCCTTGCTGGCCGCGCAAAACACGGTGCAACAGCGCACGACCGAAAAGGGCAGCAACGCCAGCCTCGGGATTGGCATTGCCATCGGCGGCCAAACCACTGGCATCAGTTTTAACGCCGGGGCGTCCCAAAACCGCGGCAAGGCCGATGGCGATGATGTGGTCTGGAGCAATACCCATGTGGACGCCGGTAATAAAGTCTCGCTCGATTCCGGCGGCGATACCCGACTCAAGGGCGCAGTGGTGAGCGGCAAGCAAGTCACGGCCGATGTGGGCGCTGATTTCAGCGTCGAAAGCCTGCAGGACACCAGTATTTACAAGGCCAAACAGACTAGCCTGGGCGTGGGCGTGAGTATTTGCGTGCCGCCATTTTGCATCGGCTCCTCGAGCTTCACGTTGAGTCAGAACAAAGGCATTCAGAAATCCAACTTTGAAAGCGTCACTGAGCAGAGCGGCATTCGGGCCGGCGACGGTGGTTTTGATATCCGGGTCAAGGGCAACACCCACTTGGCGGGCGGCGTGATCGCCAGCAACGACAAGGCGATTGCCGATGGCAAGAACAGCGTGAGTACCGGCTCATTGACCACCGCTGACCTGCACAACAGCGCCAAAGCCAGCGCCGACAGCAGTGGGCTCACCCTCAGCAGCGACTTTGTCGGCCAGGGCATGTACGGCGCCAGCAAGGCCTTGTTCAGCAACTACCTGGATGCAGGCAAGGCTTCGGACTCATCCGAGGGCAACACGCGAAGCGCGGTGAGTGCCGGCAATATCCTCATCACCGATGCCTACCGCCAGCAGCAATTGACCGGCCGTGATGCCAGCCAGACGGTGGCCAGCCTTAACCGTGACACTGCCCATTCCCACGTCGGCGCCGGGCGTCAGGACCTGGACAAACTGCAGCGTACCGCCGAGGCGGAGCAGTCGATCAAGAATGAGGCCTATCGCCAAGGGGTGCAGTTTACCGATGAGGCGTATCGCACCATGTTCAAAACGCCGCCACAGATGTTGGCACTGGAGCTGGATGAACAGGGCAATGTGAAGGAAGACGCGGACCACAAGCCGTTGTTCCGTGTAGTGGGTGATGCAGAAAGGCAACACCTGCAGGCGGATGAAAACAACGTGGTCAACGTAGCCCTCAATGGCATTTTCAACGACGACAAAGCGGCGGCAAAATACGCGGCTCAGCATCGCGACCCTGGCGCGACCGGGCCACAGTATTTCATGTGGTTTCCCAAGGCGGGCAATACTATGTCGGAGCTGTTGATTGCCGGGTATCAGAAGGCGATGGATAACGACTTTTTCGGCTTGACCAACTACACCGCGGCCTCGCGCCAGCTGCAGCTCGACTATGGCGCCACTGGCTTGCACCTGACTGAACACAGTCGCGGCACTATGACCGGTGGCAACTCTCGACAATCCATTTACAACATGCCTGATGCTGCCGGGTTACTCAGCAAGACTACGGTGTATAACTTCGGTGGGGCGTTCAATGTGTACACCGCCGATGAACAGTTGGCCTTTTTGCAAAACCGTGCGGCAGTCACCGACCCAGTCGAACAGGCGAAGATGGTTCTTAAATACGAAGTTCATAACAACGACCCGGTGGGCAGATGGTTCTTCATGGGCAATAACCCGGGTACTGGCGGCGTAATACCTGAGGGCAGCAGTTTGCTCAAGGAGTTGGGCAATGTCTTCACCGGTGATACGACCATGCACAGCTGTTATGGCAACGGTGCGCAAGCCTGTGCAAGGTATTGGCCGCAAGGCAAGCCGGTACTGGTGCCTGTCAGCCCGAGAAAATAAGGAGATTGATCATGTGGCTTAAACCTGTGGCATTGGCGCTGCTGCTTGCTCCCCTCGTCACCGCCTGTTTCAGCGAGCCCTTTCAGCCCCCGGCGGCTGACGCGGACTTATGGGAGAAACCCGGCGCGAGCAGCAAGGATGTCTTGGCCTCCATGTTGGCTTGCGGTGAGAAGAATGGCTCCGGCATCGATCCCAATGCCAGCTTCCAAGAGCGGGCGCAGCGCTTTGTGTGTATGAAGCGCGCGGGCTACACCCGGCGTGATGGTTTTGACGTCTGTGCATTGCGCACCCAAGAACCGTTGAAGGCCTGTGAGTCGGCGCAATGAAACCCAATAGAACCGCCCTGTTTTTAAGGGCTTGTCACTCAACACGATAGGGACATCGCCTGTGAAATATGCAATTTGCGCCACCTTGCTGCTGTCGCTCAGCGGCTGCCTGACCATGTCGGGTGAATACACCGTGACGGCTCACGACGCCTCCGGCGCCCAGATAACCAAGCTTGGCACTTTCACCGCCGAGGGCCATAACATTTACCCCATACGCAATGCGTTCTGCCTCAATGCGCCGGGGGCGACGGTCATCATTCGCGATGCCCGCACCGGCGAGGAACTGCGCAGCGAAAGCCCTTATCACTGCCGTTAAGCCTCAAAAAAAGGATGTCCATGAGAGCGTTTCTGATAGTAGGCCTGGCCCTGGCCGTGAGTGGCTGCGGCAATATTTCCAATATCCGTGCTTACAACACGGCCTATGTTGAACCCACCTCCGGGGATACCGCACGTTTGCGTGTGATCACCAATGGCATGGCGCGCGGCGTGCCGGGCCGTGATTGCATCGACTGGCGTGTGCCTGGCGCCGGGGTGATGGCTGTGTCCGAATCCGGCTTTGCGGGGCAGAATAATGGCCGCAGCCTGGGCATGCCCGAGAGCAACCGCCGGGTGGAGGCGCAAGGCTCGGCGCGTAGCGAGCTGAAGGTGCCGGCGAACAAGCCTTTTGCCATGAACTTCCAGAGTGAGGGCTATGTTTCCGGCGGCAATTCCTATAGCTGCAGGCAGAGTTTTCACTTCACCCCCAAGGCCGGGCAAGATTACGAACTGATCCTGCTGGACGGTGGCCAGTGCCTGATTGCATTGCAGCGTCTGAACCCGACGGGGAAACCGGAGAACGTGCCGGTAGAGAAGGCCAAGCTGTGCAATGCGATGGATATGTTTTAGGCCGCACGCCCAACCTGTTTAACCACAACGCCGATCAATGTTGATCGGCGTTGTGGTTTTTACCTGCGCTTATCAGAGCTTCGGCAGTTGCCCCACACGGCCGATCATTTCCGTGACGATCTGCAGGTCCAGCAGGAACTGCTCGACGGTCTTGAACTCACCGTCAGTGTGCCCGGTGTACTTCACGTCCGGCTTCGCCAGGCCGAATTGCACGCCATTGGGCAGTTCATGCACGGAGGTCGCGCCGGCGGAGGTGCCGAACTTGTGCTCCATGCCGAGGTTTTCGCTGGCCACGGCCAACAGCGCTTTGACCCACTCACCTTCAGGGTTGCGATACATCGGCTCGGCCACCGAGTAAGTGACATTCATGGCCACTTTGGTGTGTTTGTCCCAGGCGCTGATTTTCTCTTCGATCTCGGCCTTGAGTTTTTCCGGCGACTTGCCCTTGGGAATGCGCAGGTTCACTGCCAGTTTGAAGGCTTTAGCGTCTTGGCCGACAAAAGTCAGTGAAGTGGTCAGCGGCCCCATGAATGCATCGGAGAAGCCCACGCCCAACTTGCCGCCCAGGTAATCCAGGCCCCAGTTGTCGGCGGCATATTTTGCGGCGTCAGTGATGTGGTTGTGCTTGAGGGCAATCTTGCCGTCGACGCTGTGGATCAGCTCCAGCATACGTGCAACCGGGTTCACGCCGGTTTCCGGCTCGGACGAGTGCGCGGACACACCGGTGACCGTCAGCTTGACCTCTTTGCCCACGACCTTGGCCGCCACGGTGAAGTCACCGCCATTATTTTTGGCGTATTCATCGCCGGCTTTCTGCAGGCTGGCTGCGAGCTCGGCGGGCTTGTCGCCGAGCACAGTGGCTACCGACGCCGAAGGAATCTGGTTGGTGGCCGCGCCGCCGGTCATCGAGAGGATCTCTGCGCCTTTGCCGTCACCTTTGCGCACCGGGAAGCTTGCCATGACGGTGCCGTAGCCTTTCTCGGCGATCACCACCGGGTAGCCGCCATCCAGCGCCAGGTTGTATTGCGGCGTCGGGTTGTGCTCGAAGTAGTACGGAATGGCGTCCCCGGACGTTTCTTCGGTGGTGTCCACCAGCAGTTTGAAGTTGCGCGCCAGTGGCAGCTTTTCTTCCTTGATGACCTTCATCGCATACATCGCCACCACGATGCCGTTCTTGTCATCCTCGGTGCCTCGGCCGTACATGCGGTCGCCGATCAGTGTGACCTTGAACGGGTCGAGTTTGGTGCCGTCCTTGAGCACCCAGTTTTCCGGGGTCACTGGCACCACGTCGGCGTGGGCGTGGATGCCGACGACTTCATCGCCGCTGCCTTCCAGGGAGATTTCGTACACGCGGTTGTCGACGTTACGGAAGGTCAGGTTGAAGGCTTTGGCCAGGCCCTGGATCTTGTCGGCAATCTTGAGGAATTCCGGGTTCTTGTACTGCGGCAGGCCGTCGATGTTGAAGGTTGGGATCTCGACCAGCTCGCGCAGGGTTTCCAGGGCGGCCTTGCCGTACTTCACGCGGGTGTAAATCCCCAGCAGGCGATTGATTTCGTTCTGCTGGTCGGCGCTCAGGGGTTTGTTGGCGAGGAAGGCTGCGATGGCTGGGCCGACGTCGTCGGTTTTTGCCAGGTCGCCCTTGGCCAGGGTGGCGAGGAAACCACGGAAATCAGTGGCCGGGGTTTCGCCAAAGTGCTTGATGATGGCTGTGCTTTGTTCGACGCTGATAGTGGCGGATGCAGGCGTGGCGACGGCCGCGAAGGTGGCGGCGAACAGGGTGGCAGCCACCCGTTTCTTGAGTGGAAAGTGCATGACTAAAGGCATTCCTTTGCAGGCAGTGAGTAAGAGGTTTCTGATCGATCTATCAGAAACATTTCCACACACTACCATCACCAAGGCCGGGATAGGGAGCCTCGATGTGGGAAATGTCCTACTCAAGTATCAGGGTTGCCCAGTAACCAAATGTGGGAGCTGGCTTGCCTGCGATAGCGGTGGATCAGCAATGAAGTTGTCGACTGACAGTCCGCCATCGCAGGCAATCCAGCTCCCACACAAGCCTGCACCCACAGGGTTACAGTGAGGTTTGAAAGGGGTGCTCAAGGTTTGCCCGGATGCGGCTCCGGATACTTCGCCATCACGTCCAATGCCTTGGCATACGGGCCATCCCACAACTGCTCGTGCAACTGCCCGATGCGCTTGGCCATCGCCGCGTCGTGCATCACCACCTCCAAATTGCGCGAGTTATCCAGATACCCGCCCAGCCAATTGCTGGTGCCTACCCAGGCCACTTGCCCGTCGATCTCCATGGTCTTGCTGTGGATCACCCGCGCATACGGAATAAACCCTTGTTTGGCCTCGGGCAGGGTGACGATCTTGACCTCGACGTTAGGCAGCACGGCCAGGCTTTTGAGGTAGGGCAGTTCCAGCTTGTCGGTGTTCCAGTTGGACACCATCAGCTTGACCGACACCCCACGCGCAGCGGCGGCGCGCACGGCGTTGTCGATCACTGCGTAGTAGGGGCGGGTTCTATCCGGCCCGTAGGACAGCGGTGCGTAGTCGAGCAATTGCACGCGCACTTCTTTCTGGGCTTCGCTTAGCAGGCGCGGCAGTTCCAGTTGTGAGTCGCCCACGCCGGGCGGGTTGTAGCGTTGCGGGCTGGCCACCAGGTAGTTGCCGGTGCGCGCAGGCTCCGGGCTTGCGGCAGGCAGCGGCACAGGTTGTTTGTCTGCGAGGGCGGCCTGGGCCTGCCAGTCCTGGTTGAAGATCGCCTGCACCTGGCTGACTACGCTGGCATCGCTGATGCGCAAGCCGGTCTCGTGGATATGCTCCAGCGAGCGCCAATCGAAATTCTGACTGCCGACAAACGCCTGCTTGCCGTCCACCACCATGTATTTGGCGTGGATGATCCCACCGCTCAACTGCCTATAGGCCAGCACGCGAAACGTCAGGTTAGGAATTGCGCGCAGGCGTTCCAGCGTAGACGCCTCCGACAGCCGAATACCTTTTTCCTCCAGCAGAAAGCGAATCTTCACACCCCGTTTGCCGGCAGCTTCCAGGTGCTCAATCACCTTGTCCATCACCGAACCGGGATGGTCGGCGGCGTAGAACTGGCCGATATCAATGCTGCTTTTGGCGCCATCAAACAACTCGATCCACACCGGCCCCGGCTGGCGCAGGTCGGCAGTGCCCAGCGCGGTGTCCACCGGCACGGTGTGTACCAATTCAAACCCTGGAATTGAAAAGTCCGCCTGGGCAAGCGGACTCAACAGAAGGCCGGTCAGGCCGGCGATACGCAACTTCATCGAGAGGGACATAAGCGTCTCATCGGGCAAAAAGAAAGGCGGGCGCATCACGCGCCCGCCCTGAAGGTCATGCCGTGCGGGTGTGCAACGGCGTCGGCACCAGGTGCGGCACTTCACCCTGAACACGGGCGCCGGTTGCCGCGCGGATCAGCAGGATTTTCAGCTGGTCGTTGATGCGCTCCAGGCTGTCCTGGAAGAAGTTGTGGAACACCACGCAGAACAGCGCAATGGCGATACCCAGGCCGGTGGCGAACAAGGCCGTGCCGATACCACCGGAGATCTGGCCTGGATCGGACACGCCGGCACTGGCCAGCGCCTTGAAGGTGTCGATGATGCCGAGGATGGTGCCCAGCAGGCCCAGCAATGGCGCGGCGGTGGTGATGGTCTCGATGATCCACAGGCTGCGCGACAGCGGCGCACGGGTCTTGAGGTACTGGGTTTCGATTTCATCGTCCAGGTCCTTGCGCGAGCCGTTGGAGGCCTTTTGCGCGAGGATCGGCAGCACCATGTTCAGGGGCAGGCTGTCGCGGCGGGTGAGGCTTTCTGGCAAGTCGCGCTCGCTGTGTACGTTGGCGCCCAGCACGTCGGTCAGGGCGCGGGCCTGGCGGCGCACGTAGGCGAAGTAGATGCCCCGTTCGATGGTAATGAAGATCGCGATCGCCATCGCGGCGTACATCACATAGAAGGTGATTTGGTGCAGCAGGTCCATGTCCATGAGTGTGTTCCTCTCAGGTGATTAATCAGAAATTCGCTTCCAGGGAAACCGTGACGGTACGGTCCAGGCCGACGATGTAAGCCGGGTCGCCATCGCGGAAGCCGCTGTAGCTCGCCGCGTTGGTCTTGGTGGTGTACACGCCGTCCAGGTACTTCTTGTCAAACAGGTTGTCGACGTTCAGGCGCAGGGTGGCGTCCTTGACCACTTTCTTGTCCACGGGCAGGTAGATACCGGCGCCGAGGTTGAAAACGGTGCGCGCCGAAATGGCCTCGTCGTTGGTCAGGTCGCCGTAGAGCTTGCTGGTGAACTTGCCGCCGAAGGTGCCGTAGAAGCGCCCGTCGTCGTAGCCGATGTTGGCCGCCAGCATGTTGGTCGGCACGTTGGCGAACTGCTTGCCGCTGGTGGGCAATACGATCGGTTTGCCGGCGCTGAAGACGGTCAGGTCATCCTGCTGCTTGGAGCTGGTGTAGGTGTAGGAGGTGTAGTAGTTGAAGTTGTGCGGCAGCTTGCCGCTCCACTCCAGTTCCAGGCCTTTGTTGATCACGGTGCCGGCGTTGATGTCGGCCGAATCGCCGTTGCTGTCCAGGGAAGTGAGCTGGCGGTTCTTGAACTGCATGTAGAACAGGGTGGCGGCGAGGGTCATGTCTTCGCCGGTGTAGCGCCAGCCCAGTTCCTGGTTCCAGCTCAGTTCCGGCTTGGAGTCCAGCGAGCCCACGCCTTTGTCGTACAGCACGTAGTTCTGCGGGATACGCATGTTGCGCGAGAGGCTGTAGAACAACTGGTCACGTTCGTCGAGCTGGTATTTCAGACCGGCGTTGGGCAGCAGCTTGTTGTAAGTCTGGTTGGCCTTGCCCGGTTGCTCGGTGAGGCTGCCGTGGTTGGTGCCCTCACGCTCGACATTCATGTAGGCAAGGCCGGCGATCAGGGTCCAGTCCGAGTTGATGTACCAGGTGTCCTGGGCCCAGACTTTTTGCGCCGGCGTCACGGTGTAGCGGTCGCGACCTTGTACGGTGTTGCCGTTGGCGTCGACCACGGAGCTGGCGTCCGGCCAGGTGTCGCTGGGCTTGCCGCTGTTTTTGAGGGCAATGAACGGTTGGGTCTGGCTTTGGCGGGCGCGTTCGTACCAGTAGCCGAATTGCAGGCTGTGGTCGCCCAAGTCCCAGTTCAGCTTGGTGGTGATGCCCGGGCGCCAGGTCTGGGTGCGCGAAGGGCGGTAGTAGACGCCCGTCGTCGCGGAGCCGTCAGCGTTGTATTGGGCCTGCGTCGGCAGGTTACCGAGGTCGAATACGCCGCCTTTGTTGGAGCCGCTGTTGAGCGCATAGGCGGAGGAGCCCACGCCGCTGCCGTTGCCGTAGTAGTAATACGGGATCACCGAGAGCGACAGGTTATCGCTCAGCTTGTACTGGGTGTTGAGCACGGCGGTGAAGGTCTGGAACGGGTTCTGCGCCAGGTCATAGTAGCTGCTGATCTTGCCGTTGGAGCCCAGCGCCGGCTTGGCCGGGTACGGGTCATACTTGCGGCCGAACTGCTGGAACTGCGCCTTGGTCAGCTGGCTGTAACTGTTGTTGTCCTGCTCGTGGTACTTGAGGATCAGGTTGGCGGTGTTGCCGTTGCCGGCGTCGAAAAAGCTGTTCCACTCCACCTTGTCCGCACGCACCGCGCCCGAGCCGCGCCACATCTGGCCTTCTGTGTGGGACGCCGACAGCCAGTTGGAGAGGCCGTTGACTTCGCCGGTATTGAGGCGCGCAAAGGTCTTGCGGGTGGCGTTGCTGCCCACCACTTGTTTGACGAACGCACCGGTTTCCTTGGTCGGACGAATGGTCACGATACCGATGTTTCCGCCGCTGGAACCAATGTGCGGGCCGTCGGCTTCCGACGAGCCCTGGGTGACGAAGATCTGGTCGATGTTTTCCGGATCGCCCAACAAGTTGGAATACAGCGCGTAGTTGCCGGAGTCGTTGATCGGCATGCCATCCACCGACATACCGACCTGGTCGGAGTTCATGCCGCGCATGGTGAAGCGAAAGCCCGACAGACCGGTGTTGTCCTCACTGGAGATGTTCAGGCCCGGCGTGTACTTGAGCTTGTCGATGGCGTTGCCGGTGGCGGTTTGCTTGTCCAGCGCTTCCTTGGTGATGGTCGAGCGGCCCTTGGCGCTCTCTTCCTGGACCATGTAACCGCCCCCCGCGGTCGCCTTGCCTCCTTGAACTCCGATCGTGCCGACGTCACTGTCGCTGGTAGCTGCCATGACCGCTCCGTGGGTCATGCTCGTCGCGGCAACAAGTGCCAGATGAATACGTGTGAACCTCATCACTGTCGTCCTGGTGTCGGTGCTTATTGCACGCTGTAGTTGAAGGTGGCGGTGAAGCGTTGTTCGTTACGTCCACCGAAGGCTTGTTCGGGGAACGGCTTGACCTGCTTGATGCGGCGCAGGCTATTGGTAGCGGCCCGATTGAGCAGCATGCTCGGCGCCGGGGTCTGGATCCCGGCATCAAGGACGCGGCCTTGTCGATCCACCATCAACCACACCACCACCTCGCCACTGGGGCGCTCGAGGGACGCCTGGCGCCCGGTGGGGTATTGCTTGTAAGTGTCCAGCTCGTTGCGCAGCCCTTTGAGGTAACCGCCTTCCAGTGCCTGGCCATCCACTTTGGGCGGTGCCGGTGGCGCGGGCGGCGCAGGTGTCGGCGAAACGGCGGCCTGGACCGGCTTGGCCGCGACGGGTGCGACTGGCGCAGGCGTTGGCGTGGGCTTGGCGGCCACCACGGGCTTGGGTTTGGGCACCGGCTTGGGCTTGGGTTCAGGTTTTGGCAAGGGCTTGGGCGGTGGTGGCGGCGGGGCGGGTTCGGCCTCTTCGTCCTCGATCACCGGCGGTGGCGGCGCTTGCTCGACCACAGGCTCGGGCACCACTTCAGGCTCCGGCTCCACCAGGGCCAGCTCGACCGCCGACTCGTCGTACTGCGGCTGGATTTTCAACGGTTGGGACTGGATACCCAGTGCAATCAGCACCAGGGCGATCAGGGCCGGGACACTGCCCAGCAGCTGACGCGCACGAAACAGTACATACATGATCAAGACTTACGCGTGGCAATGGACACGGAGGTAAAGCCACCCAGGCGCAGGGTGTCCATGACTTCCACCAAGCGAGAAACCTCCACACCTTTGTCGCTGTTGACGATGATGGTCGACTTGGTATCAGGCTTTTCTGCGGCCTTCAGCGTCGGCACCAGAGCGTCGACCGTGAGGTCCTTGCCGTCGAGTTGCAGTTGGCCTTGCAGGCCCAGGGTCAGGATGAATTTATTCTGCGGCTTGAGTTGTTGCGAGCTGCTGGCGCTGGGCAACTGGGTCTTCATGCCGAGTGCCGGAATCACGTTCAAACTCACCAGTACGAAAAACACCAGGAGGAACATCATCACGTCGATCATGGGGATCAACTCGATGTGTGCCTTGCGTTTCTTGGGTTCATCCCAGGTTCTCATTCTGTTACCCCGTCGTTGAATTAGGGGCGACACGCTAACAACCAAAAATGACCGAATGGTTAACTTTAATTGACGTTTTAAAGGCTCTAGGACGCGTCTTTCAGAGTTTTTACCGGGCACTTTGATGACGTAATGCAATTGACACGAAGGCAGTACACTCTGGAAGAATTTACTTGAAGAGCTGCCGCGTATGCCCACTGCACTGCCTCAATTGTCGACCCCGCGACTGCTATTGCGCGCACTGGAAATGGACCAGGCCGAGGTGCTTTTCATGCTCGCCAACGGGCCGAAGATTGCTGACAACACTGCCAACATTCCGTCGCCCTATACCTTGGAAACCGCGCAGGGTTTTATCGCCGCGGCCGCCGACAAATATCGGGCGGGCGAGTTGTTGAACCTGGGAATGCATGTGCGTGAAACCGGTGAGTTGGTTGGCATAGTCAGCCTGCGCCTTAACGCTCGTCATCACGCAGGGCATTTGGGCGGCTGGGTCGCGGCGCATGCGCGTAACCTGGGGTATGCCGCTGAGGCGGCGAGCGCGATGATGGGCTTTGGCTTCACCGAGCTTGGGCTGCAGCGGGTAGGCAGCCAATGCTTTGGCCGCAACAAGGAATCGGCGCGGGTCATGCAGAAAATCGGCCTGCGCTATGAAGGCTGCCTGCGTCAGGCGTTTCTCAAAAACGGGGTGTACGAAGACTTGCTGGGCTTTGCCACCGTGCGTGAGGACTGGGAGCGCGCGTTGTGAGTGACGCAGTGGACCATGGCAGGCGGCGAGTCCTTACCGGGCTGGCGGTCGCTACCGCGTTTGCAATTCTCAGCCCGTTTGCGCGCAGTGCCGGGGTGGATTACCCGTTCACCCTCGGCGTGGCCTCGGGCGACCCGCTGCCGGATGGTTTTGTGATCTGGACGCGCCTGGCGCCGTTGTTCAATGCAGCCGATGGCAGCGGTGGGCTGAAGCGCGCGGTGCCGGTGCGCTGGCGGGTGGCCAGTGATGCGGCGATGACGCGCATCGTGAAGCAGGGCGAAGTCTTGGCGACCGAGCGTTTCGCCCATTCGGTGCATGTTGAAGTGGCCGGGCTTGCGGCGGGCCGGCCGTATTGGTACCAGTTCGAAGGCCTCGGCGCGCAGAGCCCGGTGGGCCAGGCACGCACCACGCCACCCTTGCAGGCGATGGCGTCGGCTAGGCTGGGGTTTGTTTCCTGCTCGCATTGGGAGCGCGGTTACTTCAGCGCCTATCGCCATTTAGCCGCAGAGCAACCCGACCTGGTGTTTTTTCTCGGCGATTATATTTACGACAGCTCTTACGCAGCCGACTCGGGAAAAGTCATTCGGTCCCATGGCAGCGGCAACGCCAAGAGCTTGAGCGACTACCGCAATCGCTACGCGCTGTACAAAACCGATCCGGACCTGCAAGCCCTGCACGCCGCAGCGCCCAGCGTGGCGACCTGGGATGACCACGAAGTGCAGAATGACTACGCCAACCGCTGGTCCCAGGACCCGAAGATTCCCGTAGCGCAATTTCTCCAGCAGCGGGCGGCGGCCTACCAGGCGTATTACGAGCACATGCCGCTGCGCGCCAGCAGCGTGCCGAAGGGGCCGGACATGCGTATTTACCGGCGCCTGGACTACGGCCGCCTGGCGCGTTTTCATGTGCTGGATGGGCGCCAGTATCGCTCCGAACAACCCTGCATCCAGGTCAACGGCAGCCATCAGGGGCATATCGCCGCCAACACCTGCAGCGACCTGCGCGACCTCGGTCGCACCATGCTCGGCTGGCAGCAGGAGGCCTGGCTGGACCAGGGCTTTGCCCAGTCGCGGGCGCAGTGGAATGTGATCGCCCAGGACTTGCTGGTGGCGCCCTTGATCCAGCGCGACCTGACCAGCCACAAGCCCGGCCACTGGACCGATGGCTGGGACGGCTACGTGGCCAACCGTTCACGCATGCTGGCGTCCATCGAGCGTCACAAGCTCAGCAACCCGGTGTTCTGGGGCGGTGATATCCACTCGTTCTGGACCACCGACCTGCATGCCGACGCCAACAACCCGGATTCACCAGTGATCGCCACTGAGTTTGTCGGCAGTTCGGTGACCTCTGATGGCCCGCCCTTTGAGGCATTCAGCAAGATCCTGCCGCTTAATCCGCATGTGAAGTTTTTCGACAGCCGCCAGCGTGGGTATGTGTCGGTGGAGCTTGCGGAGCAGAAGATGCTGACGAACTTTCGGGTGATAACTGACCCCCGCGACCCCAACGCCACGGTGTCGACCCTCAAGTCGTTTGTGGTGGAGCCGGGGCGGGCGGGCGCGATTGCGGTTTAGCGCACTTGTCGGTTGTAAATACTCAATGTGGCGAGCGCGGGGGGATTTGTGGCGAGCAGGCTGTTGTGGCGAGCGGGCTTGCCCCGCGTTGGGCTGCGAAGCGGCCCCAAAACCAGGCGCTTATGTTTGCCTGAAAAAACGCGGTGACTGTATTAGGGCCGCTTCGCGCCCCAACGCGGGGCAAGCCCGCTCGCCACACCAAGCCCGCTCGCCACAACAAGCCTGCTCATCACAACGAGCCCGGTGACCACAAAAGCCGCGTGGTCTGTCAGTTGATTTCGTAACGCACCGACAGCGCGCCTTTTTTCTCCGACAGGGCCAGGATGGTCACCTGGCCCAGCTCGCTCAACGCTTGCACATGGGTGCCGCCGCAGGCGTAGGCGGGCAGTTCGCCGAAACCCACTTCGCGGGCGCCGTCTTCCAGGGTCATATGGCGCGGGTAGTCGGCGGCGATCCATTGGTTGACCTGTTGCTGGATCGCCTCGGCGTCGATGGCCTGGGCCATTTCGCCACGGATAAAGGTGATTTTGCACTCGCCCGGCCAATGGTGGGCTTTGATCGGCATCCAACCGAAGCTTTCTCCCGCATTGCCGATCAGGTGCCCGGCCGAATGCAGGCGCGTGTACAGGGCACGGCGTTGTTCGTCGACCCGTGCGGTGATCGGGCCAGGCTGCACAGGCTGGTCCACGTAATGCACCACGCGGTCAGCCTCCTGGGTCACGCGCAGCACCTGGCTGTCGCCCAGCCAACCGGTATCAAAGGGTTGCCCGCCGCCTTGGGGATGAAAAATCGTCGATTGCAGGGTGACCGCGAACAGGCCTTCGTGGGGTGTGCAGCTCAGCACTTCAAGCTCGGCGGTCAAGTGGTCGTGGGTGAAAAACAGGCGCTCGGTCATCATTTACATCCGCATCAGGGTTCTGCGGGCAGTATAAATAGTGCGCAGATGGGTGATAATCCGTTCAATTATCAATGGACCTGTGCGTCATGAGCATCAATCTTCCTTTGCCGCTGCTGGGTGAAATGGCGATTTTCGTCAAAGTCGTGGAGACCGGCAGTTTCTCCGAAGCGGCGCGACAGCTGAGCGTTTCGCCCTCGGCGGTGAGCCGCAGTATCTCGCGCCTCGAACAGGCTTTGGCTACACGCTTGCTGCAACGCACCACGCGTAAATTGCGCTTGAGCGAGGGCGGCGAAGAAGTGTTCAAGCGTTGCCAGGAGATGGTCAACGCGGCGCGTTCGGTGATGGAAATCAGCGGCCAGTTCACCCATGAAGCCGAAGGCCTGGTGCGGGTCAGCGTACCCAAGGCGGTGGGCCGGTTTGTGGTGCACCCGCATATGCCGGAGTTCTTGCGGCGCTATCCCAAGGTGGATGTGCAGTTGATTCTGGAAGACCGGCATGTGGACCTGATCGACGATAATGTGGACCTCAGCATCCGCATCACCGACAGCCCGCCGCCGGGCCTGGTCGGTCGCCAACTGTTGCCCATCGAGCATTTGTTGTGTGCCACGCCGCAGTACCTGGCCGCGCAGGGTACGCCTGAACATCCCCATGATTTGCTGGAACACAGCTGCATCTACCTGGGGGAAACGCCGGGGGATTCACGCTGGAAGTTTCGTCAGGGCGCCAAGGCGGTGACCGTGGGCGTGCGCGGGCGCTACGCCGCGAACCACACCGGCGTGCGCCTGGATGCGGTGTTGCAGCATGTGGGGATCGGCAGCTTGCCGTACTTCACGGCGCGCCACGCCCTGGAGGCGGGGAGCCTGGTGCAGGTATTGCCCGAGTGGGATTTTATTGCGTCCTACCATGGCGAGGCGTGGTTACTGCATTCGCCCACGCGGTATCTGCCACCGAAGTTGCGGGTGTTTATTGATTATCTGGTGGAGTGTATGGCGAAGGAGCCGACATTGCGCCGCCGCTGATTACGGGCGCTGGCGTGTGTGAGAGCTGGCTTATGTGGGAGCTGGCTTGCCTGCGATTGTATCACCTCGGTTTAACTGACAGACCGAGTCGCCTGCATCGCAGGCAAGCCAGCTCCCACACAAGCCAGCTCTCACATTTAAAATCAGTGCTTGCTCTGATCCTGCGGCATGGCCAGCAGCTGTTTTTCCTGGTTCCAGTCGAACGGTTCATCGTTCTGTTCGGCTTCAAAGCGACGTTCTTCCAGGGCCTGGTACAGGTCCAGTTCTTCATCGGGCATGAAGTGCAGGCAATCACCGCCGAAGAACCACAGCAGGTCGCGGGGCACCAGATGGGCGATCTGCGGATAACGCAGGATCACCTGGCTCATCAGGTCCTGGCCCAGGTACTGGCTTTCGATCGGGTCGATCGGCAGCAGGGCGCGCAATTCGTCGAAGCGCTCCAGAAAAAGGGTATGGCTTTCCTCGGGCACCTGTTCGGCTTCGCCGACGGCAACCAGGATGCTGCGCAAGTGGTCGAGCAAGACGAGATGATCGGCAACGACGTTGGACACGAGATAAGTCCTCTAAAGCAAAAACGGGCGCGAGAGTATATAGCTCACGCGCCCGTTTTTATATGGCCGCTCGACTCAGCGGATTTTACCCTCAGCCTGGGTCAGCTCTTCCTTGCTGAAATCATCCACATCGATCACCTTGCGGCGCGCGGCTTCGGCGTCGCGCAGGGTTTGCGCTTCGGCCGGTTGCAATACGCCCGCGTGCAGCGCCGCGTCGATGGCATGCTCGCCGGCGGCCGGTTTGACTTGGCCGCTTTTGAGCGCCGTGTGGAGTTTTTTCTGCAAGGGGTGGCTGGCACCCAGCAGGTCGTAGGCATGTTGCAGGGCGCCCACCGGGTCTTCTGCCGATTGCGGGCGATAGCAACCCGCCAGCAACTCTTCCAGGGTCGGGTCGCCCTTGGCACGGCCAATCACCGCAGCCACTTCGGCGTCCAAAGCATCGGACGGCCCGGTGTGACGACGGCCGAACGGGAACACGATCACCCGCAGCAGGCAACCGAGCACCTTGTTGGGGAAGTTGCTGAGCAGTTCATCCAGGGCACGTTCCGATTCACCGAGGCTTTCTTCCATGGCCCAGGCGAACAGCGGCTCCAGGTGATCCGGCGAGTCCAGGTCGTGATAACGCTTAAGCGCTGCCGAGGCCAGATACATATGGCTCAGCACATCACCCAGGCGCGCCGACAGGCGTTCGCGGCGTTTCAGCTCGCCGCCCAGCAGCATCATGCTCAAGTCCGCCAGCAGGGCGAAGGCGGCGGCCTGACGGTTCAGTGCGCGGAAGTAACCCTGGCTCAAGCGGTTGCCCGGGGCTTTCTCGAAGTGGCCGATGCCGAGGTTCAGCACCAAGGTGCTGGCAGCGTTGCTCACGGCGAAGCCGATATGTTGCATCAGCAGGCCATCAAATTCCTTGAGCGCCTGGTCATGGTCTTCACGGCCGGCCAGGGCCATTTCCTTGAGCACAAACGGGTGGCAGCGGATCGCGCCCTGGCCGAAGATCATCAGGTTGCGCGAGAGGATGTTCGCGCCTTCTACCGTGATGAAGATCGGCGCGCCTTGCCAGTTACGGCCCAGGTAGTTGTTGGGCCCCATGATGATGCCCTTGCCGCCATGTACATCCATGGCGTGGCTGATGCACTCGCGACCGCGCTCGGTGAGGTGGTACTTGAGGATCGCCGACAACACCGAAGGCTTTTCGCCCAGGTCGACCGCGTTGGCGGTAAGCATGCGCGCGCTGTCCATCAGCCAGGCGTTGCCGCCGATGCGCGCCAGGGCTTCCTGGATACCTTCAAAGGCCGACAGCGGCACGTTGAACTGCTCACGGACTTGAGCGTATTGGCCGGTGACCAAACTGGTGAACTTGGCCGCGCCGGTGCCGACCGCAGGCAGCGAGATCGAACGGCCGACCGACAGGCAGTTCATCAGCATCATCCAGCCCTTGCCGAGCATTTCCTGGCCACCGATAAGGAATTCCAGGGGGATGAACACGTCCTTGCCGGAGTTGGGGCCGTTCATGAACGCGGCACCCAACGGCAAGTGGCGACGGCCGATTTCCACGCCGGGGGTGTCGGTAGGGATCAGCGCCAGGCTGATGCCCAGGTCTTCTTCCTCACCCAACAAGTGGTCCGGGTCATGGGCCTTGAAGGCCAGGCCGAGGAGGGTCGCGACCGGGCCGAGGGTGATGTAGCGTTTTTCCCAATTCAGGCGCAGGCCCAGGGTTTCCTTGCCTTCCCATTCACCTTTGCAGATCACGCCGGTGTCGGGCATGGCGCCGGCGTCGGAGCCGGCCAGCGGGCCGGTGAGGGCGAAGCAGGGGATATCGTCGCCACGGGCCAGGCGTGGCAGGTAGTGGTTGCGTTGTTCGTCGGTGCCGTAATGCAGCAGCAGCTCGGCCGGGCCGAGGGAGTTAGGCACCATCACGGTGGACGCGAGGTCGCCGCTGCGAGTGGCGAGTTTCATCGCGACCTGGGAGTGGGCATAGGCGGAGAAACCCTTGCCGCCATATTCCTTGGGAATGATCAGGGCGAAGAAACCGTGGGTTTTGATGTGCTCCCAGGCAGCGGGCGTCAGGTCCATGGCCTGGCCAATTTCCCAGTCGCTGACCATCGCGCAGAGTTCTTCGGTAGGGCCGTCGATAAACGCTTGTTCTTCTTCGGTCAGTTGCGCCTTGGGGTAGGCCAGCAACTTGTCCCAGTCGGGGCGACCGCTGAACAGTTCGCCGTCCCACCACACGGTGCCGGCGTCGATGGCGTCGCGCTCGGTTTCGGACATCGGCGGCAGGACTTTCTGGAACCAGCTGAACAGCGGCTTGGTGAAGTATTGGCGGCGCAGGTCGGGCAGCAACAGGGGCACGGCCACGGCGGCGATCAGCACCCAGAAGATGACCAGCAGCCAACCCGGTGCATGGCTCCAGGCCCCCATCGCCAGCAGGTAGACAGCAACCACGCCCAGCGCAGGCAGGGGCGCGGTGCGGCGGTGTGCCAGGTAGGCAATGCCGACCACCAGAACCAGTATCCACAACAACAGCATATTCAATCCTCCGTGAAACCAAGGGCGAAACCACCATGGAGCTTAGTCGGCATCCGAAAAAGCGCGGTGGCGAGGGTGTAACGAGTTGTGCTGGTGCACGCCGACATTTGGCCGAATCGTCGTTATCTCTATGGCCGACCTGTCGTTAGACTCAAGGCTTGCCTCGGAGATAAAGCTCATGGATACGTACTTGAATCCCAGCCGCTTCATCGATAGTGACCACCCTGCGGTGGTGGAGTTCGCCGAAAAACATCGCGGAACCCGCCCGGATTTAAGTGACCAGGCGGTCAGTCTCTACTACGCCGTGCGTGAGGCGATTCGCTACAACCCGTACACCTTCAGCCGTGATCCGAACACCCTCAGTGCCAGCTTCGCCCTGGCCACCGGCGAGAGCTACTGTGTGCCCAAGGCCACCTTATTGGCCGCCTGCGCCCGCCATTGCGGGATCCCGGCGCGCATTGGCCTGGCGGATGTGCGCAATCATTTGTCGACACCGCGCCTGCTCGCGCTGCTTAAAAGTGATGTGTTCGCCATGCACGGCTATACCGAGTTGTACCTGCACGGCCGCTGGGTCAAGGCCACGCCGGCGTTCAACAGCCAACTGTGCGAGTTGTTCGACGTGCCGCCGCTGGCGTTCGACGGGGTCAACGACAGCGTGTTCCACGCCTTCAACCGCCAGGGCCGCCGCTCGATGGAATATGTGCTGGACCACGGCCAGTTCAGCGACGTGCCCGAAGCGTTTTTCTTCGCGCATATTCAGCAGTGTTACCCGCACCTGTTTGCCGACGACATGTCCATCTCGCTCAAGGACATGCACAGCGATATGCACAGCGATTTAAGCCGCGGGTGAACCGGCGTATGCTGCTGCGTTTATCAAGCCATGTTCATCAACGATAAGGCGCGGTCATGCTGAAAATCTGGGGTCGTAAAAATTCATCAAACGTCAGGAAGGCACTGTGGTGCGCCGAGGAACTCGGCCTGGACTATGAGGCAATTGATGCGGGCGGAGCTTTTGGTGTGGTCGACACGCCGCAGTACCGGGCCTTGAACCCCAATGGCCGGGTGCCGATGATCGAAGACGGCGACTTTGTGTTGTGGGAATCCAACACCATCGTGCGTTATCTGTGCGCCAGGAGCGCGTCGGATTTTTACCCGAACGACCTGCAAGCCCGGGCCAGCGCCGAGAAGTGGATGGACTGGACCACGTCCACGCTCGCCGATCCGTTCAAAGCGGTGTTCTGGGGCATCCTGCGTACCCCGGCAGAAAAACAGAACTGGGACAGCATCAATGCCGGGCGCCAAGCCTGTATCGATGCACTTAAAACGGTTGACCAGGCCCTCGCCGAGCAACCCTACCTGTCCGGCGAGCATTTCGGCATGGGCGACATCCCCTTGGGCTGCTTCGCCTACGCCTGGTTCGAGATGCCCATCGAACGCCCGGCAATGCCCCATCTAGAGGCCTGGTACCAGCGCCTCAAGGACCGCCCGGCCTACCGCAAGGCTGTGATGACCGCGTTGACTTAATACTGACTATTAATACAGGTGACTGTACTTGTGCGGCGCGGGCAAGCACCATGCTTGTCATGCGCCGCCGTTGAACTACGTGCGCTGCGCGCTTATCTACTCTTTCTATTCCCTTCTCTGGTGCGTAATCCGATATGAGTTCCGCTCTGTCCATCCGGCAGCTAACCAAAACCTACGGCAACGGTTTCCAGGCCCTGAGTGGTATCGATCTGGACGTTGCCGAAGGTGACTTCTTCGCCTTGCTCGGCCCCAACGGTGCCGGCAAATCCACCACCATCGGCATCCTCTCCACCCTGGTGAACAAAACCAGCGGCTCGGTGAATATCTTTGGCCATGACCTGGACAAATCCCCGGCGGCGCTCAAGCGCTCCATCGGCGTGGTGCCCCAGGAATTCAACTTCAACCAGTTCGAAAAGACCTTCGACATTGTCGTGACCCAGGCCGGCTACTACGGCATCCCGGCGAAAATCGCCAAGGAACGCGCCGAGCAGTACCTGACTCAGTTGGGCCTGTGGGACAAGCGTGACGTGCCGTCGCGTTCGTTGTCGGGCGGCATGAAGCGCCGCCTGATGATCGCTCGCGCGCTGGTGCATGAACCGCGCCTGCTGATCCTCGACGAGCCAACCGCCGGTGTGGACATCGAGCTGCGCCGTTCGATGTGGACCTTCCTCACCGAGCTGAACGAGAAGGGCATCACCATCATCCTCACCACCCATTACCTGGAAGAGGCTGAGCAGCTGTGCCGCAACATTGGCATCATCGACCACGGCACCATTGTCGAGAACACCAGCATGCGCAACTTGCTGGGCCAGCTGCATGTGGAAACCTTCTTGCTGGACCTTAAAAACAACCTGTCGGTGGCACCGCAACTGCTCGGCTACCCAAGCCGTCTGGTCGATGGCCACACCCTGGAAGTGCAGGTGGACAAGGCCATGGGCATCACCGCGTTGTTCACCCAGTTGGCGGCCCAGAGCATCGAAGTGCTGAGCCTGCGTAACAAAACCAATCGCCTTGAGGAGTTGTTCGTGTCCCTGGTGGAGAAAAATCTGGCGAAGGTGGCGGTATGAGTTCCGAACTGCAACCCAACCTCGTCGCGCTGCAGACCATCGTTTACCGCGAAGTGAAGCGCTTTACCCGGATCTGGCCGCAGACCCTGCTGCCGCCGGCGATTACCATGGTCTTGTACTTCGTGATCTTCGGTAATCTGATCGGTCGCCAAATTGGCGACATGGGTGGCTTCACCTACATGGAGTACATCGTGCCGGGCCTGATCATGATGTCGGTGATCACCAACTCCTACGGCAACGTGGTCTCGAGCTTTTTCGGCAGCAAGTTCCAGCGCTCCATCGAAGAGCTGATGGTCTCGCCGGTATCGCCGCACACCATCCTGGTCGGCTACACCCTGGGCGGCGTGCTGCGCGGCTTGATGGTGGGTGTGATCGTGACCTTGCTGTCGCTGTTCTTCACCCACCTGCAAGTGCATCACTTGGGGGTCACCATTTTGGTGGTGGTACTGACGGCAACGATCTTCTCGCTGCTGGGGTTCATCAACGCCGTGTTTGCACGCAATTTCGATGATATTTCGATCATCCCGACGTTCGTGTTGACGCCGCTGACTTACCTGGGCGGCGTGTTCTACTCCATCACCTTGCTGCCGCCGTTCTGGCAGACCGTGTCGCTGGCCAACCCGGTGTTGCACATGGTCAATGCCTTCCGCTACGGCATCCTGGGCGTGTCGGATATCAAGATCAGCGTGGCGATCACCTTTATGCTGGTGGCGACCGTGGTGCTGTATGTGGGATGCGCGCGGTTGCTGGTGAGTGGGCGCGGGATGCGTACTTAAGCAGTTAGCTGCAATAAAAAACGGCCTCCTAGTGAGGCCGTTTTTTATTGACTGCAGGCAGGGTCAATGTGGGAGCTGGCTTGCCTGCGATAGCGATGGGTCAGGCAGCCATTGTTTAACTGACAGACCGCCATCGCAGGCAAGCCAGCTCCCACATTTGGTTTTGTGCAGAGGTTTAACCTTTAAGTGCCAGCTCGATCAGTCCGTGCAGCTCTTGCACCGTCAGTGGTTCGGTCGAGAACAAAATGCGAAACACCGTCGGCGCCGCCAGCAGGTTGATCAAATGGTCCACGCTCGGCGGCGTACTCTGCGGGTAGCGATCGATAATCGTCTGAAACTGCCCACTCAGAATGCTTACGCAATACCCCGGTGTGATCATGCTCTGCAGGTCACGCATCATGTTGCGCCCTGGCTCCGAGTTCATTTCATCCAGGTATTGCTCGGCCCAGGCCAGCAGGTCACCGCGCAGGCTGCCGGTATTCACCGGCTCGCTGTCGGGGCGCATGCGGGCCAGGGCCACATCGGCCAACAGCACCGACAAGTCGCCCCAGCGCCGGTAGATGGTCGAGGGCGTGACGCCCGCGCGCGTTGCAATCATCGGCACGGTGACGCTGGAGCGCTCATGCACTTCGAGCAGTTCACGCACCGCCGAATGCACTGATTCCTGGACCCGGGCACTGCGGCCTCCCGGGCGAAGGCTTTCTTTTATCGCCATGCGTAAAACCTTAACACAAAGAATTTGCTTTAAGCGCTCGCCGGTAGCACACTGCGCAAAAGCAAAGTATTAGCTTTAGCGGAGTGTGCCCATGTCTCGCGTTATTTCTCAACGGTCCAGCCTGGCGTTCCTGGTCATCACAGTGTTGACCTTCCTCGCCGCGTCCAGCGCGCCGACACCCCTGTATCAGGTGTATCAGGAAAACCTGCACTTCTCCGCAGCGATGCTCACGGTGATTTTCGGCGTGTATGCCGTCAGCCTGCTGGCGGCGTTGCTGACCGTGGGTTCGCTGTCGGATCACCTGGGGCGCAAGCCGGTGATTTTCGTCGCATTGCTGCTCAATATTGTGGCGATGGTGTTGTTTATCAACGCCGACAGCACCGCGCACCTGATTGCCGCCCGTGCGCTGCAAGGGTTCGCCACCGGCATGGCCACGGCAGTGCTGAGTGCGACCTTGCTCGACACTGACCGCGTGCGCGGCCCGATGCTTAATAGCCTGGCGCCGCTGTTGGGCATGGCCAGTGGCGGGCTGGGCAGTGGTCTATTGGTGGAGTTCGCGCCGCGTCCTACCCAGTTGATCTACTTCACGCTGTTGGGGTTGATGGTGTTGCAGGCGGTGTATGTGTGGCGTCTGGCGGAAACCGTCAGCCGTATTCCGGGTGCCTTGAAGTCGCTGGCGCCGACCCTGCATGTGCCGCGGCAAGCGCGCCGGGCCTTGTGGCTGGTGATGCCGCTGAATGTGGCGGTGTGGGCGTTGGGCGGGTTCTTCTCATCCCTGGCGCCGTCGCTGGTCAAGGCTGCCACCGGTTCCACGTCGCACCTGATCGGCGGCGGCCTGGTAGCCGTTGTGACCTTGAGTGGCGCGGTGATGATCTACAGCGTGCGCGAGCGTGCGGCCGGTAAAATCATGCGGCTGTCGGCAGAGCTGTTGGCCGTGGGCGTCGCGTTGCTGCTGGTGGCCGTGCACCTGGGTATTTTGTGGCTGTTCTTTGTCGCCAGTGTGATTGCAGGTTTCGGTTTTGGCGGCGGCTTCATGGGCAGTGTGCGCAGTATCGTCGGGCTGGCGTTACCCCATGAACGGGCCGGTTTGATGTCGGCGTTCTATGTCTTGAGCTACTTGGCGTTCTGCTTACCGGCGCTGTTGGCGGGTTACCTGAGCCATGTTTACGGTCTTATCGTCACCACAGAAGGCTATGGTGCGGCGCTGATGGTGCTGGCCCTGAGTGCCTGGGTGGGTTTGGTCCTGCAGAACTCGGTGCGCGCCAAGGCGGCGATAGAGTGATGCCATATATTGGTAAAGTAGATAACAGATAGAGATATTACACGTTATATAGATATTCGATCAGGTTCTATGATGGCTTCAACCTCATGCGAGGAAGAGGATTACCATCATGACCTGCTCGACTACTACCAGTTGCAAACCCCACAGCTACAAACCCTTGAGTCATCTGACCCGCCCACGGGAAGTGATTCGCCAGTTCACCCCCAACTGGTTTGCCGCGACCATGGGCACCGGCGTGCTGGCCCTGGCCCTGGCGCAACTGCCATTCAGCCTGCCAGGTTTGCAGGCCATTGCCGAGGGGCTGTGGTTGTTCACCATTGGCCTGTTTGTGCTGTTCAGTCTGTTGTACGCGGCACGTTGGGTGATGTTCTTCCACGAAGCACGACGCATCTTCGGGCATTCCACCGTCTCGATGTTCTTCGGCACCATTCCCATGGGCCTGGCCACCATTCTCAACGGTTTGTTGCTGTTTGGCCTGCCGCGCTGGGGCAGTGAGGTGATCCCGCTGGCTGAAGCCTTATGGTGGCTGGACGTGGCGATGGCCCTGGCCTGCGGTGTGTTGATTCCGTTCATGATGTTCACCCGCCAGGAACACAGCATCGACCAGATGACCGCCGTCTGGCTGTTGCCAGTGGTTGCCGCCGAAGTCGCCGCCGCCAGCGGTGGCCTGCTGGCGCCGCACTTGGCCGACGCCCATGCGCAACTGGTGATGCTGGTGACCAGCTACGTGTTGTGGGCGTTTTCCCTGCCGGTGGCGTTCAGCATCCTGACCATCCTGATGTTGCGCATGGCCCTGCATAAACTGCCGCCTGCCAATATGGCCGCGTCGAGCTGGCTGGCCCTTGGCCCCATCGGCACCGGCGCGTTGGGCATGTTGCTGTTGGGCGGTGACGCCCCGGCGATCTTCGCCGCCAATGGGTTGCCGGGTGTGGGTGAAATGGCCAATGGCCTGGGCGTGGTGGCGGGCATCACCCTGTGGGGCTTCGGTTTGTGGTGGATGCTGATCGCGGTGCTGATCACCCTGCGTTACCTGCGCGCCGGTATCCCGTTCAACCTCGGCTGGTGGGGGTTTACCTTCCCGCTGGGGGTTTACGCGTTGGCCACGCTGAAGCTGGCGAGCCTGCTGCACCTTAGCTTTTTCAGCATCTTTGGCAGCGTGCTGGTGCTGGCTCTGGCGCTGATGTGGCTGATCGTGGCCAAGCGCACGGTGCAGGGCGCCTATAAAGGTGAGCTTTTTGTTTCGCCATGCATTGCAGGACTAGCGAATAAGTAAGCGCGATTAGGTAAAGTCGTGGCCTGAGAAACTACACGCCTTCAGGCCACGCAGGAACACGGACGATGAGCCACCCCTCACAATTCACCTTGCTGCGCACACGGCGCTTTCTGCCGTTTTTCATCACCCAGTTACTGGGCGCGTTCAACGACAATATCTTCAAGCAATCGCTGATCCTGGCGATTCTCTACAAGCTCACCATCGAGGGCGACCGCTCCATTTGGGTCAACCTGTGCGCCTTGTTGTTTATCCTGCCGTTCTTCCTGTTCTCGGCGCTGGCCGGGCAGTTTGGCGAGAAATTCAACAAGGACGCGCTGATCCGCGCGATCAAGATCGGCGAGATCGTGATCATGGCCGTGGGCGCCACCGGCTTTCTGTTCAACCACCTGGAGCTGATGCTGCTGGCGCTGTTTGCCATGGGCACGCATTCGGCGCTGTTCGGCCCGGTGAAGTACTCGATCATGCCCCAGGCGCTGCACGACGATGAGCTGGTGGGCGGTAACGGGCTGGTGGAAATGGGCACGTTTCTGGCGATCCTGGCCGGTACCATTGGCGCCGGGATCATCATGTCTTCAACCCATTACGCGCCACTGGTGGCGGTGGCGATTGTCGGCGTGGCGGTGCTCGGCTACCTGGCCAGCCGCAGCATTCCGCGGGCGGCGGCGTCCACGCCCGAGCTGCGCCTGAACTGGAATATCTTCAGCCAATCCTGGGCCACCTTGCGCCTGGGCCTGGGGCAAACGCCGGCGGTGTCGCGCTCGATTGTCGGCAACTCTTGGTTCTGGTTTGTCGGTGCGATCTACCTGACGCAGATCCCGGCCTACGCCAAGGAATGGTTGTACGGCGATGAAACCGTGGTGACGCTGATCCTCACGGTGTTTTCGGTGGGCATCGCCGTCGGTTCGATGCTCTGCGAAAAGCTCTCGGGCCGTAAGGTCGAGATCGGCCTGGTGCCGTTTGGCTCGTTTGGCCTGACGGTGTTCGGCCTGCTGCTGTGGTGGCACTCGGGCGGTTTCCCGCAATCACCCCAGGAACATAGCTGGCTGGCGGTGCTCAGCTACGGTCAGGCGTGGTGGGTGTTGTTCGATATCCTTGGCCTGGGCGTGTTCGGTGGCTTCTATATCGTGCCGCTCTACGCGCTGATCCAGTCGCGCACGGCCGAAAACGAGCGCGCGCGGGTCATCGCGGCCAACAATATTCTCAATGCGTTGTTCATGGTGGTCTCGGCCATCGTCTCGATCCTGCTGCTGAGCGTGGCCAAGCTGTCGATCCCCGAGCTGTTCCTGGTGGTGTCGCTGCTCAATATTGCGGTCAACACTTACATCTTCAAAATCGTCCCCGAGTTCACCATGCGTTTCATGATCTGGCTGCTCAGCCATTCCATGTACCGCGTGGAGCATCGCAACCTTGAGCTGATTCCGGATGAAGGCGCGGCGCTGCTGGTGTGCAACCACGTGTCGTTTGTCGATGCGTTGTTGATTGGCGGTGCGGTGCGTCGGCCGATTCGCTTTGTGATGTACTACAAGATCTACCGTTTGCCGGTGCTCAACTTCATTTTCCGCACGGCCGGGGCGATTCCGATTGCCGGGCGCCATGAGGATATCCAGATCTACGAAAAGGCCTTCACACGGATTGCCCAGTACCTGAAGGACGGGGAATTGGTGTGCCTCTTCCCGGAAGGCAAACTGACCGCCGATGGCGAGATGAATGAGTTCCGTGGCGGGCTGACGCGGATTTTGGAGGAGACCCCGGTGCCGGTGATTCCGATGGCGCTGCAAGGGTTGTGGGGGAGCTTTTTCAGTCGCGATCCGAACAAGGGGATCTTTCATCGGATCTGGTCGCGAGTGGTGTTGGTGGCGGGGGAGCCGGTTGCACTGGAGGCCGCGACGCCTGAGCAGTTGCAGGCGCGGGTAGGGGTGTTGCGCGGGAGTGTCAGGTAGTGATCGTTCCCACGCTCTGCGTGGTAACGCCGCCCTGGACGCTCCGCGTCCGCTTCTAAAGGCGCAACGCGGAGTGTCACAGGATGCATTCCCACGCGGAGCGTGGGAACGATCATAGGAGAGTGGCTCAGGCGCTGATCTTGAGCCCGACCAACCCGCAAATAATCAACGCCACACTCGCCAGCCGAAACAACGCCATGGACTCCCCAAACAGAATAATCCCAGCGATCACCGTGCCCACCGCACCCACACCGGTCCAGATGGCATAGGCGGTACCCAACGGCAGCTCCTTCATGGCCAGGCCTAGCAGGCCGAGGCTGATGGCCATGGCGGCAATCGTCAGTGCTGTCGGCAGCGGCTTGCTGAAACCGTCGGTGTACTTCAGGCCAACCGCCCAGCCGACTTCAAACAGCCCGGCAAAAAACAGAATGATCCAGGACATATTGATCTCCCCTGTATAGCTGGGGTCGTCCCCGGATTTAAGCGCATGAGAGCGTCGCGAGGTCGTCCTCGCGAAGCTTGATAGAGTGCCGAAAATTGATCAGACGATCAAGTTTACGGCGCGCGCTCCAGGGCGCGGCGGTCTTCCTTTTCACTCATTCTGCGAAAGTACGTCGACAGCAGTGCCCCGGAAATATTGTGCCACACGCTGAACAGCGCGCTCGGCACCGCCGCCAACGGCGAAAAGTGCGCACTGGCCAGTGCGGCGCCCAGCCCGGAGTTCTGCATGCCCACTTCCAGCGCCAGGGATTTACGCTGCGCCAACGGCAGTTTGAACACGCGACCGGTGAAGTAACCGAGCAGATAACCGAAGCTGTTGTGCAGCATGACCACGGCCATGATCAACAGGCCCGATTCGGCGATCTTCGCCTGGCTCGCCGCAACCACCGCCGCGACGATGATCACGATGCTCACCACCGACACCAACGGCAGCACGTCTACCGCATGGCGGACGCGTTCACCCAGCACGCGCTGCGCCACTACGCCAAGCACGATCGGCAGCAACACCACTTGCAGGATCGACCAGAACAACTCCATGAACGACACCGGCAGCCAGGCCGAGGCCAGCAGCCAGATCAACGCCGGCGTCAGCAGCGGGGCGAGGAGGGTGGTGACGGCGGCGATCGCCACCGACAGCGCCAGGTCGCCGCGGGCCAGCCAGGTCATGACGTTGGATGAGGTGCCGCTTGGGCAGCAACCGACCAGGATCACGCCGACGGCGATTTCCGGCGGCAGGTGGAACGCCTGGCACAGCAGCCAGGCCACGCCCGGCATGATCACAAAATGCGCGACCACGCCGAGAGCCACGCGCCAGGGGTGGCGAGCGACTTCGGCGAAGTCTTCCAGTTTCAAGGTCAGCCCCATGCCGAACATCACCAGGCCCAGCAACGGCACGATGGCGCCCTTGAGGCCAATGAACCAGCCGGGCTCGAGGAAGGCGAGCACCGCGAAAATCAACACCCAGTAGGCGAAGGTATTGCCGACGAAGCGGCTCAAGGCGGCGAGTGCACGCATGGGGGGATGTCCTTGTTATCAGATTTCGGAAGTGCAAATTTAATCAAATGTGGGAGCTGGCTTGCCTGCGATAGCATCAACTCGGTATGACTGATAGACCGAGGTGTCTGCATCGCAGGCAAGCCAGCTCCCACACTGACTGTGCTCCCTTTATGGCGGGTGTTGCTTAGATGCCTTGTGGGGTCTCTTCGCCGCCCAGTGCCTCAACCAACGCCGGCAGGAACTCGCCAAACGTCAGCATCATCAGGGTAAAGCTGGCATCCAGTTGGCCCAATGCCTCGTCGCCGCCGTCCTGTTCAGCCTGGTCTTGCAGCAGGTCTTCGAACTTCAGGCGCTTGACGGTCATTTTGTCGTCGAGCATGAAGGACAACTTGTCCTGCCAGGCCAGGGACAATTGCGTCACGACTTTGCCGGTGGTCAGGTGCAACTGGATCTCTTCGCCGGTCAGGTCCTGGCGCTTGCAGCGCACGATGCCGCCGTCTTCGTGGGTGTCGCGCAGTTCGCATTCGTCGAGGACGAAGAAGTCATCGGCCGGCTTCTGCGTGGTGACCCAGTCGGTCATGATCGCCGTGGGTGCGGTTTTAACCGTCAGCGGGCGTACCGGCAGGGTGCCGATCACTTCGCGCAGGGTCGACAGCAAGTCTTCGGCGCGTTTCGGGCTGGCCGAGTTGACCAGGATCAGGCCCTGTTTCGGCGCAATGGCGGCGAAAGTCGACGAGCGACGGATAAAGGCGCGCGGCAGGAAGGCCTGGATGATTTCATCCTTGATCTGGTCGCGTTCCTTCTTATAGACCTTGCGCATTTGCTCGGCCTCGATCTCTTCGACTTTCTCTTTAAGCGCGTCACGCACCACGCTACCCGGCAGGATGCGTTCTTCCTTGCGTGCAGCGATCAGCAGGAAGTCACCGCTGACATGCACCAGGGGAGCGTCTTCACCTTTACCAAAAGGCGCGACGAAACCGTAAGTGGTCAACTCCTGGCTTGCACACGGGCGCGCCAGTTTGGTGGCCATGGCCGCTTCCAACGCCTCGGCATCAACAGGCAGATCTTGGGTCAGGCGATAGATAAGCAGGTTCTTGAACCACATGGGGTGAGTCTCTCCTTTATACAAAGGGGGGCATTATTCTCTTGATCCGGGCTGAGGCCAACCCTGCCTAAGCCATTGGAAGGGCTGAAAAAAAAGATTTAAGAAAGTGCTTGCCAGACTTAAGGTCGCTCCGTAGAATGCGCGCCACACCGAAGCGAAGGGTGATTAGCTCAGCTGGGAGAGCGTCTGCCTTACAAGCAGAATGTCGGCGGTTCGATCCCGTCATCACCCACCATTCGTTTCAAGTGTTCAAGTGTTACGCGCAGCGGTAGTTCAGTCGGTTAGAATACCGGCCTGTCACGCCGGGGGTCGCGGGTTCGAGTCCCGTCCGCTGCGCCATATTCGGTAACCTGGAACACTGAACGCCAGGTCACCACAGAAAGCCCGCTCAATGAGCGGGCTTTTTGCTGTCCGGGGTGTGTAAAACCGAAAAAACGCCGCCGATCATTTCCGATGATCGGCGGCGTTTTTTTATGGGCCGATCAGAAATCCCAACGCGTTGTCACCATCACGTTGCGCGGCTCAGGTGTCATTGATAATGGTTTTTAACAGTGCCGCCAAGCAGCGTATAAACGCAATAGACTCACATTTGGGGCTTGAGGCCCCGTTTTTCGGGGCGCGAAGGGCACCAGAGAAATTATTTTAAATAAATTGCATTTAAATCAAGACATTGCAGATTTTTGGTGTATTATGCCGCCCACACCGAAGCGAAGGGTGATTAGCTCAGCTGGGAGAGCGTCTGCCTTACAAGCAGAATGTCGGCGGTTCGATCCCGTCATCACCCACCATTCGTTTCAAGTGTTCAAGTGTTACGCGCAGCGGTAGTTCAGTCGGTTAGAATACCGGCCTGTCACGCCGGGGGTCGCGGGTTCGAGTCCCGTCCGCTGCGCCATATTCGGTCACCTGGAACACTGAACGCCAGGTCACCACAAGAAGCCCGCTCATTGAGCGGGCTTTTTTTTGCCTGCGATTCAGCTTTGCGCTTCAACGACGAGCGCCGCAGGCGCGGGTGCAATCTCACGTCGGCTCAGAAACACAAACACCACCACCGCCGTGAACAGGGTGAGCCCGGCCAGCCACTGCAGCAACGTATTGAAGCCCGCGATGTAGGCCGTGCGCAGCAATTGCAGCGGGAGGTTGGCACGGGTGTCGCCCATGACCAATTGCTGGGCAACCCCAGCAATGTCCTGGGAACTGTCTGCGGGCAGATGATGGGCTACCAGCGCACTCAACACCGCCACGGTGATGGCCAGCGCCACACCTTCACTGGCAACCCGGGTCGTATTGAAAATGCCTGCGGCCATGCCCGCACGCTCTGTGGGCACCACGCTGATCGCCAGGCCATCCATCAAACCCCACGGCAAGCCCGTCCCCGTCCCGATCACCAACAATGCCACGACAGTCAGCAATGGCTGGCCGAGCGGGACCAGGCTCAGCCCATATAAACCCGCCGCCGCGATCAACAGGCCAAGGGCACACAACAAGCCTGCCGACAGCCAGCGCGTCAGCGTCGCGGCAAGTAACGGCACCACCAGCATCGGCGCCGACAGCGCCAACATCATCAAGCCCGCCTCCGACGCGCTGGCGCCCTCGACCCCAATAAACCGCAACGGCAGCAATACCACCAGCACGATGTAGCAGTAGCAGGTGCCAATCGGCAACAACTGCACGCCGATAAAACGCGCAAAGCGAAACAGGCGCAGGTCGAGCATCGGTTGGCTCGCACGCTGTTCAACCAGGATAAACACCAGCAGGAAAACCGCTGCCGCCGCAAGCAGGCAACCGGTTGTCACCGAAGCCCAGCCCAACTGCGGCGCGAGAATGATCGCCGTGGTCAAGCTCACCAGCATCGTCGAAAACGTCAGCACGCCCGGCAGGTCTAACTGCAGCGCTTGCGGGTCGCGGCTCTCTCGCAGGGTGGGCGCGGCGAACAGCAACGACAGGCCCGCCAGCAGTGCCGTGGCGAAGAAAATCGCACGCCAGCCCCACAGTTCAATCAGCCACCCAGACAACAGCGGCCCGAAAGCCAGGCCAGCGCCAAAGGTGGTGCCCAGCAAGCTGAAGGCGCGTGTCCTGGCATGGCCGTCGAACGCCTGCGCCAATGCTGCGCAGCCGCTGGCCAGTGCGGTAGCTGCCGCAACACCCTGTACACCGCGCAGTACATCCAGCCAGAGCATGCCCGGCTCCACGGTCAGCAGCAGCGAGACACCTGTAAACAGCGCCATGCCCCCCAGGAACAAGCGCTTGCGACCATACCGATCGGCAAGGGTGCCGGCGGCCATCAGCAAGCTACCAAAGCTGAGCATGAATGCGTTGGTGATCCACGCCAACTGTGTGGGGTGCGCAGCAAATGCCTGGCCGATAAAGGGCGTCGCTACGGCGCCACCGGTAAAGCTCATGGGCAACACCAGAGCTGCAAGGCAAATCGCGGCAAGAATGGCATAGCGGCCAGGGGCGGAGTCGGTTGTGTTCATCGGGAGATTCCTGTGGGCCTGTGAAGATAAAGACTCTAATCAGGATGTAATGGCGGATAAATGGGCCTACATTCCACACATAACGGACAAATTGGATGCATTGGTATGAGCGACAATCTCAGCGGTGTAATCGCCTTCGTGAAAACTGCTGAAGCGCTCAGCTTCACAGGCGCGGCGCGGGCGATGGGCATTTCCGCCTCGGCGGTGGGCAAAAATGTGGTCAAGCTGGAAGCCTCGTTGAATGTGCGGTTGTTGCACCGCAGCACGCGCAAAGTCAGCCTGACTGCTGAAGGCCAGTTGTTCTACGAGCGGTGTCGGAAAATTCTCGATGACCTGCAGGACGCCCGCGCCATGCTCTCCCATGCCATGCAGGCTCCCCGTGGCAAGTTGCGGGTCAGCCTGCCCACCATCGGTTACAGGTTTCTATTTGCGCATATGGTCGCCTTCAGGCGGGGCTACCCGGAAATTGAGTTGGAGCTGGATTTTAACGACCACCTGGTGGATGTGATCGAGGAAGGCTTCGACGTGGTGATCCGCAGCGGCGGTCTGGCCGATTCGACCTTGATGGCGCGCCGACTCGGGCCCTTTCGCTTTGTGTTGTGTGCGTCGCCTGAGTACCTGCGCACGAACGGTCGGCCAGCAGCCCTCAGTGACCTTGAGCGTCACCAGTGCCTGCGTTATCGCTTCGCCACCACCGGCAAAATCATGGAGTGGACCTTATCCGCCAACCCGGCGATCACCCAATTACGGCTGCCCACGGCACTGACGTTGAACAATATGGAGGCGATGCTTCGGGCCGCAATCGATGGCCATGGCATCGCTTACGTGCCGGACTTTCTGGCCCGAGAGGCGCTGGCCCAGACACAGTTGGAAACCGTGTTGGACGGGCACTCTGATGACCAAGGTCAATTCTGGGCGCTGTGGCCTTCCAGCCGGCACCTGTCACCCAAGATCCGGGTATTTGTGGACTTTGTTGCTGAGCGCCTGTTCACAACATAAATGAACGTTAGTGTCAGCACGGTGTAACTCCCCTTGTTGAGTCAGCCAGGGAGGTTAGGTGCTCTGATAGCAAGCTCGGGCACAGATTACGGCGGGCGGTATCAAGCCGGTATATAAAAGCTGGGCGCACGAAAACAGGGGACCACCCGGTGACGGGGGATCTCCTGAAAGTCTGGGGTTCTGCTGATTTCGATGCTCAGCTTATTTGGCTTTCTTTTTCTTCTCGCTGCGGGTGGCGAGGTGTTCGAAGCAAAACGCGGCGGTGCCGAAGAGCGCAATCATTGACAGGACGACCATGCCCAAAGTTGAACTTTCCACGATGACTTCCTACGGGTTTTGGAGGTAGGAAGTGACGGTAGAGTTTGGGGATTAGTTGTTCAATAGAGGCGACGTAATCGTTATGGGGAACTTCGAATTTATACGGATTTTTTATGGCCGGCTTGAAGTCGATCGTTCCCGCGCAGAGCGTGAGAACGATCATCACCTCACAAATTGCGGCTATGCCGATAATCGCTGACCGCCTCATACACCGCCTTGCGCAACCGGTTAATCCCGCCAATCGGCCGATGCGCCTCCAGCCCGAACCACGGGTTGAACGACTGGTTATCACAGGCAAGATTCAACGCCGGCGTATCAAAATCCTGCGCAGGAATCCGCACCTTGGCCACCGTCTCATACGGTGCATCACGCTCTTGCCATTCGATGCTGGTGTCTTCAATCGGCATGAATTTCTGCGGATTTTGCCGCTGAATCTGCAACACGAAACACGCCGGCACGCGGTCGGTGGACAGTTGCTGGTTCAGTGCACTGCGCAGAAAGTTCGGCAGGTCTTGATTCTGCTTGGGCAGCATATATTCCGGGCAACTCTGTGGGTCGGGTGCTACACGAAACTTGGCATTGGCCGCGCCAAATTTGTAGGGTGAAACCGAAAAATACGTCGTCTGCGTCGGGCTCGCCGGCGCGGGCGCCAGGGTGGCCAGGGCGATAAACAGATGGCGCACTTGCCAGCTGCGCGGGTCGGCATTGGGGAAGAACGCCAGCACCTTCTTGCCGTCAGCCTGGGCGCCGATGTTTTGCGCGTATTCGGCCACATCACTGACAAAAAAGTTCGGGTGGCTGAACATCACGAAGTCTTGTTCGGTGCGCGTCTGTTGGTCGGCCATCAACTGTTTGCCCGGCACATCCAGCAGCTTGATCGCCATGCCCCGCGCATCGCGGATGCTGTCGAACTGTGGGTAGGCATTGCCGTTGGACAGGCGCATCTGCGCCTGCCAGGTCTTGCCAGGTTCAGCGAACACGCCTTGGCGCAGCGCCGGGTCGAGGTCCGCCAGCACACTGACTTCGGCCTTCACGCAGCCGTGGGCCTTGGCATGCGCGTCACGCAGGTAGCGAGTGCCTTCGCGATGCTGATCGACGATGCGCACCGCGGTCTGGATGATGCCTTGGGTCATGGCCGCTTCGCCGGGCGGGATCTGTTCATCCGGCGACACCGGGCCGCTGTGTTGCCAGGCGAACCAGGCCGTGGCGAACAACCAACCCAGCAGCCCCAAACCCAGCAGCCACAGCAGGGTTTTACCGAGAAAGGCACCCAGGCGCAGCCAGAGGCGTGCGAGCAGCGAACGTTGGTTGTATTGAGATCGGATAATCATGGCAGTGTTTGCTCCAGCGGGCCGCCCAGTACTTTGAGGTATTCCAGCAGCGCCCAGCGTTCCTGCGGCAGCAGGCCACGGCCGATCACGCCATTGCCACGCTTGCCATCACGGAATTCGTGACCGCTGTTGTGGTTGCCGGTGATTTTTGTATCGAACAAAAACGCGTTGTTGAACGCAGCCGTTTCAAAGCCCAGATGACGCGGGTCGTAATTGAACGTGCCTTTGTAGAAGGTGGTGCTGCGCTCGTCCTGGGGCGAGAGCAATTGGTAGATCGTCGGCACCGAGCCGTTGTGCAGAAATGGCGGTGTGGCCCACACGCCGGCCAGCGGCCGGGCCTTGTAGGCGCGCAATTCACGCACGCCGATGGGCAGGCCGAAACCGTCCAGGCTGGGGCGCTCGGCCGGAGTTACACCGGCGGCGCGGTAGGCGTGTGCTTCGACGAAGGCGGTGACGTAGGCCAGGCCTTGGGCCACCGACAGGTTGTGCAGGTCCAGCGGTGCGGTGGGCGTGGGGTGCAGCTCGACATTGAGCCTGGCCAGTTCGGCCGGGTCCCACTGCAGGGCGCTGAGGTCATAGCGTTGGTCGGCGATGTTGTTGGCGGTGCCGGGGTCGGTGCCGATGTAATCCACGGGCAGCATTTTCAGTTGCTGCACCGGGCGGCCGTTTTCCTGGGTGACCGTTGGCACATGGCAACCGGCGCAGTTCTCGGCGAACAACGCGCGGCCTTGGGCGGCGAGGGGCTTGTCGATGGCGCCGAACAGGTCTTGCGGCCAGGTCGGCGGCTTGAGGCGTTGCAGGGTTTCTTCGATCCGGTTGAGGTCGCGCACGCGCACGCTGGAAGGGTAACGGGCATCGCCCTGGAGGGGTTGGCCGGCCGCGTCGAAAAAGGCCAGGGTCGCACCCACGCCCAAGGCCTCGCCGATGTTACGTGCCATGGGCTGCTGGGCCGAACCGTTCCATTGCACCCAGTCGAAGGTCCAGATATCCCACAGGTGCGGGTAGTCCACCGGCGCATTGGCGACCCGGTAGTTGGCCGGCGAGATGGCGTCGCCAAAGCTGGCATTGGCGATGCGACCAAAGGCGTCAGTGCGGCCCGGGCCTTCTTCGGTGGGGTAGAGGCCACGGTGGGTGTCGTTCCAGGCAACTTTAAGGAACTGGTTCAGCGACTGCTTGAAGTCCTGACGCAGTTGTTGCTTGTTGTGATCGTCATAGTCGTGGCCAAGCACGTTGTGGGCGAAGCGATCGAACTTCCAGGGCAGGTAATAGGTGGCGGCGAGGCTGGCAACCAAGGCCTGGCCGAAGCTGCCACCGCGCAAGGTCGGTACGCTGGACGGCAGCACATGCTGGGCCGAGCCACCGTCGATGCGCAGCGCCTGGTTTTTGAAGTGCAGCTCGCCGGTGTGGCAGGCGGCGCAGGTGATGTCCAGGTATTGCACCTTGCTGTCGGCGTTCTGGTGCCGGGCGAAGCCTACGGGCAGGTTGCCGGGGTTTTGTGCGCTGGGCACTTGTTTGGGATCGACCAGAAAACCGAAGCGTGCGAGGTAGTCGGGTGTGGCAAAACGCTGGTTCGAAAACGGCAGTTCCAGAGCGGTGAACCAGTCGTAATGCAGGCCTTTTACTTGGGTGCCCTGGGGCGTGAAGTAGTAGGTCTGGCGATCGGCTTCACTCCATTGTTCCTGATAGTGCACCTGCTCCACGGGCACGTAATCCGGCAGCTTGGGGTTGAGGGTGTAATAGATCACTACGCCCAGCAGCAAACCCAGGGCGAGCAATATCAGGAGTAAAACACGGGAAAAAATGCGCAAGATAACTATCCTTGTCGAGTTGTAGCGTTCTTATGCCATCGCATCACGGGTGCGGCAAGTGGCCAGCAGCCTGGTTGCGGATGGTCCCGCGATCCTTCGCGGGCCTCCATAATGAATGAAAATGCTTTTAAACACGTGAACTTATCAGAAGTTTCCTGCTCAGATGCCGGTAGCCATTGGTCGTGGCCGCCTGATAAGCTCGCGACTTTACTCGAATGCCCTTTTGGCGCACGAACAAGGAAATAGCATGAAACAGCATCGGTTGGCGGCGGCGGTGGCCCTGGTTAGCCTGGTACTTGCGGGTTGTGATTCGCAGACCAGCGTAGAGCTGAAAACCCCGGCGCAGAAAGCTTCCTACGGCATCGGCCTGAACATGGGCAAAAGCCTTGCTCAAGAAGGCATGGATGACCTGGACTCCAAAGCGGTAGCCCAAGGCATCGAAGATGCCGTCGGCAAGAAAGAACAGAAGCTGAAGGACGACGAACTGGTTGAAGCGTTTGCCGCACTGCAAAAGCGTGCTGAAGAACGCATGACCAAAATGAGCGAAGAGTCGGCAGCCGCCGGCAAGAAATTCCTCGAAGACAACGCCAAGAAAGACGGCGTAGTCACCACCGCTTCCGGTCTGCAATACAAGATCGTGAAGAAGGCCGACGGCGCTCAGCCCAAGCCGACCGACGTAGTGACTGTTCACTACACCGGCAAGCTCACCAACGGCACCACCTTTGACAGCTCCGTAGATCGCGGCAGCCCGATTGACCTGCCGGTCAGCGGCGTGATCCCGGGTTGGGTCGAAGGCCTGCAACTGATGCACGTGGGCGAGAAGGTCGAGTTGTACATCCCGTCCGACCTGGCCTACGGCGCACAGAGCCCGAGCCCGGCGATTCCAGCCAACTCCGTGCTGGTTTTCGACCTGGAGCTGCTGGCCATCAAGGACCCAGCCAAGGCTGAAGCCCCTGACGCACCTGCGGCCCCAGCTGCCAAGAAGTAATCGGCACCTGAATACACAACGCCCCGTTTTACGGGGCGTTGTTGTTTCTGGCGTTTGCATTACTGATTGTTCCCACGCTCTGCGTGGGAATACATCCGGTGACGCTCTGCGTCACATGTGCCTTGGGGCGGCATTCCCACCCAGAGCGTGGGAACGATCGCAAATCCGACCGAACCCCTGGAAACTGTCACAGTCTGATATATGACTCGAGTCACGGGTAGCCGCACATCAATGCCAAGTCAATGAATTCTTGGGTTTTTTTTATGTGCGCAAAAAACGCCCGATCTGACTGCAAGCCTTGTAGCCCGTGGCTTTCAGCCGATAAAACAGGCTCTGTTCACAAGGTTATCCACAATTTGTGTGGATAACCTTTTATGTCGCCTGGAACTGGAGTGACCGATGAAACCACCCTTCAACTTCACCCGCTTCCTGCCCATGGCCGCACGCTTGCTCGGCCGTGGCCGGTTGCCAACCCTGCTGTTTGCCGTGGCCGCCAAAGGCTCAAGCCAGGGCAACCGGCTGGGTAAACTCAAGGATGATCTCAAATTGCTCCAGTCGTTGTGCCTGGCGTACTGGCGCGGTGAGTATCGGGCTATCAGCCCCAAGGCGCTGATCTCGGTAGTGGCGGGGCTGATGTACTTCCTCAGCCCGATTGACGCGATCCCGGACTTTATCCCGGTGTTCGGCATGCTCGATGACATTGCCGTGCTGGCATGGGTCATGAAGACCCTGGACGGCGAACTGAGCGCGTTTCGCGCCTGGCGCGACGCCCAGCGCCCGGAAAAACTCGCCGTGGTTGAGCGGCTGCCTGCGACGCCTGCGCTGCTGGCCGAGGAAAACCCGCAAAAAAACTGAACACGCTTATATCCCCCTGCGACCTTTGTGGCTGTTAGGATTACACTTCTAAGGAAAGAACTTACTTAGTAAGTGTTGTTATCCTACGGGGCAGTCATGGATATTCAGATAATTTCACGCGATGGCGCACCCGAGTATGCGGTGCTGCCATGGGACCAGTACCAGGCGCTACTAAAAGCTGCCGGTCAGCAACAGCCTGTCGCCACTCCTTCTTCTACCGCCCAGGTCACGCCCGATCAGGCTTTGCGCCCACTCGCGGACCTGCGCGGCCTGCGTGAGGCCAAGGGCTTGGCCATTGAAAGCCTGGCCCGCACCGTGGGCATCAGCCCTTCGTACCTCGGATTGATTGAAAGTGGTGAACGCCAGCCGGATGCCGCCATCCGCCGCAGCCTGGCCTGGGAATTGGGCGTTGCAGGTTGGAGGGATGAATCTTGAGTCTTCGAATCAGTCGTCAACACTGGGATGGGTTACTCAACGAACTGGATCAGGCGCGCCGCCAGCGCCATTTGCTCACCTACCGCGCGCTGCTGGAGCGCCTGCAATTCCCCACGCCGGCCATGCAAACCCTGGCCGCTGCCCTTGAGCACCTGGCCGCGCTGGACGCCAAGGCCGAGCAGCCGTTGCGCAGCTCGCTGGTGATCAGCCAGGGCGCCAGCCGTTTACCGCGTACCGGTTTCTTTGAATGTGTGGAGCGCCTGGGGCGGTTCAGCGGGCCGTCCGATGGGGTGGCTGCTGCGTCGTGGCACGCTTCGGAAGTGGTGCGGGTGTTCGAGTACGAGTACCCGGAGTCCGCCGAGGCCTAAGCGTGCAGGCTGTCCATGCTGTCGATCACATGGATGCTGTAACCGGCAATGTCTTTGGCGTGGTGCTTGGCTTGCGAGGCCAGCTCCGCCAGTTGGCTGGCATCCAGGTGTGCACAGGCCTGTGGATATAAATGCACCACGCCGATCGACAACGACAGCAAGGCGAACTCCTGGCGCACGCCCTGGCGGTTCAACGCCACGAAGCAACCCGCGTCCAAGTGCTCGGCGCGGTAGAAACGTCGGCATTGGGTGTGGAAGTCATCCAGTAACTGGTTGAGCCGTTTGCGCCAATCCTGCGGGCCCAGCACCAGCAAAAAATCATCACCGCCGATATGCCCGACAAAGTCGCGGCTGGGGTCGACCCGGTCGTTCAAGCACTGCGCCAGGCACAACAACACCTCATCCCCACGGCCGTAGCCGTAGATATCGTTGAACGGCTTGAAGCTGTCGATATCCACGTAGCAGATCACCGACTCGCGCTGTTGTTGCAGCAACCGCGTCAGGCACTGCTGAATCGGCACGTTGCCCGGCAGCAGCGTCAGCGGGTTGGCATAACGCGCCTGCTGGATCTTCAGCTCAGTGATCAACTTGAGCACATCGATCACCCGACCCAGGCCCAGGTAGTCACCGTTGAGGGTGATGATGAAGTCTTCCTCGATCCGTTGCCGCGCACGGCTGGTGAGCAGGCGGCTGACCTGTTGCAGGGATTGGCTCAACTCCACGGCCAGGAAGTCATCGCTCATCAAGCGACTGATGGGTTTGCGTGCGAACAGGTCGGTGGCGAACGGCTTGAGCAGCGCATCCGACAGCGAATGCCGATGCACGATGCCGACCGGGTGACCGCGCCCATCCAGCACGGCCAGGGAGTTGAGGTTGGCCTGACGGCGGAAGGATTCGAGCACCAGGGCGGTGGCGGTGTCCTGATCCACCGCCGGTTGTTCGTTGAGCAAGGCGCTGAGGTCGCTGCCTTCTTCGCTGAGGGCGATGTGGGTGTGGTCCTGCTTGGGCAACATCAGGCGCGCTTCCCGGGGCGGTTGCTCCTGGGGGCGGCAAAGCAGGTAGCCCTGGACCAGGTCAACGCCCATTTCCGTCAACACCGCCAACTCCTCCGGTAGCTCGATACCTTCGGCAATCACCTGGGCACGGGATGCCTTGGCGATTTGCAGGATAGAACCGACGAACTCGCGCTTGAGCGCATCCTGATGGATGCCGTCGATAAAGTGCCGGTCGATTTTCACGTAGTCCGGGCGCAGCTCCGACCACAGACGCAGGCTGGAATACCCGGCGCCCAAGTCATCCAGGGCGATGGCAAACCCCATGTCGCGATAATGATGCAGCGCGGTTTGCAGCAGGTCGAAGTCGTCGGTGGGCGTTTGCTCGGTGAGTTCGATCACCACCTGGCTCGGCGGGATGCCAAAGTCGCGCAACAACTGCAAGGTGCGGCCCGGTTGATGCGCCGTCTCCATCAAGGACTCCGGCGAGATATTCAGGAACAGCTTGCCCGGCAGTTTTTGCTCGCTGAAGCGTCGGCAGGCGCTTTCGCGGCAGGCCATTTCCAGTTCGCTGAGGCGCCCGGCATGGCTGGCCACGCTGAACAGGGCGACGGGGGAGTGCAGGGGGCTGTTGGACGGGCCACGGCTGAGCGCTTCGTAGCCCAGGATACGCCGTTCGGACAGGCAAATGATCGGTTGGAACAGGCTGTGTAAACTGCCTTGAGCCAGGATTGAGCCCAATGCATTCAGCTGTTCGGTCATGGTCATGGCGATCTCGATCGAAAAAAAAGGACCGCAGGCTTAACGCCAGCGGTCCCTTCATTTCACGACAGAATGATGTCTATATGATGACACTCTGGGGAGCGTTCACATTAAATTGCCATCATTTACTGCTTGGCCACCTGCTTGCTGATTTTCAGGTAGTCCAGCAGCACCCGACCAGTCTCGGACAGGTAGGCGTCGTCTTCCGGTTTGGTTTTTTCCGGCTCGGCCGGCAGCGCATCTTCATCTTCTTTCTTAAGCTCCTTGAGCGGGTCTTCGCCTTTGGCCTTGCGGCGGGCGTTTTCCAGCACAAGTTGCTGATTTTCGATGCTGGTGTGCTGCGCACGGCGATCGACTTCGTTGAGGCTGACGGTTTTTTCTTCCATCAGCTTCTTGGCCAGCGCAAGCTTGTCGCGGATAAACACAAACTCGGCATCCTTGGCGGAGCGGGTCTCGTGGTCAGCCTTCAACTGCGTCAGGTACGGCTTGAACGGGTCCGAAGCCGGCTTGATCGCAGGGCGGATGGTGTCCCACTGCATTGCCTCAGGCAGCGCGCTTTCGCCGATTTCCTTGGTGTCGATGATCGACGGGAAATCCACGTCCGGCAATACGCCCTGGTGCTGGGTGCTCTGCCCGGAAACCCGGTAGAACTTGGCAATGGTCAGCTTCAGTTCGCCATGGTTGAGCGGCTGAATGGTCTGCACGGTGCCTTTACCGAAGGTCTGGCCGCCGACGATCAGCGCGCGGTGGTAGTCCTGCATGGCGCCGGCGAAAATCTCCGAAGCCGAGGCCGAGAGGCGGTTGACCAGCAACGCCATTGGGCCTTTGTAGAACGCGCCCGGGTTCTCGTCTTCCAGCACGTCGACACGGCCGTCCGCGTTGCGAACCAGCACGGTCGGGCCTTTGTCGATAAACAGGCTGGTCAGCTCGGTGGCTTCCTGCAGGGAACCGCCGCCGTTGTTGCGCAGGTCGATGACCACACCGTCGACTTTCTCTTTCTGCAGTTCGGTGAGGATCTTCTTCACGTCACGGGTGGTGGACTTGTAGTCCGGGTCACCGGCGCGGAACGCTTTGAAGTCCAGGTAGAACGCAGGAATCACCACGACGCCCAGTTTGTAGTCCTTGCCATCCTGCTTGAGGTTGAGGACTTGCTTCTGCACGGCCTGGTCTTCGAGTTTCACCGCTTCACGGGTGATGGACACGATCTTGCTGGTCTGGTCGTTCGGCGCGTTGGTGTGCGGAATCACTTCCAGGCGCACCACGCTGCCTTTCGGCCCACGGATCAGCTTGACCACTTCGTCCAGGCGCCAGCCGACCACGTCGACCATCTCTTTGTCGCCCTGGGCGACGCCGATGATCTTGTCGGCCGGTGCGACCTGCTTGGTCTTGTCGGCCGGACCTGCCGGCACCAGACGCACGATCTTGACCTGGTCATTGTCGCTTTGCAGGACGGCACCGATGCCTTCCAGCGACAGACTCATGTTGATATCAAAATTTTCGGCGTTATCTGGCGACAGATAATTGGTGTGCGGGTCGTAGGACATCGCGAAGGTGTTGATGTAGGCCTGGAAGATATCTTCGGCACGGGTCTGGTCCAGACGTGCCAGCTGATTCTTGTAGCGCTTGGTCAACAGCTCTTGAATGGCCTTGGGCTCTTTGCCGGCGATCTTCAGGCGCAGCACTTCGTCCTTGACGCGTTTGCGCCACAGGTCGTCGAGGGCGGCGGTGCTGGTCAGCCAGGGCGCGTCCTTGCGATCCACCAGAAGGGTTTCCTTCTGGGTGAAGTCGAGCTTGTCGACGCCTTTGTTCAGCTCACCCAAGGCGAAGTCCAGACGCGCTTTGACGCGATCCAGGTAGCGCTTGTAGATGGTGAACGCAGGCTGCAGGTCGCCGCTCTTGAGGAAGTCGTCGAACTGGGTCTTCCACTTGTCGAACTCAGCGATATCGCTGGCCAGGAAGTAGCTGCGCGACGGGTCCAGCAGCTTGAGGTAGCTGTCGTAGATGATCACCGAGCGCGCGTCGTCCAGCGGCGGCTTGCTGTAGTGATGACGCTTGAGCAACTCGACGACGTTAAGGCTGGCAATCACCTCATCGCGATCAGGCTGAAGATTGTCCCAGCTATTGGCTGCGAACGTATTGGTCGACATCGACGCAAAGCCGAGACCAATGAAAAAAGCGAGGGCGGTACTGGGGAACAAATGCTTCATGCTGATTCGACGCGGGGGCAATTGATAACGCATATTAGGCCGTCTTTGAGGGAGCCGGTTCCATATGATCCGGTCGCATAATGCAAAAAGCCCGGCGCTACAGCTACGGGCTCAGTCCAGACTCACTATGGAGGCACTGTGAAAGCATTGCAAGGCGTTGAAGGTCATGTGGAGTGGATGGAAGAACCCAGTCCTACTTGCGATGTAGGCCAAGTTCGCATTCGGGTGGCGGCAGCGGGCCTTAATCGCGCCGATTTATTACAACGTGCGGGGCTCTATCCGCCACCTCCTGGCGCCAGCCAAGTGCTGGGCCTGGAGTGTTCCGGGGTCATCAGCGAAGTGGGCGCGGGGTCTTCCTGGCAAGTCGGCGACCGCGTTTGCGCGCTGCTGGCCGGGGGCGGCATGGCCGAAGAAGTGGTGGTGGATGCCCGTCATGTGCTGCCGGTGCCGGAAGGTTTGTCGTTGACCGAAGCGGCGGCGTTGCCCGAGGTGTACAGCACTGCGTGGCTGAATCTGTTCCAGTTGGCGGGCCTCAAGCCCGGTGAAAAAGTCTTGCTGCATGCCGGCGCCAGCGGCGTGGGTTCGGCGGCGATCCAGCTGTGCAAGGCATTCGGCAGCCCGTGCTGGGTCAGCGTCGGCTCGGCAGAACGCCTGGCTTACTGCGAAGCACTCGGTGCCCAGGGCGGCGTGGTGCGTACCGATGGCCTTGAAGGGCTGCGCGATTTCGGGCCGTTCGACGTGATCCTCGACCCGGTCGGCGGCAATTATGCAGCGATGGATCTGAAGCTGCTGGCCCTCGATGGGCGCTGGGTGTTGATCGGCTTGATGGGCGGCCGTGATGCGCAACTGGACCTGGCGCAGGTGCTGGGCAAGCGTATCCAACTGCTGGGTTCGACCCTGCGCAGCCGCAGCGATCAGTTCAAGGCCGACCTGTTCAGCGACTTGAGCCAGCATGTGTGGCCGCTGTTTGTTGAGGGGCGCTTGAGCCCGCAACTGGCCAAAACCTTCCCGATCAAGGATGCCGAGGCGGCGTTTGCGGAGCTTGCGACCAACCGGATTTCCGGCAAGTTGGTGTTGGTGATAGACGAGACCCTGGCCTGATCTCAAGTTGAAATACAGCCACTGTGGGAGCTGGCTTGCCTGCGATAGCGGTGTATCAATGAAGAATGTTTCATCTGATGCACCGCTATCGCAGGCAAGCCAGCTCCCACAGTGGATTGGGTTTTCAATTCAAACGTTCAAACCCAATGGTGAATCGGCCAGCCAGCCTTTTCAGCATGCTCGCGCAGCACAGGGTCCGGGTTCACCACCTGCGGATGGTCCACTTTCAGCAACAACGGCAAGTCATTGCGCGAATCCGAGTAAAAATACGCGCCTTCAAGGCTTTCACCTTCCTGCTCCAGCCATGCCAGCAACCGCGTGATCTTGCCTTCACGATAAGTCAGTACCCCCACGGTCTTGCCGCTGTACACGCCATGACTGATCTCCAGATCAATCCCCAGCACTTCATCAATTCCGATACGTGCCGCAATGGGCGTGACCAGGTGCGTGCCCGAAGCCGAGATCACCAGGATCCGGTCACCCTTCGCGCGGTGACGGGCGATGGTCTTGGTGGCGTCGCTGTAGATCAGCGGCTCGATAACGTCCTCCACCCACGGTTCGACCAAGTGTTCGATCTCTTCCGGCGTGCGCCCGATCATCGGCTCCAGGCTGAAGTCCATGAAGTCTTCCATGGCCAGCTCGCCGCGGCTGTAGGCGGCCATGAGTTCGTCGTTCTGGCGCATGAACGACTCCGGGTCGACCCAGCCCAGGCGGCCCATCTGTTCGCTCCACAAGGTGGCGCAGTCGCCGTGGATCAAGGTGTCGTCCAGATCAAAAATTACCAATGCCATCGGTCACGCTCTCTCAAATCAATCGTTGTGTCAGGCTACTTCACACAACGCACTGGGGTCGATGGAAAGTGCCAGGCGCTGGCCATCCGGGTGCAGGTCGTCGGCCGAGCGGTTGAGCACGTCCACCACCAATTCCACGCCACGCGCTTCGATGCGATAGCGGATCACGTTGCCCAACAAACTGTGGCTGCGTACCAGCGCGTCGAGCTCACCGCTGCGGCTCAGCTCGATGGCTTCCGGGCGAATCGCGATGCGCCCGCTGATAGGCCGTTGCAGCAACTGGCTGGCCTTGTCGGCGTCGAGCAGGTTGTAGTTGCCGATAAAACCGGCGGCAAATACATCCACGGGCGCAGTGTAAAGGGTCTCGGCATCGCCGCTTTGTACGATCTTGCCCTGGTTCATGAGGAAAATGCGGTCTGACATGGTCAGCGCTTCTTCCTGGTCATGGGTCACGAAAATCGTGGTCAGGCCCAGCTCACGCTGGATCTGGCGGATCTGCTCGCGCAGGTGCTTGCGAATCCGTGCATCCAGCGCCGACAGCGGTTCATCCAGCAACAACAGGCGTGGGCGCGTCACCAGCGAGCGGGCGAGGGCCACACGCTGGCACTGGCCGCCGGACATCTGGTGCGGGTAGCGGCCGGCGAGGTCTTTGAGTTCCACCAGTTGCAGCACTTCCTGCACGCGCTTGTGGCTGTCGTCGGCGTTGACCTTTTGCATGCGCAGGCCGAAGGCGACGTTCTGTTCCACGGTCATGTTGGGGAACAGTGCGTAGCTCTGGAACACCATGCCGATGTGCCGTTTCTGCGGGCTCAAGGGCACGATGTCCTGGCCATCCAGCAGGATTTTGCCGCTGTCCACCGAGGTCAACCCGGCGATGCAACGCAGCAGTGTCGACTTGCCGCAACCCGACGGGCCGAGCAGGGTGACGAATTCACCCTTGGCGATTTCGCAGTTGATATCACTGAATACCGGCGTGCCGGTGTAGGCTTTTTGCAGGTGTTGGACGCTGACGAAGCTCATTGGCTTTTGTCCTTGTTCAAGATATTGGCGGCCCAGGTCAGCACCAGCACAAAGAAGAAATAGGAGATGACGATGGCACTGGTGAAGTGGCCGCTCGTGTTGCGCATGTTGTTCAGGTACACCTGCAGGGTTTCGTAGCGGGTGCCCACCAGGATGTTGGCGAACACGAACTCACCGAACAGGAACGAGAACGACAGCAGCAGCGCCACCATCAGGCCTTTGCGCAGGTTTGGCAGCACGACAAAAATTGCGGCCTGCCAGGTGCTGGCGCCCAGCAGCTGCGAGGCGTCCATCAGGTCGCGCAGGTTGATCGCTTGCAGGTTGTTGGTGATCGCGCGGTACATGAACGGCAAGGCCACGGTGAAGTAGCAGCCGATCAGGATCCACGGCGTGCCCACCATCGCAAATGGCCCGGAGCCGTAGAGTTGCAACAAGCCCACCGATGACACCACCGGCGGCACCGCGAAGGGCAGCAGGATCAGGATATTCATCAGCGCGTCGAGCTTGGGAAAGTGGTAATGCACCACGAACAGCAGCGGCAGAATCAGCACCACCGACAACACCAGCGCACCCACGCACACCAACAGCGACTGACCGAAGGCGGCCAGAAAGCGCGGGTCACTCCACAACTGCACGTACCACTTCAGGGTAAACCCGGCGGGCAGGATTGTGGCCGACCAGCTGCTGGCAATGGAGTAGACAAAGGTGCCCACCAGCGGCAACACCAGGATCGCAAATAACAGGTACACCACTACCCGATGGTAGACGGAGGCCGAGCCGGCTTCAGCGCGAGACATGGTAGCTCCTCTTGAGCAGCAGTTGATGGACGACGGTGACCACCGTCATCAGTGCCACCAGCACCACGGCCAGGGCGCTGGCCATGTTCGGGTCCAGGGAGATGTCGCCGGAAACCATTGCCGCGATACGAATGGGCAGCACGTTGAAGTTGCCGGTGGTCAATGCATACACCGTGGCATAGGCACCGAGGGCGTTGGCCAGCAGGATCACGAAAGTGCCCAGCAGGGCCGGAGTGAGCACCGGCAGGCCGATGTGCCGCCAGAACTGCCAACTGCTGGCGCCGAGCAGCGAGGCCGATTCTCGCCAGTCTTCGCGCAAGGCATCGAAGGCCGGGTAGAGCAGCAGCACGCCCAGTGGAATCTGGAAGTAGGTGTACAGAATGATCAGGCCAGTCTTGGAGTACAGGTTGAAGTCCTGAATGATCCCCGCCTGCTTGAGCATGATCGTGATGCTGCCGTTAAAGCCCAGCAAAATGATGAAGGCGAAGGCCAGGGGCACGCCGGCAAAGTTGCTGGTCATGTTGGCGAAGGCCGTCACGAAGTTACGCAGTGGGCCATCCACGCGGCGCAACGAGTAGCTGCCGAGCACCGAGATGATGATTCCGAACACGCTGGAGTAGAAACTGATCTCCAGGCTGTACTGGATGGCTTGCAGGTAGAACTTCGAACTGAAGATTTTGGTGAAGTTGGCCAGGCCCCAGCCGAACTCCTCCGACTGCAGGCTGTTGATCATCACCCACAGCAGCGGGGCGATTTCAAACACGATAAAGAACAGCGCAAACGGCACCAGGCACAGGATCGCCAGCCATTTGCCACGGGTTATGGCGCTCACTTCAGCAGCTCCCGGCATACAGGTTTGTCGTGGGGCACGCCGAGCAGTTCGCAGACGGTGCCGCACAGGTCGGTTTGCTTCGGGATGGCGCCTGGGTCAAAGGTGAAGGCCGAGCCCATTACGAACAACGGCACTTCGCGTTCTTCCGGCAGCACACCGTTATGGGAACGGTCGTTGTTCATGCCGTGGTCGGCGGTCACCAGCACCTGGTAGCCGGCGTTGAGCCAGCCTTGCAGGTAGTCGGCGAGGATGATATCGGCCGAGCGCGCGCTGTTGCGGTATTGCGCAGTGTCCAGGCCGTGCTTGTGGCCGGCGTCGTCGATGTTCATCGGGTGTACCACCAGAAAGTTCGGCGTGTGCTTGAGCCGCAGGCTTTCGGCATCGGCGAACAGGTGTGAGTCGGGGTAGTGGTCATTCCAGTAGAAATGCCCGTGCTGGATCGCCAGGGCCTGGTCGTCGGTATGACGATCACGCGCGGCTTCAAAGGGCGTGCGGTTATACAACTCGCTGACCCAGTGGTAAGCCGCCGCCGCGGTGGTGAGACCCGCATCGGTGGCGTAATGGAAAATGCTGCGCTGGTTGGACAGACGCGAGACATGGTTGTGGACAATGCCGCTGTCGATCGGGGGCACGCCGGTGAGGATGCATTCATACAACGGCCGGGACAGGGCCGGCAGTTCACATTCCAGTTTGTAAAGCGCTGCGCGTCCTGCGCCGATGTAGGCCTGGAGATGCCCCATGGCATGTCGGGCAACCTCGTAGTTCAGGCCGTCGAGCACCACAAGGATGACGTTGTGCTTCATAGGGGGAGACGCTCCGCGACGATAGGCTTGACTCAATTGCACTTGAGGAACGGGGTCAAAACTGTGGGAGCGGGTTTGTGTGGGAGCTGGCTTGCCTGCGATAGCATCACCTCGGTTCCCATCACAAACCGAGTCGTCTGCATCGCAGGCAAGCCAGCTCCCACACTGACCGCTTTCACAGCTCTGGGTCTAAATAAGACCCGGGAGCCTTACTGCATATTGATGATGACTTCTTCCTGCCACTTCTGCGGCAGTGCCTTGGAGGTTTTCTCCCACGCGTCGGCATCTTTGATCGGCGTGACCTTCTTGTACTGCTCGTTCGGCAGCAGCTTGGCCTGTACATCAGCCGGCAAGGTCAGGTGCTCGGCACGGATCGGACGTGCGTTGCCGCGTGCCAGGTTGGTCTGGCCGGCGTCGCTGAAGATGTATTCGCGGGTCAGCTTGGCGGCGTTCGGGTGCTTGGCGTATTTGTTGATGATGGTGGTGTAGCCGGAAATCACCGAGCCGTCCGACGGGATCAGCACCACGTAGTCATCCGGGTTAGCCATCTTGGCTTTGTAGCTCAGGCCGTTGAAGTCCCAGACCACGCCCACTTCGACTTCGCCTTTTTCCATGGTGGCGATGGTCGGGTTCGCCAGCGACAGGCGACCTTGCTTGGCGATCTCGGCAAACATCAGCAGCGCAGGCTGGATGTTTTTCTCGTCGCCACCGTTGGCCAGGGCGGCAGCCAGCACGCCATTGGCGGCTTGGGCGGCGGTGCTCACATCACCAATAGAGACTTTGTATTTGCCGGTTTTCAGGTCAGCCCAGCTTTTTGGGGCTTCAGAGCCGTGCAGCAGTTTTTTGTTGACGATAAAGGCGATGGTGCCGGTGTAGGCCAGGGCCCAGTTGCCGTCTTTATCTTTGGCCCAATCCGGCACTTGTGCCCAAGTGGTCGGTTTGTACGGCTGTGCCACGCCCTGTTTCACCGCAATCGGGCCGAAGGCGGCGCCGACGTCACCGATATCGGCGCTGGCGTTGTCTTTTTCGGCGGCGAACTTGGCGATTTCCTGGGCCGAGCTCATGTCGGTGTCGATGTGCTTGAGGCCATAGGTCTTGGCCAGGTCGTCCCAGGTGCCTTTCCAGTTGGCCCAGTCGTCGGGCATGCCGACGCTGTTGACCGCGCCTTCCGATTTCGCGGCGGCTTCGAGCGTTTTTAGATCGGTATCAGCAGCCATGGCGGCGGTGCACATGGCAATGGTCGAGCCTAACAGTGATGCCAGGAAAAGCTGTTTCATCCGAAGCTCCTTTGGGCGTTTTCAACGCTGCGTTTTTACGAACGATTGCGATGGTGTTGGTCTAGGTCAGCAATACCTGAGCCAATTTAGGCTCGGCGGATGACAGTTTCATGTCGATGTCGTTTTTAAAGCGTTTATGTCGCTGACTTCAGACTCAGCGTAGACCATGCCCAAGTGCCCGCAGACCCTGGACTTGGCCGATGTATTGCAGGGTGTGGAGTGAAGCGGCGGCAAGCACTGTCATCTGTCGGTCATCTGTAATGCCTAGGCTGGCAGGTAACGGCAGACGCCCGAATGCAGCACGGTTTATGCACCTGAACGGTGCTGGTCTAGTCCAGATAGGTAACGTTGATGCGTGATGAGGCAATCAAGGCGGTGACATCCATCGGCCTGGCACTGCAAGAGCAGATCGCCCACGGGCTGTTGCCGCCTGCGAGTAAATTGCCTGCCGAGCGCAAACTCAGCGAGTTGTTTGGTACCACCCGCATTACGGTGCGGGAAGCCTTGTTACAACTGGAGGCCCAGGGCCAGATCTATCGCGAGGAGCGACGTGGCTGGTTCGTCTCGCCACCGCGCCTGGCTTATAACCTGATGCAGCGCAGCCACTTTCACGCGATGGTCAGTGAACAAGGGCGCGTAGCCTCGACCGAAGTGATTTCGGCGCGGCTGCAACCGGCGTCGGCGGCGGTGTGTGCGTGGTTGCAGTTGCCGGCGTTGTCGAGTGTGATCCAGATTTGCCGGGGCCGGCGAATCGATGGGCGCTTGGTGCTGTATGTGGAGCATTACCTGAACCCGCAGTATTTCCCCGGGATTCTGGCGTGCGACCTGAACCAGTCGATGACCGAGTTGTATGCCCGCAAGTACGACCTGCATTACGGCCGCGTGCGTTTCGAGATTGTGCCAACCTCACTGCCGGTGGAGGCCGCCGCCGCATTGCGTGTGTCGGTGGGCAGCCCCGGCTTGCGGATCGCCCGGGTCAACTATGACCAGCATGAGCGCCTGATCGACTGCGACCTGGAGTTCTGGCGCCATGATGCGATTCATGTGGGTGTGGATGTGGTTTGACTGGCAGATATTCAATAGATGCACCACATTCAGGGCATCAGTGCCTTGATCACCTGATCCACATTGCCTTCCAGCTCCGCCACCGGGTCCGGCCCGTCGACATTCAACACCAACAGTTGCGCACCGCCTGCCGTCACCGCTGCTTTAACGGCCTCACTCGGTTGGCGGTGATGCAGCACCACGGCCACGTCGTTGCTCTTCAAGTCGGCAGTGAGTGTGTGCAAGGCCTCAGGCGTCCACTGCGCATCCGGCCGGGCATCGGTGCTGAGCACTTCCAGGTTCAGGCTGCTGACCAGATACGCAAAGTGATCACTCAAGCTGACCACACTCAGGTTGTCTGCCTTGGCCAGGCGCGCTTCGCTGTCGGCGCTGAGCTTGAGCAGGCGCTGTTTGAGCGCTGCGAGGTTGGCGTCGATCCTGGGTTTGGCCGTGGGCGCCAGGCGGCTCAGGTCGACCGCCATCACATCGGCCATGCGCCCCATGTTGTTGCTCGACTGCCATGGCTGGCTGTTCAGGCCGTCGGCGCTGCCCGGTTGCACGGCGATACCCGGCAAGCCGCCGTCCACCGGGCGCGCGGCGTCCACTTCGACGATTCGGATATTGCTGCGCCGCGCCACCGGGTAGAGCGGGTCATCCGCCCACAGCGAGCGCAGGCCGATGGCGGCGTCGGCGTCCTGGGCCAAACTGCCCAAGGCCGGCGCACCCCGGCTGGTGAAGTAGGACACCTGCCGCGAACCCGGCAGGTTGGCCGGTGCTGCGCGCTCAAGCTGTACATCGGTGCCTTTGAGCAGCACCTCGGCCAGGCCGTAGGTGATGGGCAGCGAGGCCAGCACTTTCACCGGTTTGGCGGCGTGAACCGCAGGTTTTGCAGCTTCAGCGGCCATCAACGGCGCGGTGAATAAACAGGCAATGGCCAAAGCCAGCGGATGAAAAACAGGGCGCATTATCCAAGATTCCCTTTGAGGCTGGGCACGGTGCCGCGCGCGATGGCGGCAAAGGCAAAGGCGATACCGGCCACCAGAATGATCGCGGCACCGGACGGGATGGGCAGGTCGAAGATGATCGGCAGCAGAATACCGCACAGCGTGCTGAGCGTGGCGATCACCACCGAGACCCAGAAAAACCCCTTGAGCGACTGGCTCAACAGGCGCGCTGCCGCCGCCGGAATCACCAGCAGGGCGCCGACCAAAATAGCGCCGATCACCTTGACTGCCGCCACGGTGATCAAGGTCACCAGGATCACGAACAGGTAATCCAGGGTTTTGACGGCCACGCCACGCACAGCGGCCAATTGCGGGTTGAAGCTGGCCAGCATGATGCGGTTGTACAGCGGCAGCGCCAGGGCCATCACCAGTGAGCCGACGACCGCCAACACCAGCAGGTCATTGCCGTTCACCGTCAGCACCGAGCCGAACAATACGTTTTCCAGAATGTGCACGTTGATCTTGCCCGCCAGAATCAACAGCAGGCTCGCGCCCAACGCCAGCGACACCGAGAGGAACACACCGATCAGGGTGTCTGGCGCCAAACCGGTGCGGTTACGCAGGTAATTGAGCAGGATGCCGAACAACAGGCAGTAGCCGAACAGGCTGCCGTAAGGCCCGGTATAGGGTTCGCCGAGCAGGATGCCCACGGCCACGCCGGTCAACGCGGCGTGCCCGACGGCTTCAGAGAAGAACGCAAAGCGCTTGACCACCACCAGCGTGCCCAGGCCGCCCAGCACCGGGCCGATCAGCAAGCCGGCGAGCAAGGCGTTGACCACAAACCCATAGGCCAGCGCTTCCGGCAGGTAGCCGGATGAAGCCCAGCCCTGGACCATCAAACGAAAGGCTTCATAACTCATCACGCCGGGCTCCGAGGGTGAGTGGAAAAGAGGGTCAACAGGCGGTCCGGGGTCAGCGCCTCTTTCGGCGTGGCGTCGAACAGCACGCGGCGGTTCAGGCCGGTAACGCGATCGGCCAGGCGGCCCACGGCCTCCAGGTCATGCTCGATCCACAGCACGGTGATCCCGGCCAGGCGCCAGTCGTTAAGCAGCCGCTCGAACACCTGGATACCGGCCTCATCGAGTGCCGACATCGGCTCATCCAGTACCAGCAGCTGTGGCGCCGGGATCAGCCCTTGGGCCAACAGCACGCGCTGACGCTCACCGCCGGACAACGCGCCCATGCGGCGCTTGCGTTTGTCCTGCATGCCAACCCGTTCCAGCGCTTCGCCAATCGCGGCGGCGTAATGCCGGGACAGGCCCAGAAATGCCGGGCGCCGCTGGCACATGGCGGCCATGAAGTCGTCGACGGTCATCGGCAGGCCCCGATCGAATTCCAGCGCCTGGGGCACATAGCCGACCGTGCCTGGCGTAGTCGGCCAGTGCAGGCGCAACTGGCCCTGGTGCGGAGTCTGCCCCAGCAAGGTCTTGATCAGCGAGCTTTTGCCGCCGCCGTTCGGGCCGACCAGGGCGTGGATGCTGCCTGGTTCGACCTGGAAGCTCACCGCGTCGAGAATCACCGTGCGGCCCAAGGTCAGGGAAACGTTGTCGAACTCAAGGGTCGGGCCAATGCTGGCCACCTTCAATTGCTGCGCTGCCGTCATGTCCCCGACTCCTGAATCGCCCGCACCACGGTGTTGAGGTTGCCGGTCATTTCCACTTCGTATTTCTCTGGCGTGTAGTCGCCGTAGGAAATATGCGACAACGGGTACAGCTTCACCCCGGATTCACGCTGGATGGTCTCGACGTAGGTGGACGGGAAATCCATCTCCGAGAAGATCACCTTCACATCCAGTGCGCGCAGTTCATCGATGGTCTTTTTCAACTGGCTGGGGCTGGGCTCGATGCCATGGGCGGGCTCGACCACGGCGGTGACTTCCAGGCCGAATTCGCGCAGCAGGTAGTCGTAGGCCGCGTGCACGGTAGCGACGCGCAGGTCGGGGTTCGGTGCGCTGGTTAGTTTTGCCAGCGCATCGGCGCGCATCTGGCGCAGGCGCTTGCCGTAGGCGCGGGCGTTTTGGGTGTAGGCCTTGGCATTGTCCGGGTCGAGCTTGCCCAGTTCGCGGGCAATATTATTGACCTGGGCAATCGACGCACTGATCGACAGGAAGGTGTGCGGGTTGACCACCTTGCCCGCACCGCGCGCGGCGTTACCGGTGGCGGCCAGCAGCGGCACGTTGGCGTTGGCTTCGATCACCGGGATGTCCGGGTGCTCGCTGGTGGCGATCATGCGGTCGGCAAAATCATCATGGCCGACGCCATTGAGCACGATCACGTCCAGGGTGCCGATGCGCTTGATGTCTTCGGCGCGCGGTTCGTAGGCGTGGGGGTTGAAGCCGGCCGGAATCAGCGGCACCACCTCGGCCTTGTCGCCGACGATATTGGCCACGTAGCTGTAATACGGGTGCAGGGTGATGCCGATGCGCAGGCGCTTGGCCGCCTCGGCACTGGCGAGCGGGGCGAGCATCAGGCTGAACAGGCCAACCAGCAACAGGCGTAACAGGGGCGATGAGATAGACATGGGCACTCGGTCTTCCGGTTCAGTGACGGTGCTGGCGGGTCACGCCGGCATCGAATTGCGTGACCACCTGGCGCCAGCCGGCGGCGATCAGCGCCGCGTCGGTGAGGTCGGCAGGGGCGGCGAGGTTGGCCTGGCGGTTGAGCCACACATCCGGCTCGGCGCCTTGCACACGCATCAGCACCGAGCCGCTGGTGCTCGGCGCCTGGCTCAAACCCAGGTAGGCCGCAGGCTCAAGCAACTGCCAGCGATGGTCGCCACGGCTGACCGAACTGGCGTCCTGGGCAAACGGTGCGAAGCCTTCTTCGGCCAGTTGCGCGGGCGTCGGCAGGGCGTTCTGCTCCTGCTGCAACAGCTGGATTTCATCCAGGGTTACGCGCAGGTCGGCGTAGATGCCCTGCTCGGCAGCGCTCAGGTCGCGGCGCGCGTCCAACTGGTGGCTGGGCACGGCGGCGACCTCCTGGGTTTCACCGTGCAGCGCCACCACGGTGCCAGCCACCGTGAGGATGATCAGGCACAGCAGCAACACGTAGAGGGTTTCATGGCCGGCCCCGGCGGGGCGTACAACCTGTGTGGTGCTCATTGGGGCTGGATATCCGCTTGGTCGATTTCCACCACGTGGCCGGGGCCTGCATCAAACAGCACATAGAACTCGGCCGAAGGCTTTTTGAAGGTCAGGGTCGAGTCCTGGCCAAGCTTGCCCGGCAGCAGGATGGTTTCGTCATAGCCGATCACATCCAGGGTCACGCCCGGCGCGCCGCTGCCGTCGGAAAAACCGCCGGTGCACTGGATCTGCTCGCCGGGGATTTCCTTGCATTCGCACATCGGGTTGTGGGCCAGGGCGACGCTGCTGAAGCCGGCGCAGAGCAGTAAAACGGCGCGAGTCGTGCGCATTAACGTCATGGTTTAACTCCTTGCTTGTTCAGCCAGGCAATGGTGGCAGGCGAGGCCTGGCTCAGCGGGATGGAACCCTGGTGCATGGAGCCGTCCCAGCCTTCCATGGTCACCCACACTTCGGCATCCACGGGTGTGCGTTCCGGCACCGGCAGCACCGCGCCCATGCGGTACGGCGTGCCGAAGAAAATCACCCCGGCCGCGCGCAGGCTGCGCGGTTTGCCGATACGCAGGTAAGTGGCCTTGACCTGCTCGGCGCAGGTGCCGCACAGGGCGGCGTTGAAAAATTTCATCGGGCCGGCCGGGTCCGGGCGCGGGCCTTCGTTGCGAAATTCTGCCAGGGTCAGGCTCCACGGCCCCACCTGCACTTCGCCGGCCACCCGCTCGCCAATGCCGCTGTCACCGCGAAACAACGCGGCGTCGGCAAAGTATTTGGGCATGAACCCCAGGGGCACCAGCAATAGCAGGACATTGATGTGGAAGCGCCACTTGAGCCAAAAGGCCCGCAGTGGCGAAGGCGGTGTGTTGGTCGCAGCTTTGCTCATCAGTTGGCCTCCGAGGTTTCAGCCTGCCTGGCCGTGGCGGCGGCCGGTGCGCGTTGCGTCTTGGCCTCGCGCTTGAAGGCGTTGAGGGTGGCCAGCGCGGTGCGTTTGGTCCAGATCAGCAGACCGCTCAACACCATCATGCTCATGATCAGGCCGAAGAACGCCCAGATCAGCTTGACCCACAGGCCGCCAAAGTCGCCGGTGTGCAGGGGTCGCATGGATTCGGTGACGAACTCCAGTGTCGAGCGGTCGGACAGCAGGTGCGACACGGCAATTTCACCGTCGTACGGGTTGAGCTGCGCCGTCTGGAACATCAACGGGTACCAGCCGCGCCCGCCGATCTGCAGGTGGCTGTAGGCGTTGCTGGGCAGGAACACAAAACTGGCCTCAAGCCCTGGGATGCGCTGCGTGGCGATCTCGATGGCCCGATCGATCGGGATCATCGGTGCCGGTACGCCCGGTGCCGACACAGGCACTTTCTCCCGGGCGATCACCGGCACGATGGGCTCACTGGAGATGGAAATCTGGTTGTCACCCAGGATTGCCCGGATCAGGAACCAGATGCCGGTGATGGATATCACCGCGATAAACCAGATCGACCAGATACCGCTCAAACGGTGGAAGTCGCCCCAGAAGATCCGCGCGCCATGGCGGATGCGCAGCGTCGGGCGCAGAAACCCCTTCCAGAACCGCTTGTACACCACCAGCCCGGTGACCAGCGATGCCAGCAGCGGTATGCCAAGTGCCGACACCAGGTACCAGCCCCAGCTGTAGCCATTGGTAAACGGCACCAGCCACCAACCGTGCAACGCACGGGTAAATTGCTGGAAGTTGAAGGCCGGGCTGATGCCCTGGATCACACCGGTATACGGGTTGACGTAGACCTCCACCGAGCGCCCGTCGGGGTAACTGAGGTCGACACTCAGCGCGAAGTGCGACTCGTCCGGGCGGACGATCGACTGCACGATCGCCTGGGGTTCGTTGCGCTTGATGGCGCCGATGACCTGGTCGTAACTCAGCCGTTCGGCCTCGTCCGACGGCTTGCTGGCGCGGATGTCCGGGTTGGCCAGCCAGACGATTTCCTGGCTGACCACCGCCAGGGTGCCGGTGACGCAGACGATCAGTACAAAAAACCAGATGGGCAACGCCAGCCAGCTATGAACCAGAAACCAGAGTTTTGAGCGTGACTTCTTTGACATGTGGATGCGGGTCTTGATCGGAGGAGGGCGAAGGAGGCCCGGAAAAGGCCGGTCGTAGCTTTTGCTGACGCGACGGGCTGTATCTAAGTTAAGACGGATGAGAATGAGAAATCCCTAAGCGGGATATGAAAGAAAATGTTTCAGCGTTGCCGGATTGAACACGAAACATGTTCCAAGCCATCACCCAGGTGCCATTGATGGGGCCGGGGGGCTGCGTAGGATGGGGTCATACCGTTGAGCGAGCGCTTATAAAAGTGAGTCCACAAAAAATGACTGCCAGAACCCTCTACGACAAACACATCGACTCCCACACGGTGTGCGCCCTGGATGACCAGGGCCATGTGCTGCTTTATATAGACCGCCAGGTGATCAACGAATACACCAGCCCCCAGGCCTTCAGCGGCCTGCGCGAGGCCAAGCGTGGGGTATGGCGCCCCGGCACCGCGCTGGCGGTGGTCGACCACGTAAACCCCACTACGCCCACGCGCATTGCCGCAATGCCCGACGCAGGCGGCGCGCGGCAAGTCTCGTACCTGGCAGAAAATTGCCAGGATTTCGGCATCGAGCTGCTGGATATCCTCGACAAACGCCAAGGCATCGAGCACGTGATTGCCCCGGAGCAGGGCTTTATCCTGCCGGGCATGGTGATCGCCGCCGGCGACAGCCACACCACCACCTACGGTGCCCTCGGCGCCTTCGGCTTTGGCATCGGCACCTCGGAAATCGAGCACCTGCTGGCCTCGCAGACCCTGGTGTACAAACGCCTGAAAAGCATGCGCGTGACGGTTGACGGCACCCTGGGCAACGGCCTGACTTCCAAGGACGTGATCATGGCGCTGATCGGCAAGATCGGCGCGTCCGGCGCCACCGGTTATGCCATCGAGTTTTGCGGCGCCACCATCGATGCGCTGAGCGTCGAAGCGCGCATGACCATCTGCAATATGGCGGTGGAAGCCGGCGCGCGTGGCGCGTTTATGGCGCCCGACGAAAAAGTCTTCGCCTACCTCAAAGGCAAGCCGCGTGCGCCCAAGGGCGAGCTGTGGGAACAAGCCCTGGTGCAATGGCGCACGTTGCACACCGACGCCGATGCGCTGTTCGACCAGGAAGTGCAGCTGGACGCCAGCACCCTGGAACCCATGGTCACCTGGGGCACCAGCCCCGACCAGGCTGCGCCCATCGGCGCCCGCGTGCCGGACCCGCAAGACGTCAGCGACCTGATCCTGCGCCAGGACATGCGCCGCGCCCTCAACTACATGGGCCTGGAAGCCGGCATGCCACTCAGTGAAATCGTGATCAGCCACGCGTTTATCGGCTCGTGCACCAACGCGCGCATCGAAGACCTGCGCGACGCCGCCAGTGTGGTGCGCGGCAAGCACGTGGCCGAGCATGTGCGGGCGATGATCGTGCCGGGTTCCACCGAGGTGCGTGACCAGGCCGAAGCCGAAGGGCTGGCGGCGATCTTTATCGACGCCGGGTTCGAATGGCGCCAGTCGGGCTGCTCGATGTGCCTGGCGATGAACGATGACGTGCTGGCCCCCGGCGACCGCTGCGCGTCCAGCACCAACCGCAACTTTGAAGGCCGCCAGGGCGCCGGGGCGCGCACCCACTTGATGAGCCCGGCGATGGTCGCCGCTGCGGCCATCACCGGCCGCCTTACCGATATCCGTCACTTTGGAGACCGCCCATGAGCCTGCAACCATTCACCCAGGTCACCGGCCAGGCCGCGCCGATGCTGGCGGCAAATATCGACACTGACGTGATCATGCCCAAGCAGTTTCTTAAAGGCATCGACCGCGCCGGCCTCGACCGTGGGCTGTTCTTCGACTTGCGTTTTTTGCCCAACGGCGCGCCCAACCCCGAATTCGTGTTGAACCAGCCAGCCTGGCAAGGCGCAAGTTTTATGGTGGTGGGGCCCAACTTCGGCTGTGGTTCCAGCCGTGAACACGCGGTGTGGGGCTTGAAGCAGATGGGCATTCGCGCGCTGATCGGCAGCAGCTTTGCCGGGATTTTCTATGACAACTGCCAGCGCAACGGGGTGTTGTTGATTACCTTGGACGAGGCCGTGCTGCACACACTCGGGCAGACGGTCAGCCAGCCTGCGCAGGCGCAGATCAGCGTGGACCTTGAGGCACAGCAGATTCGCTTGGCCGATGGCCAGGTGATCCCGTTCCAGATCGACACTTTGCGCAAGACCGCGTTATTGCTCGGCATGGATGCGATTGGCAGCACCTTGCAGCGCAGTGAGCAGATCAAAGCGTTCGAACGCCAGCATCTGGCGGCCAATCCCTGGCTGGGTTAAACGCCTCAATGGTTTAACTACGTAGTCATATAAGTAGAGCAAACGCCCTCGCATTATTGGAGGGCGTTTATTTTTGGACTATTTACTTTTCAAATAACGCCGGTTGCACCGCGCAACCTCAGTGATTTCAAGGGCGTAGTTGCGGTATCGGGTTAAACCCTTAAAAAATACAAGGGCAGGTTGTTGACACCTTGTAGTCCATCGGCTTAAGTGGTCGCTGACTTGGAAAGTCGCACATTATAAGAAAAGGAAGTTGAAGCCATGACCGATGAATTAGTTAGCTTTCATACCTCTCTGGTGGCGGTGATCAAGTTTATCACTTGATCGAATTCTGCCACCTGTCAATCAGTTGTCATTGTTGCGGTTACCGCTGTTTTTTCCACTGTGAAAAGACACGTAAGCCTATGCCTTAACATCCGTTCAGAACACAGAGAGTTCAAACTCATGTCGATTTTTGATCAAGCAATCCATCGTTCGGTACAGTGGCAGGATTGGCGGTGGCAGCAGAAGAATGCCATCCGCGACGAACCGGCACTGCGGGCTGCCTGCGGTGGCTGGAGCGAGGAAACCAGCGCGCATATCGAACACAACTTGCAAGACCGCAAGCTGCAGATAACCCCTTATTACATTGACCTGATCAAGCGCTCTCTCACCGATGGCGAGGTGATGGACCATCCGCTGTGGCGCCAAGTGGTGCCCTACTGGAGCGAGCAGGTCGCCGGCGATTACGACGGCACCTCGGAGAACTGGGAACTCGGCCACGAGATGAAAACGCCGATTTGCCAGCACAAATACGACAATCGCGTGATCCTGCGCATGACCAACACCTGCAACGCCTATTGCCAGTTCTGCTTCGAAGCGCTGCGCACCTTGCAGGTCGGCACCGAGAAGGCGAATGCCAGCGCCGACTCGTTCAAGGACTCGCTCGAGTACATCCGCAACAATCCGGCCATCGAAGAGGTGATTCTCAGCGGCGGTGACCCGTTGATGCTCGCCGACCGCAAGCTCGAAGAGAACCTCGCCGCCTTGCGTGGCATCCGCGATGACTTGCTGATTCGCCTGCACACACGGGCCTTGAGCTTTAACCCGTTTCGCGTGACCGATGAATTACTGGCGATGCTGGAGAAGTACAAGGTCAATGCGTTTGGCGTGCATGTGTGCCACCCGCTGGAACTGAGTGAAGACTTTGCCGTGGCGGTCAAACGTATCCAAAGTGTGGTGCCGATTGTGTTCTCCAACATGCCGCTGTTGCGCGGCGTGAACGATGATGAAGCCACCTTGCATAAACTGTTTATTGATCTGTATCGGTTGGGTGTAAAGCCGTATTACCTGTATCACTTCATGCCGTTTTCACCCGGGGCTTCGGAATACAAAGCATCGATCAGCCACGCCATCGCTATTATGGATCGTCTCAAGCGGCGCGTGTCCAATATAGCCATGCCGGAATATGTACTGCCCCATGCACAGGGCAAGTTTACCGTGCCACTGCTGGACTTTGAAAAGCCACACGACTTGCCGCACTTTGAAGTGCGCGATGGGCAACGTCATTACCGTTTCCGTAATTGGGAAGGGCAGTGGTGCAGTTGGCAGGATGCCTGAAAGTATTGACGCATGAGGCGGTATGAATAATGAAACAAGATGCCATTCTTTTTATTGATGTGGATGACAGTGCTTCCATTCGCTATAGCTACCGCGAGCCGCACTTCGCGGTGGCCCGTGCCCAAGGCCTGGCCTGCTTGACGGCGGGTGTGGCCGGACGCGAGCACCTGCAGCGGCTGCGGGATGACAGTGATGCAGTGTTCCTGCTCGACGCGTTGAATGAACAGTCGATTCTGGATTTGGTGGGGCGGCTGGATGGGCAGTACCAGATCCGCGCAATCTTCTGTCAGGCCGGCCACCCGTCTGCGCAGGGCGAAGTCGGCTGCATCGTGGCGCAGGCCTGTCGGCGGCTGGGCCTGGTGCATAGCGACCCACTTGCCATTGCTGCGTGTAACAACAAGTTCCTGATGCGCCGCGCGCTGAAAAAACACGGCGTGCGTTCGGTGCCGTTTGCGCTGTGCAACAACGAACAGCAACTGCGCGAAGGTGCCGAGCACGTGGGTTACCCGCTGATCGCCAAGCCACCCTTTGGCGGCGCATCGGCGTTTATCAAGAAATGCTCTGACTGGGCGCAGTTGCGCAGCCACTACGCGCACTTTCTGGCAGATCATGCCAGCGCAGCCTATGCGGATTTCTACGGCTGCGCCCACACGCTGCCGGAAGAGGGCGGGCAGCGACGTGAATACCTGCCAGGACGCAGCCTGCTGCTTGAAGGGTTTATCCCAGGTATTGAGGGCAGCGTGGAGTGTGTGGTGGCGGGCGAGCAGGTGCATGCGCTGCTGATCAATGAAAAACTGATGTTGACCGAGCGCAGTGGCACCGTCCTGGAGAACCTGCTGATTTCGCCGCCCACGTCCTTTACCGACGCCCAGTGTGAGCAGATCCGCCAGTACGCCATGGAGTGCCTGCACGCGGTGGGCCTGACCAATGCCGTGGTGCACTTCGAGTTCCGCATGACCGACGCGGGGCCAGTGGTGATCGAGATCAACCCACGTGTCGGCGGGCTGTACGTCAATGCGGCTTTCCGTGACCTGGCCGGCATCGACCCGTACCAGCTGTACCTGTCGCTGCTGCTGGGCGAGCCGGATGTGAATGCGCGGTTGGACGCCGGCGCACGCCAGGTCGCGCAGGCCTCGCAACACTACTCGATGCTGGCGATCTATCCGGAGCACAGTGGCCACTTCAAGGGTATTGAAGGCCTTGAATGGCTCGCTCAACAGCCGTCGGTGCTGGAATATGCCCAACAGGAATCGGGCCACTTTATTGATGCCGATATCGAAGAGCATTACTTGCTCAAGTGCTGGGCCAAGGTCGACGATGCTGCCCACGCCCATGCGGTGCATGATGCAATCCGGCACAACCTGCGCGTGATCATCGACGATAAGGTTTAGCGATATGGACATCCCACAGATTGGCGCGCACCTGCGCGAGCACCACTATTGTCACCGTCGGGATTTTGGCAAACTGCTCAAGGTTGAGCCCGGCGAGGAGCAAAGCTTTCGCGCCTACTGGGCGAACCTGGTGCGCGACGAGGCGTTCAAGGAATACACGCATCGCGAACGCCGGATTCTGCGCTATCGTTTATCCCCGTCGCGGCAGTTGCAGATCGACCGCACGACCGCGTTCAAGTCACCGGTCACCTATGCGATAAACTATCGTCAGGGCGTGAACCACTTGAGCTACAGCGAGGAGGGCTTTATCGAGCACCCACTGATGCAGAAATTGCTCGCCACCGACCTGGCGGTGATCGAACCGCACCTGGGTCCGCATGCCTACACCATTGATATCCACCAGTTCCGCGTGCGTGCAGAGGGGCCCTTGGCCAGCCCGACCACCTCGGGGATTCACCAGGACGGCCTGGATTGGGTGTTCATGCACTTCATTGGCCAGAGCAACACAGTGCCGGTGGTGTCCGAGGTGTTTACCGCTGAGGCGGAGCACAGCCGCGTGCTGAACCTGGCGATGGAGCAGTTTCTGGAAACCATCGTGATCAACGACCGTGGGCTGTATCACCGCGCTGGCGCTGTACAGCCGCAGACCGCTTCGGCACCGGCCTGGCGCGACGTGCTGCTGGTCAGCCTGCGCGGTGTGACGGCTGATGACGTACGGCTGGAAGACGAGGTACAACCTGCATGAGCGACGTTCAGCCATTGGGCCTGTCGACCCGCAACGCCCGCTTGATCATCTTTGCGCGGGGCGTGTCGGACTTCGGCGCATTCCTCAACATGGTGGCGCTCTCGACCTACGTTTACTGGCTCAGCCAAAGCGTGGTGTTTGTCAGTGTGTTTCTGGCGTGCCGGGTGACGGGCGGGATTGTCGCCAGCCTGTTCGGCATCCCGTTTTTCCGGCGCTTTGCGGGGCGCAGTACCCTGGCCGGGCTGGACCTGGCCCGCGCATTGTTGCTGGTGCCGCTGCTGGTGTTGATACCGGCGCATCAACTCAACGTGCTGCCGTTTATCGCGTTCGGCATCGGCCTGTGCAATTCGCTGTTTGCCATTGGCCTCAATAGCCAGTTGCCAACCTGGGTGGCGCTGGAACAAAGGGTGAGCACCAATGCCTGGATCACCTCGGCGGCGGCGACCGGTGCGGTGTTTGGCAGCTTGCTCTCAGGTTTGCTCATTGCCACGGGCGGATTCGAGGCGGTGTTTGCCGTCAATATCGGCACTTACGTAGTGGCGGCCTGCCTGATCCTGCCGTTGCGCGCCTTGTATTCAGTCGCCGTGGCCGCGCATCGCGGGCTTGCGGCGGAATGGCATGAGCTGACCAAAGGCCTGCGCGGTGCGCCGGTGTTGGCGGCGATGTTGTTGATCAGCATGCTCGACACCCTCGGCAGTGCTGCACATAACGTCGGCTGGCCGGTGTTGTCGCAATACATCTCGCCGGACACCGCGAAAACCGTCATGGGCTACCTGCTGGCGGTGTGGGCCTGCGGCAAGTTCATCGGCGCGCGCCTGGCCAGTGCGTTGCTCAAGGGCCGTGGCACCCAAGGCATGGAGCGCTGGTTCATGGCGGGTGTGGCGCTGATGTCCAGCGGCTTTATCCTCACCTTCCAGCAAACCGAACTGTGGCTGGCGCTGCTGCTGGTGGTGTGGGCCGGGCTGGGCGATGGCATTTCCGAGGTGGCGCTGGTTTCCCGCGCACAAAGCGAACCCGATAGCTTGCGCCTGCCGTTGTTCAGCCTGTTGACGCTGATCCAGATGGCCGGCTTTGGCGTGGGCATGCTGGTGGTGGGGCCGTTCTACCTGACGTGGACGCCGGCCCAGGTGATCGTGCTGTTCCACGGGTTGCCATTGACCGCCCTGGTGATCATGACGGTATGGCTGGGTGTCAGCGCCACGCGGGGCGTCAGATCGACAACCCCTTGAAGTGCTCCTGCAAAAATTCCACGCAGGCGCGCAATTTGCCGGAGTAGGCCAAACGTGTCGGGTACACCGCCCACACGTTGGCGCTTTGGGTGTAGGTGTGCAGCACCTGCACCAGCCTGCCCTGTTCCAGCAGCGGTTTAACGTCCCACATCGAGCGCAGTAACACGCCGCGCCCGTCCAAAGCCCACTGCAACACGATCTCGCCATTGTTCGATGACAGCGGCCCGCGTACACGCACGCTTTCGGGCGCGCCGTCACGCTCCAGGTTCCAGATACCGAACGCATTGTCGCGCTCCTTGAGCACCAGGCAGTCGTGCTGCTCCAGGTCACTCAACTGTTGCGGCGTGCCTTTGCGTTGCAGGTACGCCGGCGCTGCGCACAGCACGCGGCGATTGCTCACCAGCCGCCTGCCGATGTGCTGGCCGGGGATGTCATCGCCGACGCGAATCTCCAGGTCGAACCCTTCACTGACGATATCCACCACGCGGTCGAACAGGTCCAGGCGAATTTCCAGGTCCGGGTACTGCTCGGCCAGCAGCGACAGGGCCGGCGCCACATGGTTGCGGCCGAAGCCGAAGCTGCTGCACAGGTGCAGATGCCCGCGCGGGCTGTCGTGGGCATCGCTGAGTTCATCGGACAGTTGCTGGAAATCTTCGAGGATGCGCACGGCCCAGCGTTGCACCCGCTCGCCGTCTTCGGTCAGGGCGATGCGGCGGCTGGTGCGGTGCAGCAGGCGCGTGGCCAGGGTGGTTTCGAGGATCTGAATGCGCTTGCTCACATACGCAGGCGACAGCCCCAGTTCATCAGCGGCGGCAGCGAAGCCGGCCTTGCGGATCACGGTGAGGAACACCCGCAGGTCTTCGGGTAGGGGCACGGTATCTTTCTTATGAGTCATCAGAAACAGACGTGGCGGCATGAGCCGCCAGAATAGCACCGGATCGGCATGCCTTCCGGCATGCCGATCCGTTACTGCTTACTCGGCGGCGATCTTCGCCTGCGCGGCAGCCCGCGCATGGCGGCCATGCTTGAGGGCGACAGGGGCCATTTTTTCGCGGTCCAGCTCACCCTCCCAGGCGGCTACCACCAATGCCGCGACGGCATTGCCGATGATATTGGTCAGCGAGCGGCATTCAGCCATGAAGCGGTCGACACCCAGGATCAGCACCATCGCCGCCACCGGCACGGTGGGCACCACCGCCAGGCTCGCGGCCAGCGCCACAAAACCTGCACCCACCACCGCACCGGCGCCCTTGGAGGTGAGCATGGCCACCGCCAGCAAGGTCAATTGTTGCTCCAGCGGCAGGTGGATATTGGTGGCTTGCGCCAGGAACAACACCGCCAGGGTCATGTAGATGTTGGTGCCGTCGAGGTTGAAGGTGTAGCCGGTCGGCACCACGATGCCCACCACGCCTTTGGACGCGCCCAGGCTTTCGAGTTTCTGGATCAGTTGTGGCAGCGCCGACTCCGACGAGCTGGTGCCCAGCACAGTCAACAGCTCCGACTTGATATAGCCCATCAACTTGAAAATGCTGAAGCCGGCGTAGCGCGCGATGCTGCCCAGCACCACGGCGACAAAGAAAAACGCGGTGAGGTAGAACGTACCCACCAGCTTCAGCAACGGCAGCAACGAGCCCACGCCGTATTTGCCGATGGTGAAGGCAATCGCCCCAAACGCGCCGATGGGCGCGACGCGGCTGATGATGCCGACGATGCGAAAGAACACTTCGCTGGCCTGGTTGATCACGCCCACCAATGGCCGGCCTTTTTCCCCGACCATCACCAGGCCGACGCCGAACAGTACCGAGACAAACAGGACCGGCAGGATTTCGCCCTTGGAGAAGGCATCAAAAAACGTGGTGGGGATCACGTGCAGCAGGAACCCGGTGATGCCTTCGCCATGTTCGGCCTGGCCGACAAAACCGGCGATGGCCGAGCTGTCGAGGGTTTTCACATCAATGTTGAAACCCACGCCCGGTTGCAGCAGGTGCGCGGCAAGGAGGCCGATCAGCAGGGCGATGGTGGAGACGATCTCGAAGTACAGCAGCGCCTTGCCGCCAACCCGGCCCACCTGTTTCACATCGTGCATGCTGGTGATGCCGGACACCACCGTGCAGAAGATGATCGGGCCGATGATCATCTTGATCAGCTTGATAAACCCGTCGCCCAGCGGCTTGAGGTCGATACCGATTTGCGGCCGGACATGGCCGATCAACACACCCAGCGCGATGGCGATGAGCACCTGGACATACAGGGTTCCCAGCAGTTTTCGGATTGTCATTGTTATTATCTCGGGATGTTTTTTGGGCAAAGCGAACCCGTCGCAGGCCATTGGCAGCCTGCGAGGCTGGTGTTTCAGATCAGGGTGTCAGTGCATTCAGCGCAGGAAGGCCAGGACTTCGCCCAGCAACAACTCAGGGGCTTCTTCGGCAATGTAGTGCCCGGCCGGCAGCGCCTTGCCACGCACGTCGGTGGCGACTTTCTGCCATTCCTTGAGCGGCTCGAAGCAGCGGCCGACAGTACCTTCGGCGCCCCACAGCACCAGCAACGGCAGGCTCAGGTGGTTGCCGGCGTCGATGTCGGCCTGGTCGTGCTCAAGGTCGATGCCGGCGGCGGCACGGTAGTCCTCGCAGATACCGCGAGCGGTGCCGGGCAGTTGCAGGCAGCGCAGGTATTCGGCGAAGGCTTCATCGGTGAACGGCTTGAGCCCGGCGCTGCGGCTGCCCATGACGCTGCGCAGGTACAGCTCGGGGTTGCTCTCGATCAGCGCTTCGGGCAACGGCGCCGGGCGGATCAGGAAGAACCAGTGCCAGTAGGCGCGGGCGAAGGCTTCGTCGGTCTGGACGTACATCGACAGGGTGGGCGCGATGTCCAGCAGCACCATGCGCTGCACGGCGGCGGGGTGGTCCAGCGCCAGGCGATGGGCGACGCGGGCGCCACGGTCGTGGGCCAGTACCGAGAAACTGTCGAAGCCCAGGGCTTGCATCAGCTCGACGCTGTCGCGGGCCATTTCGCGTTTGGAGTAGTTGGTGTGCTGGTCGTTGGCCGGTGGCTTGCCGCTGTCGCCATAGCCGCGCAGGTCGGCGGCGACCACGGTGAAGTGTTCGGCCAACTGTTCGGCGACTTTGTGCCAGATGACGTGGGTTTGCGGGTGCCCGTGCAGCAGGAGCAGACCGGGACCTCTACCGCCTTTGCGGTAGCTGATGCCCACGCCGTTGACGTGGCACTGGTCTTTTTGGAATCCGGCGAACATGGGATGACTCCTCTTTGTAAGTGCTTGCATCGTGGAATCACGCGGGGTTTGGGGCAAGGGGGAAAGCGTGGAGGGGTTGTTCATGAAGTGTGTTGCTGTGGCGGTTTTTCGGTGTGCATATCCGTTATTTGGGTAACGGCGGCCTAGTAGCCGACCTGAGTGGTTGGATCAAAAGTGAAAAGCGGATTTGCATACACCTGGGATCTGCTTTTCTGTGGGAGCTGGCTTGCCTGCGATGGCATCAACTCGGTGTACCTGACACACCGAGGTGTTTGCATCGCAGGCAAGCCAGCTCCCAAATTGGATGTGCAGGGTTATTGAAACTTCAGCCTTGCTTGAACATCGCCATGGCCCGCTCGCGAATCTGCGCTTCAGTCAGATCCTCCTTGCGCGTAGCCAAAAACCACAGGTGACCGAAGGGGTCCTTCACACTCGCCGAGCGGTCGCCGTAAAATTGATCTTTTGGCTCAGACACCGAAAGGGCGCCTGCATCAATGGCCTGTTGGTACTGCGCATCCACATCGTTCACATACAGGTGCAAACCGACGCTGGTGTGTTCACCGGGATTACGCAGGGCCATGTCGGCACACGGCGAGCCGAGCATGATCGCCGAGTCACCGATGCGCAGCTCGGCGTGGCCGACCTTGCCGTCGGGCATGTCCAGGCGCATGACCTGCTTGGCACCGAAGGCTTTCTGGTAAAACTCAATGGCCTCAGCAGCGTTATCGATGCCCATATACGGCGTGACGCTGTGATAACCCTCGGGGATTGGCTTAACGCTCATATCGTTCTCCTTGGGTGGTGGTTGTGGAAGGTCCGGTCTTTTCACTATAGGCCACGCCCGCCGTGGCCTGCAGGTAACCGACGAGGTGTTGGCAAGTCGGTTTGACTGACAGACCGGGTTGTCTGCATCGCAGGCAAGCCAGCTCCCACATTGATCGCATTGCCAACTCAGGCGGGTGTGGTGGGCTCCAGTAACTGGGCGCCCGGGCCATGCTCACCTAACTGATCATCCTGATTACGCAAGGGACACGCCTCCAGCGATAAACACCCGCAACCAATACAACCACTGAGTTTGTCGCGCAGCAGCATCAGCTTGTTGATGCGCTGATCCAGATCCTCACGCCACAGGGCCGACAAGCGTTCCCAGTCCTGTGCAGTGGGCGTGCGCCCGTCCGGCAAGGTCTGCAACGCCTCGCCAATCGTTGCCAATGGAATCCCCAAGCGTTGTGCGATCTTGATCACCACCACCCGCCGCAACACATCCCGTGGGTAGCGCCGCTGGTTACCGGCGTTGCGGTTGCTCTTGATCAACCCCTTGGACTCATAAAAGTGCAGCGCCGTAACCGCCACGCCGCTACGTGCGGCGAGTTGGCCGACGGTGAGTTCCTTGGTAAGCATAAAAACTCCAGATAAGCGCTTGACCTTGACTTAACTAGAGGTTTTACCCTGCGTGGCATCGAATCGCAAGATTCTGCCTACAGAGAGAGGGGAGTGTTCATGCAGGTATCAGAGAAAAATCGCAGCTTCACTCAACTGATCGAATTTCAGATCGAACCTCAGCAGCAATTTGCCCTGGTGGCGGCCTTGTCCACCCAGAGCGAACGCCTGGCCCAGGGCCATGGCGGTTTTATCAATGCCAGTGTGCAAGTCAGCGACGATGGGCGGCGGGTGCTCAATTACCTGCAATGGCGCTCGCGTGAGGACGGCGAGGCGGCGTTCAAGTGCTTTGAGCACGGCGAGGAAGACTTCTGGACGCTGATTCGCGCCCACCAGGCCACGGCGGTGACCTTCGGTTCATTCCAGGTGCTGCGCAGTTTCGAGCGCAGCCATGACAACGCGTTGCACTGCCGCCTAAATGGATAAATGCAGCATGCGCTCGCCCTGCACGTTTTCGCCGGGGCGGCGTTTGTTCACCGCCAACTCGCCGATCTTGATCAGGCGTGTGCGCGTGACGTTGCGGCTCAGGCCCAGCAGGTTGGCGGTGTGCACCTGGTTGTAATGGCTGAAACGGTAGGCGGCGCGCAATAGCGCGTCTTCGACCTTTTCATGCAGGGCGCCGGCCTGTTCTTCGAAGAGCTTTTGAAAGGCGCGGGCCAGCAAGGCGTCGGCGCTGTTGTCGGTGCCGTGCTGGCTGTCGTCCTGGCGCTCGATGCGCATGTTCGACAGGCGCAGATCATCGCGCTCGATCAGGCCATTACGGCAGATCAGCAACGTGTGGTGAATCACGTTTTCCAGCTCGCGGATATTGCCCGGCCAGCTGTAGCTTTTGAGCTTGTGCTCGGCCTCGCGGCTGATGGTGATCGGGCCGTAGCCCAGGCGCTGGCTATAGGCTTCGATAAAATGCCGGGTCAGCGGCAGGATATCGCCGGGGCGCTCGCGCAGTGGGCTGAGTTCGAGGCTGACCACATCGAGGCGGTAGTAGAGGTCTTCGCGAAAGTGCCCCGAGTTGATGGCTTTTTCCAACTGTACGTTGGTGGCGGCCAGTACGCGCACATCAATCGCAATGCTCTTGCGCGAACCCAGGCGCACCACTTCACGTTCCTGTAGAACACGTAGCAGCTTGACCTGGATCGCCATCGGCAAATCGCCGATCTCATCGAGGAACAAGGTGCCGCCGTCGGCCTCTTCGAACCATCCGGCCTTGGCGCTGAGGGCGCCGGTAAACGCGCCTTTTTCATGCCCGAACAACTCGGCTTCCACCAGGGATTCGGAAAACGCGCCGCAGTTAACCGCCACAAACGGCCGGTTGCGCCGCGCACTGAGGTTATGAATATGGCGAGCCACCAGCTCTTTGCCGGTGCCGGTCTCGCCGATGATCAGCACGCTGGCTTCGCTGGGCGCCACTTGCTGGATATGGTCGAGCAACGCCTGGGATTTGGGGTCTTCGAAGACCTGGGCCGTGGCGCGAATCGAGGTCGCGAGGGCGGGCGAGGGCGGTAAGGTTAACAGCTGCATGGGCACCTCTCTCAGGAGTAGAACGTCGGGATCGGCAGGGACTGGTTCAACGCCCAGTCCCCCAGTTCGTGGAGTTTGTAATCCACCGGGTCGTGCAGGGTTTGCGTGCGCAAGTTGCGCCAATGGCGGTCCAGGCGCAGCGAGGCATGGGTCGAGCGCGCGCCGGTGACTTCAAACAGGCGGCTGCACAGGTCCAGGCCCTGGCGGGTGGCGGCGACTTTGGCAGTGGCGATGGCAATGGCCAGTTCGCCGCGTTGCTGTTCGCTCAAGCTGGCACCTTTGGCCCAGGCCTGGTCGAGCAATTCGCCAGCACGTTCGACCAACAGGCGCACACCTTGCAGGGCCACCCAGAATTCGCCGTAGTGGTGCAGCACGTAAGGGTCCTGGCGCACATCGCCAGCCGAAGATTTGTGCCACGCACGGGTTTCGGTGAGGGTGTAGTTGCGCGCTTCTTCAAAGGCGCCTTCGGCAATCCCGAGAAACATATACGTGAACGTCAACTGCGCGATCAGCGGGCGCAGGCAGGCGAAGGGCGTGCTCAACGGGCCGGGATCGAGCAGCAACTCCGACTCTTCGACGCGCACCCGTTCAAAGCTGGCGCTGCCGCTGTCGGTTTGGCGCTGGCCGATGTTGTTCCAGTCGTTGTGCAAGGTAATGCCGCTGCGCCCGCTGGGAATCGCGGCGATCAGCAGCTTGCCGCCGGCGCTTTCGTCCACGGCCGAGGCGATGAGCATTTCCGAATCGCTGGCGCCGGAGCAGAAGCTTTTCTTGCCGGAAAATTCGCGCCAGCCGCCGAAATCCTTGACCAGCGTGCGCGTGTCCAGCGGGTTGAGGGCATTGCCCCAGAACCAGTTTTTGCGTGCGGTCTGTTCGAACCACGGCTGCCATTGGTCCGGGCGCGCAAACAGGCGCACGGTGGCAAGCATCAAGTGGTGAAAGCCGAAGACATGGGCGATGGAGCTGTCGACCTTGGCGAACTCGCGCACGATGCCCAGGGTTTCACTCCAGCGTGCGCCGAGGCCGCCGTATTGCGTGGGGATACTCAGGGCCAGCAGGCCGCTTTGGCGCAGCGCGTCCCGTTCGGCCTTGGGCGTGCCGCCGCGCTCATCGCGTTCAACGGCGGTGAGGGCGAACTCGGCGGCCAGCAGTTTGGCGGTCTGCAACGGTGAAGGCAGGACGCTGTGGGGTTTGGCTGTCACACGGGGTTCCTCAATGTCTGTCTGGCAATCACGTTCAAATGTGGGAGCTGGCTTGCCTGCGATAGCATCGCTGTGGTGCAACTGAAACACCGCGTCGTCTGCATCGCGGGCAAGCCCGGCTCCCACAGGAGAGCAGTGTCCACATGGGGGGGATTTCAGCGCGCTCAGGCTTTGGTGTTCGGCAACACATCATTGGCAATCATTTCGCCAAACGGCCCCGTGAGGTTGGTGATGCCGCGCCCGGCGAGGCTGGCGTAAGGTTCCGGCAACAGCGGGAACACCAGCTCGGCAAAGCGATAGGCTTCTTCCAGGTGCGGGTAGCCGGAGAAGATGAAGCTCTCGATGCCGAGGTCGGCGTATTCCTTGATGCGCTCGGCCACTTGCTGCGGGTTGCCCACCAACGCGGTGCCGGCACCGCCGCGTACCAGGCCGACGCCGGCCCACAGGTTGGGGGCGATTTGCAGGTTGTCGCGGCGCCCGTCGTGCAACGCCGCCATGCGCCGCTGGCCTTCGGAATCAAAGCGCGAGAAGGATTTTTGCGCGGCGGCGATGGTTTCATCGCTGATGTGTTCGATCAGTTTGTCGGCGGCTTTCCAGGCGTCTTCTTCGGTTTCGCGCACGATGACATGCAGGCGAATGCCGAACTTGACGGTGCGCCCATGGCGGGCGGCGCGTTCACGCACGTCGGCAAGTTTTTGCGCAACGGCGGCGGGCGGCTCGCCCCAGGTCAGGTACACGTCGACCTGCTCGGCGGCCAGGTCGTGGGCAGCCTCCGACGAACCGCCGAAGTACAGCGGCGGATAAGGCTTCTGCACCGGTGGGTAAAGCGCTTTGGCGTTCTGCACACGCAGGTGCTTGCCTTCAAAGTCCACCGACTCGCCCTGCAACACACGGCGCCAGATCTGCAGGAATTCGTCGGAGACTTCGTAGCGTTCACTGTGGTCGAGGAAACTGCCGTCGCCACGGTTTTCGTCGGGGTCGCCACCGGTGACCACGTTGATCAGCAATCGGCCGTTGGACAGGCGGTCCAGGGTCGCGGCCATGCGCGCCGACACCGTGGGCGAAATAATCCCCGGGCGAATCGCTACCAGGTAACGCAGACGTTCGGTCAGTGGCACCAGCGCCGAGGCGATTACCCAGGAATCTTCACACGAGCGCCCGGTAGGAATCAGCACGCCGAAGTAACCGAGGCTGTCAGCCGCTTGCGCCACCTGCTTCAGATAATTGAGGGTGACCGGGCGCGCACCTTGGGTGGTGCCGAGGAAATGGCCGTCGCCATGCGTGGGCAGAAACCAGAAAACATCCATGACAAATCCTTAAGCGATTTTCAGCAGAGAAGGGGAGTGCGCGGCAAACAGCGGCGCTGCGCGTTCTGCGGCCAGTTGAATGCGGGCTTTTAATAACTCGCTGGTTATTTGGTAGTCGGTGAAGTCAGCTTCGGTGGCGTACACGCCGATCGGCAGGGTCAAGGCCTGGAAGAAGCTGAACAGCGGGCGCAATTGGTGATCGAGCACCAGCGCATGGCGCTCACTGCCGCCGGTGGCCGCGAGCAACACCGGAGTGTCGATCAAGGCGTTGAGGCCAATCAGGTCAAACAGGTGCTTGAGCAGGCCAGGATAAGAGCCGCGATACACCGGCGCGGCGACGATCAGCAGGTCGGCCTGTTCGATGGCCAACAGTTGCGTTTCGACCTCGGCCGGCAGCTCATCACGTGAGAGTGCGCCGCCCAAGGGCCGGGCAATGTCACCCAACTCGATCAGGGTGGTCTGGATCGGCAGCAACGTCGCCAGTTCGGCCAGCACGGCTTGGGTCAGCACCAGGGTGCGCGACGGGCGCCAGGTTCCGCCGGAGAGGGCAACGACATTCAGAGGACGGGACATGAACAGTTCCTTTTTCAACAGGGGTGGGTAGCAGGTGAGAGGGAACGTGTTGAGCAAGAGCTGTACCAATGCCCACGAGCCTTGATTGACGAGGGCTGCAGGCGTTCTGTTGAAAAAAGTAGCTGTTGCCTGTTTGCGGTTTTGTTGAATGGCTGTTGCCTGGGCAACAGTTGCGTGGCGAACAGTGTTGATTGCGCGCAGAGCCATTTATAGAAGGTTATGGTTATTCCGTAAACGAACGTATTTCCATATTTATAGATCGTAAATGAATATAAGCGGCCCGCTATCAAGCATGCCGGAACGGTTGATAGCGACTATCACGGCGGATGATTTTTCACTGCGCAAGGGCGGGAGTAGCCTGTGTTCATTGACTAAAAACCTCCTTCGCAGGGCCTTCACCATGAACCACTTCCTGGCTGTTTCCTTAATAGTTGTCAGCGCCGTCCTTGCCGGATGTGCGACCCATCCTTCACCTGAATCGCGTCCTTACACCGCCGAAGAAACCAGGCAGTTGGCCCTTGAAGCCTTGAGCCGTCGCGGCCTGTCGTTTGATGAATATCAACAGCAACGCGCCGCGTTGACCGGGCAGCCACACAAGCCGTTTGGCTTCGATCACCAGGGCGAAATGAACGCCGAACGCAGCGTGGTGATGCACGGTCGCCCCAGTTGAGCCGGTGCCAATCGGCAAAAAGCCCGAGGATTCCCTTAAGGAACCTCGGGCTTTTTGTTTGCCATTGGGATACTTCAGCCTGTTAAGCTGAATTTCAGGAGCGTTCCTACGCACATTTACATAAAGTGGTCCTTCTTTTATGGCATCCGACTGGTTAAACCTGACGACCTCTGTCCCGGTCGATGCCCCCCGAGGCGCTGTCCTGGGGAATACGCTCTGCGAGTCTTAACGTCATGAATAAACGTCCGTTGTATTTCGACTACGCCGCCACCACGCCGGTGGATGAGCGGGTCATTCAAGTGATGGTCGAGTGTCTGGGCTTCAATGCCAACTTCGGCAACCCTGCGTCCAGCTCCCATGCGTTCGGCCAGGCGGCCCGGCACACGGTCGAGCAGGCACGACGCCAAGTGGCCGAGCTGGTCGGTGCCCAGCCTGAGCAAATCGTCTGGACCTCCGGTGCCACCGAATCCAACAACCTGGCCATCAAAGGCGTGGCCCAGGCGCGAGGTGTGGCAGGTGGACATATCATCACCAGCCAGATCGAACACAAGGCCACATTGGATACGGCGCGGCAGTTGCAGGAAGCCGGCGTAGCGGTGACCTACCTGGTGCCTGACGCTGACGGCTTGATCAGCGCCGAGGCGGTCAGTGAGGCCCTGCGAGAAGACACCTTTCTGGTGTCGCTGATGCTGGTGAACAACGAGTTGGGCACCCTTAATGACATTCCTGCCATTGGTGCACGCGTACGTGAGCACGGCGCGCTGCTGCATGTGGATGCGGCGCAGGGCGCGGGCAAGGTCGCGATCGACCTGGCTGAATGGCCGGTGGACCTGATGTCGTTTTCGGCGCACAAGCTGTACGGCCCCAAAGGCATTGGCGCGCTGTATGTCGGCCCGCGTGCGCAGCAGAAGGTGCTGGCGCAGATTCACGGCGGCGGCCACGAAGGCGGATTGCGCTCCGGTACCCTGGCGACCCATCAGATTGCCGGCATGGGCACTGCATTCGCCCTGGCGGCGCAGTCCTTTGCTGAAGAAAAAGCCGCAATCGTCGCGTTGCGTCAGCGCCTGCTCGATCAGTTGGAAACGATTGCCGGCGTGCGCCTCAATGGCAGCGCCACCCAGCGCATTCCCCATACACTGAGCCTCACGTTCACAGAGGGCGAGTTCAATTCCGCCGCACTGAGTGCAGGTATCGCGTTTTCGGCCACCTCGGCGTGCAATTCGGCGAGTAATGCGCCGTCCCATGTGCTTCTGGCGTTGGGCCATGACGCACGCAGCGCCGGTAGGACCATTCGCTTGAGCCTGGGCCGGTTTACCACCGAGCAGGATATCGATGCCGCCGTGCAGTTGATCAAAGCCGCGTTGGCCAGTGCGCCGGCGTTCTGGGCGGTCTGATTTTTCAGTCACAACATAACAATTATGAGTGCTTAGCAGGAGACATGATGAGTACGCAGCCTTTGACCCATGGAACGGTTCCCCAGCGCCTGGCGCATACCCGCGAACTGATGCGCCGCGAGGGCATCCATGCCCTGCTGGTGCCGTCGGCCGACCCGCATCTGTCCGAGTACTTGCCGGGTTACTGGCAGGGGCGCCAATGGCTGTCGGGGTTTTATGGCTCGGTAGGCACGTTGATTGTCACCGCGGATTTTGCCGGCGTGTGGGCCGACAGCCGTTACTGGGAGCAGGCGACCAAGGAACTCAAGGGTAGCGGCATCGAACTGGTGAAACTGCAGCCAGGCCAACCCGGCCCGCTGGAATGGCTGGCCGAGCAAACCCCGGAAGGCGGCGTGGTCGCAGTGGACGGCGCAGTAATGGCCGTGGCCTCGGCACGTACCTTGGGCGCCAGGCTGGCCGAGCACGGCGCTCGCCTGCGTACCGATATCGACCTGTTGAATGAAGTCTGGCAAGACCGCCCGGCCTTGCCGAACCAGCCGATCTACCCACACTTGCCGCCGCAGGCGACCGTCAGCCGTGGCGACAAACTCGCGGCCCTGCGTGCCAGCTTGAAAGAGAAGGGCGCCGATTGGCACTTCATCGCGACCCTGGATGACATCGCCTGGCTGTTCAACCTGCGCGGCGGTGATGTGTCGTTCAACCCGGTGTTTGTGTCCTTTGCCTTGATCAATCAACAGCAGGCCACGTTGTTTGTGGCGCTGAGCAAGGTCGATGCCGAGCTGCGCGCGGTACTGGAGCGGGACGGCGTGACCTTGCGTGACTACAGCGAAGTGGCAGATGCGCTGCGTGCAGTTCCGGCGGGTGTCAGCCTGCAAGTCGATCCGGCACGCGTGACCACCGGTTTGCTGGAAAACCTCGATGCCGGCGTCAAGCTGGTCGAGGGCTTGAACCCGACCACGCTGGCCAAGTCGCGCAAAAGCCTGGCGGACGCCGAGCATATCCGCCAAGCCATGGAGCAGGACGGCGCAGCGCTGTGCGAATTCTTCGCCTGGCTGGACAGTGCGTTGGGCCGTGAGCGCATCACCGAGCTGACCATCGACGAGCATTTGACCGCCGCGCGTACCCGTCGCCCCGATTATGTGTCGCTGAGCTTCAATACCATTGCGGCGTTCAACGCCAACGGTGCGATGCCCCATTACCACGCCACCGAAGAAGAGCATGCGTTGATCGAAGGCGATGGCCTGTTGCTGATCGACTCCGGCGGTCAGTACTTGGGCGGCACCACGGACATTACGCGGATGGTGCCGATCGGCACGCCGAGTGATGAGCAGAAGCGCGACTGCACGCGCGTGCTCAAGGGCGTGATTGCCTTGTCGCGTGCGCATTTCCCCAAAGGCATTCTCTCGCCATTGCTGGATGCCATCGCCCGTGCGCCGATCTGGGCCGAAGGCGTGGACTACGGCCACGGTACAGGGCATGGCGTAGGCTATTTCCTGAATGTGCATGAAGGCCCGCAGGTGATCGCCTACCAGGCCGCCGCTGCACCGCAGACTGCAATGCAGCCGGGGATGATTACTTCGATTGAGCCAGGTACCTATCGCCCGGGGCGCTGGGGCGTACGCATCGAAAACCTGGTGTTGAACCGCGAAGCGGGCAAGACCGAGTTTGGTGAGTTCCTCAAGTTTGAAACCTTGACCCTTTGCCCGATCGACACCCGTTGCCTGGAGCCGTCGTTGCTGACGGCCGATGAGCGCGAGTGGTTTAACGCTTACCACGCCGAGGTTCGTGAACGCCTGAGCCCGCTGCTTGGCGGAGCAGCCTTGGAATGGCTGCAGGTGCGTACCGCCGCTATCTGATCGGTCGCAGCTCAAGAGCTTTGGCCTGGGCGTCGGCGAGATAGTCGTCGAACGCCCTGGCCAAGGCTGACTGGCGTCGATTGGGTGCCGACACCGCGTAATTCGCCGATACGCAACGTGACATGGACCCACACCGCTTACGATGTGCTCGCAAGCGGCGCTCAAGGCGCTTGGCGATCAAGTTTTAGCGGAGCGCTTCGCGCACAAACTCCAGACGGTCCTGACCGAAGAACAGGTCATTGCCTACAAACATACTGGGTGCACCAAATACCCCGCGCTGAACAGCCTGTTCGGTTTTGTCCTTCAGGGCGGCCTTGACCTTGTCATCGTTGGCCAGGTTCAGGACTTCCTCTGGGTCGAAACCCGTCTCACTCAACACAGCGGCCACGACGGCGGGGTCGCCCAGATGGCGACCTTCGACCCAAAGGGCGCGAAACAGGCAATCGACGAAGGCCTGGAAGCGCTCGGGCTGGCGCATCTGGATCCCCATGACGGCACGCATCAGCACCAGGGTATTGATCGGGAAGTGCGGGTTGAACTTGAGCACCACGTTGTAGCGTTTGGCGTAGCGCGCCAGGTCACTAAACATGTAACGCCCTTTGGCGGGCACAGTGATGGGGGAGGCGTTGCCGGTAGCTTTCAACACGCCACCCAGCAGCATGGGCTGATACACCAGTTGCGCACCGGTCTCGGCACATAGCGCAGGCAATTGCGTATAGGCCAGGTAAGTGGCGGGGCTGCCGAGGTCGAAAAAAAATTCCAGGGTTTTACTCATGGTCGATTCTCACTGCTTATTGTTGTTCTTGATCAGGGGCGGCGTGTTTACCAGGGTTCATTCCAGGGGCGCAGGTCCAGTTCGAAGGTCCAGGCGTCGCGTGGTTGGCTATGCAGGTACCAATAGTTGTCGGCGATGTGTTCTGGGTTGAGGATGCCGTCCTGGTCTTTCTGCGCATATTTGTGCGGGAAATTGTCGCGAATAAAGTCGGTGTCGATGGCGCCATCGACCACCACGTGGGCCACATGGATGTTCCGCGGGCCCAATTCCCGCGCCATGCTTTGCGCGAGCGCGCGGATGCCGTGTTTGGCGCCGGCGAACGCGGCAAACCCGGCACCGCCACGCAGCCCGGCAGTGGCACCGGTGAACAAGATAGTGCCGCGTTCGCGGGTGACCATGCGCTTGGCGACTTCGCGGGCGTTCAGGAACCCGGAGAAGCAGGCCATCTCCCAGATTTTGAAAAATTTGCGCGCGGTTTCTTCGAGGATGCTGCACGGCACGTTGGCGCCGATATTGAAGACGAAGGCTTCGATGGGCCCCAGTTGGGTTTCAATCTGCTCAACCAGCGCGATCACGTCGTCTTCTTTACGCGCATCACAGGCAAAACCGTGGGCTTCGCCGCCCGCTGCCTGGATGCTGTCGACCAGGGGCTGCAGCTTATCGGCACTGCGACGGGTGACGCAGGCAACATAGCCTTCGCGGGCAAAGCGCCGGGCAATGGCGCCACCGGTTGCATCACCGGCACCGACCACCAATACGATTTTCTTGTTGGGTGTCATGGGAACTCCGTTGCTCGAATGTCGAGCAGGAGTGTAGCCGCAGCAGGGCGTAGGGCATGTAAAGAGGAAGGAGCAGCCGGAAGAGGACTGCTCGGGCGGTCATTTACAGATGACGATCATGCTGCGGCTGGTGTAGCCGGCAGGGTTGATACCGAAAGGATAGTCCCCAGGCTCTTCGGAATTGTCACCGGATTTGGCGACAACCCGGTAGCCCTTGGCGCCGCAGGAGTTGGCTGCGCTGGTGTAGCACTGGTCCCAGGAGGAGGACAGGCCGGAACAATTGATGTGCATGCCTTTTTTGCCCCGTTTCACTTCTGTCTTGGTGGTCGCAGCACAGCCAGCAATACCCACGACCAGTAACAGTATCAAAATTCGTTTCATTACTATCCTTATAGCCGCGTCGCAAAAAGGCTCGATGCAGGCTTCACTCGCTCTCGATTGTAGCGTTCAGCAGTCCCTGTCGAAATTCTCCATGAAAGACATTCGTTTACGGCCTAAACATGGCCTAAATGAGCGGCAAATACCAGAGCTACCTGCGATGAGAATCAATCGGCGGGCACCAATGGTTTGGATTCATTGCGCATCGTCAGTGTGGCACCGACGGAGGCGAAGATAATGCAGGTGATTGCCAGCCATTGCGCGAGGGACAAGTGCTCCTGCAGGAAGAACAGGCCGGAGAGCGCACCGAATGCGGGCTCAATGCTCATCAAGGTGCCGAAGGTACGAGCGGGCAGGCGAGTGAGCGCGACCATTTCCAGGGTATAGGGCAAAGCGGTGGAGAGGATGGCCACACCGATAGCAACGGGAATCAGCGAGGGCGTCAGCAGGGCGGCGCCGGCATGGACGATGCCGATCGGCGCCACGAACAAAGCGGCGATCATCACGCCCAGGGCGGCAGTTTGCACACCGTTGTCGTTGCCGGCTTTTTGGCCAAACAGAATGTAGAGCGCCCAGCAAACGCCGGCACCCAGTGCATAGGCGGCGCCAATCAAGTCGATGCCGCTGCTGGTTTCGCCGGTGGGGATCAATAACAGCAGGCCCGCGATCGCGAGGCCGATCCATACAAAGTCAATCGCTCGGCGCGAGGCATAGATAGCCACGGCGAGCGGGCCGGTGAATTCCAGCGCTACTGCGATGCCCAGGGGCACTGTGCGCAAGGACATATAGAAGAGAAAGTTCATGCCACCCAACGCCATGCCGTAGACGACGACCGTGCGCAGGGACTTGGCCGTGAGTTTGGCGCGCCATGGGCGTAATAGCAGCAGCATGATCACACTGGCGAAAATCAGCCGCAGAGTCGTAGTGCCCTGGGCGCCGACGATGGGGAACATGCTCTTGGCCAGCGAGGCGCCGGACTGGATGGAGGCCATGGCGATCAACAGCAGGCCGACCGGGAACAATGTCGAGGCCAGGCTGCGAGGTGGTGTGGTCATTGGGGCGGGTGTCCGAAGTCATGGTAAAGAAGCAGAGCGCCTATGATGCTTAACTGTCTGGCTTTGAGCAATATATTGCTCAGTTCGGGTTGCTGTGCTTTTTATATAGAAGGGATAGGGCATTTGGGGCTATTTGATAGAAAACCTAAGTTAAGTGTTGACGGTGTTTCATATCTGTCTATAATTCGCCCCACTTCCGGCGCAGTCGAAACGTAAAACTCCTTGGTAAACAAAGAGTTACGAAGTTTTCGGCAGCAGGTTGCTTCAGTTCATCGAAGCCAAAAGGAAGTTGAAAAAGAGGTGTTGACAGCAGCGTGTAACGCTGTAGAATTCGCCTCCCGCTAACGAGAGATCGTAA
>NZ_LMKI01000019.1:0-54145 GCF_001421425.1 Pseudomonas sp. Leaf15
TGCCGAGCCACAGCGAGGCACCGAGTGTTGGGGCGAAGACTTTTTGGTTACTTTTGTGTCTTTACAAAAGTGACCCGCCGTCAGGGCGGAACCCTAAGCCGCCGTTACCTATATATCGGATATTCACCCAACCCAACCCAACCCACCCACCACGCCACGCCACGCCACCACCAAGTGCCATCACTTTGCACCTATCCCCCCGCCCTCGACTAGCGTAAAAAAGTGCCCCTAACTCCGTGAAGTCAGAGGCCTGCTATGCCTGTCGCCGTCATTGATGGACAACCGCTGCTCTACGTCGACCAGGGCACCGGCCCGGTCGTTCTGCTGGGCTCAAGCTACCTGTGGGACCGCCACATGTGGGCGCCGCAAATCGAAGCCCTGTCGCAACAGTACCGCGTGATCGTCCCCGAGCTGTGGGGCCATGGTGAATCCGGCCCGCTGCCGGCCCAAACCCAGTCCCTCGACGACCTGGCACGCCAGACCCTGGCCCTGCTGGATCAACTGGACATCGCACAGATCAACCTGGTGGGCCTGTCGGTCGGCGGCATGTGGGGCGCGCGCCTGGCATTGCTGGCGCCGCAGCGCATCAACAGCCTGGTGCTGATGGACACCTACCTCGGCGCCGAGCCCGAGGCCACGCGCCAGTATTACTTCTCGCTGTTCAAGATGATCGAGGACGCCGGCGCCATCCCTGAGCCGTTACTGGATGTGATCGCACCGATCTTCTTTCGGCCAGGCATCGACCGCGAGTCGGCGCTGTACCAGGATTTCCGCCAGTCGCTGCAGGCTTTCTCCAGGGAGCGCCTGCTGGACAGCATCGTGCCATTGGGCCGTCAGATCTTCAGCCGCGCCGATATCCTCGACCAACTGCACCGCCTGGACACCGACACCACCCTGATCATGTGCGGTGAGCAGGACAAACCACGCCCACCCGCCGAATCCAGGGAAATGGCCGAGCTGATCGGTTGCAGCCTGACCCTGATTCCAGACGCCGGGCATATCTCCAGCCGCGAAAACCCGGACTTCGTCAACGAAGCCCTGCTGACCTTCCTCGCCAACAACGCCTGATCGCGCGGTTCCGCCTTTGCTCATGGATCAAAGGCGGAAGTGCCCCACCATGCCCTTAAGTTCAGCCCCCAACTGCGCCAGCTGAATGCTCGACGCGGCGTTACCTTGCATGCTCAGCGCCGATTGGTCGGCACTCGCGCGGATACTGGTGACACTGCGATTGATCTCTTCGGCCACCGAGCTTTGCTCCTCGGCGGCGGCGGCAATCTGCTGGTTCATCTGCTGGATCAGGGACACGGCAGCGGCGATGCTGCCCAGAGCGCTCTCGGTTTCCAGTGCATCGCTGACGGCCAGTTTCACCAGTTCGCCGCTTTGCTGAATCTGCTGCACCGACGACTGCGCGGCACTGCGCAAGGTGCTCACCAACCGTTCGATTTCCTCGGTCGATTGCTGAGTGCGCTTGGCCAGCGCCCTCACCTCATCGGCCACCACTGCAAACCCTCGGCCTTGCTCGCCGGCACGGGCGGCCTCGATGGCGGCGTTAAGGGCCAGCAGGTTGGTCTGCTCGGCGACACTTTTGATCACCCCCAACACCGTGCCGATGTGCTGGATTTCGGCACTGAGGCTGTCGATACTGGCGCTGGCACTGGTGCTGGAGGACGCCAGCAACTCAATGCGCTGCAGACTCTGACGCACCACCTGCTGGCCGCTGTCGACCTTGGCATCGGCGGTCTGCGCCGCTTGCGCCGCTTCTTCGGCGTTACGCGCCACGTCATGCACCGTGGCGGTCATCTGGTTCATCGCCGTGGCGACCTGTTCGGTCTCCTCCTTCTGGCTGCTGACCTCCAGATTGGTTTGTTCGGTGACGCTGGAGAGTGATTGTGCAGAGCTGGCCAATTGCTCGATGCCGGCCTGCAAGCCGCTGACCATCTGGCTCAAGCCAGTGCCCATCTGTTGCATCGCTAGCATCAGCTGGCCGATCTCATCACGGCGACTGACCTCCATGCGCCCGCTCAGGTCTCCGGCGGCAATCTGCTGGGCCACGGCAATCACACTGCGCAACGGCGCCACGATCAGGCGGGTAATCAGCCAGGCGGCAATCAGCCCCACCAACAACGCCAACGCCGAAGAGCCGATGATCAGCAGCGTGCTTTTCTTCAATTGCGCCTGCATTGACTGGTCTTCGGCGGCATACGCCTGGTTGACCCGGCTGACCACCTGGTCGGCGCGGTCATGCAATTGCTTGTAGACGATTTTTTCCTGAGCCAGCAAACCGGTGTACTCAGCGAGTTTTTCGCTGAACGCGGCAATATGCCCGGACACCTCGTTGAGCACGGTCTGGTAACCCGCGTCCTTGACCGCGGTTTTCAACTGCTCGACCTGCGCCAGGGCCTGGTCGGCCTGTTCGATCTTGCCCTGCTCGGCGTTGTCTGCATCGGCCTTGCGGCTCTGGTCTAGGCGCACCCGCGCCTCGTTCATGGCTTGCAGCATCAACCGCGACACCTGGCCGACCTGCCCGGCCTGTTCGATAAACTCGGCGCCCTCCTTGCCTTGGCTTTCCTTGAGGCCATAGGCGCCATCGTCGGCCAGGCCGGCTTGCAGCACATCGAGGTTATTGGCCACGCTGGAGACCGACCAACTGGCCATCTCCAGCGCCAGGTCCTTGGTCTGGGTCAACTCGACAAATTCGTCGAACGCCTGGCGATACGCGGCCAACGCCTGCTCAACGTCGCCCATCACCGGCACATTGGCGGCGGACTGGGCCTTGAGCGTGGCCGCCAGGGCAGCCAGGGCATCGACGCTTTCATGCAAGGCATCGACGGCTTTGGGGTCGGCATGCAACGCGTAGTCCTGCTCGATCAAGCGCACCTTGAGCAAGCCGCTGTTGAGCGAGGACATCGCATTGAGGCCTTCGAAACGCTGGGCAACGGTTTGCAGCGACCACACGCCAATGGCCGCCACCAGCGCCGTCAGCAGCAGCACCAGGGAGAAGCCCAAGCCCAGTTTTTTTGCCATACCGAGGTTGGCGAAACGTCGTTGCACGGCCGAAATCATTGCACTTGAATCCTCTGCACGGGCAGCTGCCAGCAAGCCTGGTTGCCATGCAGCGAGATTCGCAACGAGACGCCATTGGCACAAGACGTTGGCGTCACAATAATGGCAAAAAGCTACATGCTCGTCGTTTTCAGAATGGTCGAGGTCGATCTGGCAGGCCCCATGGCCCGGAACAATGCCAACGCCCGCTGATCAGCAGCATAGGCCACATTAATGCGCAGCCAGTCACTGTGTTCGCCGCGGGGAGTGAACAGCGCCCCGCCCGACAGCAAGACGCCAAGCCTGCGCGCGCACGCCTGTAACCGGGAATGATCGCCCAGGCCCGGCCGCGCCCACACGAACATACCACCGGCAGGCACGGCAAACACCTGCCATTCCTCATCCTCCAGCACCTCCAGAGTGGCTGCCATTTGCGCATTCAAACGCTTGCGCAGGCGTTGCACCCACTTGCGGTAAGTGCCATTGGCCAACAGCGTGGCGACCACTGTTTCGGCAAACCGTGACGTGCCGATACCGGTCAGGGTCTTGAGGCTGGCCATTCGCGCAACGATCGCCGTGCCGGCACTGACGTAACCCACGCGCAGGGCACTGCTAAGGGTCTTGGAAAAGCTTGATACGTAGATCACGCGGTCATCATGGGGCAAGGCCGACAACCGCGTGCAACTGGCGTGCTGCAGGTCGCCGAAAACATCCTCTTCAATGATCAGGAAGCCATCACGTTGCGAAAGCTCCAGCAACCGCTCGGCCACGGCGCGGCACAAGCTGGTGCCCGTGGGGTTGTGGTACAGGCAGTTGATGAACAGGCACTTGGGGCGATGGCGCAGCAGCAGTTGCTCGAGCACCGGCATGTCCGGGCCGCCCACGGTGCGCGGAACTTCCAGCAACGTGACGCCATGGCGCTCCAACTGTCGATAGAGGTTGGCGTAGCCCGGCGTCTCGACCACCACCGTATCGCCGGCCTTGAGCAGCGAGCGTATCAACAGGTCCTGTGCGTGGCTGGCTCCATGGGTGGTCAGGATGCGATCCAGGCAGGTAGCCACCTTTATCTGGGTCAGCCGCTTGAGCAGCTGCTCGCGCAATGCCGGCAGGCCCAGTGGCGTGCTGTAGTTAAAGAGGCCGGCCGTGTCGGTGCGGCTGATTTCCCGTATCGCGTAGCACAGGTCATCGCTTTCACGCCAGGTGTCCGGCAGCCAGCCGCAACCGAGCTTCAACTCGCCCAACGGGCCATCGACGTAGGCGCCCCAGCCCAGCTCTGCACCTTCATACCAGTGGCTTTCAAGGCAGACAGGTGGCTGGGCGACCACAAATCCCGAGCCTTGCCGGGACGCCAGTAAACCCTGGGCAACCATTCGCTCGAAAGCCTCTATCACGCTGGACTGGCTGAGCAGGTTGTCGAGGGCCAGTTGCCGGATAGACGGCAAGCGCGTGCCGGGGCTCGCGCCGCTCTTGCGTATCCATTGCGCCACCGCGCTGACGATTTGCTGCACCACCGGTACAAGGGCTTGTCGATCGATCCCTAAATCCATGAGCCACTCACTTCAACTGTCTGTTATTCAACCCCAAACAGTTAAGCACAGAAGCTTGCCAAAACCGGTCGCTAACTTTTATTAAAGTATTGATTTTATTGACTTATTTACCTTCTGATACACATTCTGACGAGGCCTTGTGCCAGCCATGGAAACGCCCCACAGCGCCCCCATCCTTTTCGAAGAGTGCATGGCATTGCGTCCTAGATAGCCGTTGCGCCGCCATCCACCGCCAAAGCTTGCCCTGTGGTAAACGCCGCCCCATCGCTGCACAGGTACAGCACGGCACTGGCGATTTCCTCGACCTTGCCAATGCGCCCGACCGGGTGCATGGCGGCGGCGAACTCGGCTTTGCGCGGATCTGCTTCGTAGGCACGGCGGAACATGTCGGTGTCGATCACCGCCGGGCACACTGCATTCACGCGGATTTTCTTCTTCGCATATTCGATCGCGGCCGATTTGGTCAGGCCGATCACGGCATGCTTGGACGCCGCATAGATGCTCATCTTCGGCGCAGCGCCCAACCCGGCGACCGAGGCGGTGTTGACGATCGCACCGCCGCCCTGGGCCAGCAACAGCGGCAGTTGATACTTCATGCACAGCCATACGCCCTTGACGTTGACTCCCATGATTGCATCGAACTCATCCAGGCTGCCGTCGGCCAGCTTGCCCTTCTCGATCTCGATGCCGGCGTTGTTGAAGGCATAGTCCAGGCGCCCATAGGCAGCGATGGTCTGTGCCATCAATTGCTGTACGTCGGCGTCCAGCGTGACATTGCAGCGCACGAACAGCGCTTCGCCGCCTGATTGTTGAATCAACGCAACCGTGCCCTCGCCGCCCGCCACATCCAGGTCGGCAACCACTACTTTCAAGCCTTCTGCGGCAAATGCCAGCGCGGTGGCGCGGCCGATACCAGCGGCGGCGCCGGTCACCAGGGCGACCTGGCCGGAAAACGTCATGCTCATGGAGGATGTCCTATGCGAGAAATAGCCGTGGGCCGAGTCTAGCCAAGCGCATGGCGGGCGCGTCAGCACTATCATATGGCCGGTTGGAGTCGCATGAATGGCAGTGATAAGACGCACGGGCCAACTATCAGCCCGACCTATCGGCGGGCATTCGCACTCACCCTTAACCTTGCCCCCAAGCCGATGAAGGTCTATCACTCAAGGCTCACTTTTTGAAGAGTCCCTGCCATGACTGCCCAGACCAACCGCCAATTCCTGCTCGCCAAACGCCCGGTCGGTGCGGCCACGCGGGAGACCTTTACCTACCAGGAAGTGCCGGTGGGCACGCCAGCAGATGGGCAAGTGCTGGTGCGCAATGAATACCTGTCCCTGGACCCGGCCATGCGTGGCTGGATGAACGAGGGCAAATCCTACATTCCACCGGTCGGCATCGGCGAAGTGATGCGGGCGCTGGGCGTGGGCAAGGTGATTGCCTCGAACAACCCGAAATTCGCGGTGGGTGATTATGTGAACGGCGCGCTGGGCGTGCAGGATTATTTCCTGGGCGAGCCGCGCGGCTTTTATAAGGTTGACCCAACACTGGCACCGCTGCCGCGCTACCTGTCAGCGCTGGGCATGACCGGCATGACCGCCTACTTCGCCCTGCTCGACACCGGCGCGCCCAAGGCCGGCGAAACGGTGGTGATCTCCGGCGCCGCTGGTGCGGTGGGCAGCATTGCCGGGCAGATTGCCAAGCTTAAGGGCTGCCGCGTGGTGGGCATCGCCGGGGGCGCCGACAAGTGCAAATTCCTCATTGATGAACTGGGCTTTGACGCGGCCATCGACTACAAAAGCGAAGACGTCACCGCCGCCCTCAAGCGCGAATGCCCCAAAGGCGTGGATGTGTATTTTGATAACGTTGGCGGCGACATTCTCGACGCCGTGCTCAGCCGCCTGGCCTTGAAGGCGCGGGTGGTGATCTGCGGCGCAATCAGCCAGTACAACAATAAAGAAGCGGTGAAAGGCCCGGCCAACTATTTGTCGCTGCTGGTCAATCGTGCACGCATGGAAGGGTTTGTGGTGATGGACCACGCGGCGAACTTCGCCGCCGCCGGGCAGGAGATGGCCGGCTGGATGGCCCAGGGCAAGCTCAAGAGCAAGGAAGATATTGTCGAGGGCCTGGAGACCTTCCCGGAGACGTTGATGAAGCTGTTCAACGGCGAGAACTTTGGGAAGTTGGTGCTTAAAGTCAGCTGACCCACCGCAGAACCTGGTGTGAGCACTGTCAATGTGGGAGCTGGCTTGCCTGCGATAGCATCAACTCGGTATGGCTGAAAGACCGAGTTGCCCGCATCGCAGGCAAGCCAGCTCCCACAGGTATCAGGCGATTTCGGCGACGACTGCCGCCAATGCCTTGGCCGGATCCGCCGCCTGGCTGATCGGGCGACCGATCACCAGGTAGTCCGAGCCTGCATCCAGCGCCTGACGCGGCGTCAGGATACGGCGCTGGTCATCCTGGGCACTGCCCGCCGGACGAATCCCCGGGGTCACCAGTTGCAGCGACGGGTGCGCGGTCTTCAGCGCCTGGGCTTCCAGGGCCGAACAGACCAGGCCATCCAGGCCAGCCTTCTGCGCCAATGCCGCCAGGCGCAGGACCTGCTCCTGCGGCTCGATGTCCAGGCCGATGCCGGCCAGGTCTTCGCGCTCCATGCTGGTCAGCACGGTCACACCGATCAGCAAGGGTTTGGGGCCGCTGCGCTGTTCGAGCACTTCGCGGCACGCGTTCATCATGCGCAGGCCGCCGGAGCAGTGCACGTTGACCATCCACACGCCCATTTCGGCGGCGGCTTTAACCGCCATGGCCGTGGTGTTGGGGATGTCATGGAATTTCAGGTCGAGGAACACTTCGAAGCCTTTGTCACGCAGGGTGCCGACGATTTCGGCGGCGCAGCTGGTGAACAGCTCCTTGCCGACCTTGACCCGGCAAAGCGTGGGGTCCAACTGGTCAGCCAGCTTCAGTGCGGCGTCACGAGTGGGGTAATCCAGGGCGACGATGATAGGAGTCTGGCAGACGGACATTGGAATGGGCTCTCAGGCAAGTCGAAATCGGCGCGGATTGTAGCGCAAGCGGCGCCGTTGCGGGATCCGATGATCGGTAAAATACTGATCAAGCGCGCATAACCGGGGATTTCGAGTCATTGTGTCAAGACCGATACATTCCCGACATGCCCTCAACACGCCCCACGGCTAGCCTCGCGCACATGACCGCTCGCCCGGCACTTCCAGCCATGGAACCGGGCGCCTATGCTCAATGCAACAACCCAGGCAGATGATCGCACTATGCATACCCCTACCGTCTCTGTAAACGAAGAGCAAAAAGGCGCGGTGATTGCCGAAGACAAGCGCTGGAACACCCGCGCGCTGATCGTCGATGACGACCTGCCGATCCGCGAACTGCTGATCGACTACCTGGCCCGCTTCAATATTCTCGCCACCGGCGTCACCGATGGCACGGCCATGCGCACCGCCATGCAAGCCGAAACCTTTGACGTAGTAGTACTCGACCTGATGCTGCCGGGCGAAGACGGCCTGTCACTGTGCCGTTGGTTGCGCACTGAGTCGGACATCCCGATTTTGATGCTCACCGCACGCTGCGAACCCACCGACCGCATCATCGGCCTGGAACTGGGCGCCGATGACTATATGTCCAAGCCGTTCGAGCCGCGCGAGCTGGTGGCGCGAATCCAGACCATCCTGCGCCGGGTGCGCGATGACCGCACCGAGCAGCGCGCCAATATCCGCTTCGACAACTGGCGCCTCAATAGCGTACTGCGCCAATTGGTGGCCGACGATGGCCTGGTGGTGCCGCTGTCCAACGCGGAATTTCGCCTGCTGTGGGTGTTCATCGAGCGCCCGCGCCGTGTGCTGAGCCGCGAACAATTACTCGATGCTGCCCGTGGCCGCTCCATCGAAGCCTTTGACCGCAGCATCGATCTGCTCGTATCACGCCTGCGCCAGAAGCTTGGGGATGACCCGAAAGCCCCGCAACTGATCAAGACCGTGCGCGGCGAAGGCTACCTGTTCGACGCCCGGGATATCGGTTGATGCGCGCCACCTTCAATACGCTGTTTGGCAGGCTGTTCGGCGTATTGCTGGTGGCCATTGTGCTCGCTCATGTACTGGCCATTTTCTGGTTCCGCCACTACGGCCCGCCACCACCGCCGCCCCAGGAAACCTTCGTCGAGCAGCCTGACGGCACGATGAAGCCATTGGCCCGCCATCACCGGCCCTGGTACGGCGGCCCCGTGGTGCCGCTGACCTTTCAGTTTATCTCGCTGATCATCGCCGCCTGGTACGGCGCCAAACTGCTGAGCCGGCCGATCCAGCGCCTGAGTGCAGCCGCCGAACGCTTGAGCCTTGACCTCGACAGCCCGCCGCTCAACGAATCCGGGCCACGGGAAGCACGCCAGGCTGCATCGACCTTCAACCTGATGCAAAAGCGCATCCGCGAGCAAGTCAGCCAGCGCGCGCGCATGCTCGGCGCCGTCTCCCATGACCTGCGCACGCCGCTGTCACGCCTCAAGCTGCGCCTGGAGCAAATCGAAGACACCAAGCTGCAAGGCCAGATGCGCCAGGACCTGGACGACATGATCGGCATGCTCGACGCCACCTTGAGCTACCTGCACGAACAGCGCACCAGCGAGACCCGGCACTGGCTCGACGTGCAGGCGCTGGTCGAGTCTCTCAGCGAAAACGCCCAGGACCAAGGCTCGGACGTGCAATTCTGCGGCACTTGCGCGCCTTTGCAGGTGCAACCGATGGCACTGCGTTCGTGCCTCAACAACCTGATCGACAACGCCCTGCGGTATGCCGGCACAGCGCGTATTGAGCTGGCAGACAGCCGTGGCGCCCTGGTGATCCGCGTGATCGACCACGGGCCAGGGATCGCAGCCGATAAACGCGAGGCGGTGTTCGAACCGTTCTTTCGCCTCGAAGGCTCACGCAACCGCAACTCCGGTGGCGTTGGCCTGGGCATGACCATTTCCAAGGAAGCCGTGGAGCGCCTCGGCGGCCACCTGAGCCTGGAGGAAACCCCAGGCGGTGGCCTGACGGCCGTGATGTACTTACCGAGGGCCTAAAGCGCTTTATCTTCGCGACGTTCCTGGGACTGGGTTGCGCTCCAATCCGTCAGCAGGCTGTAGGCCACCGCCAGTAAGGTCGGGCCGATAAACAGGCCGATGAAGCCAAAGGCAATCAAGCCGCCAAACACGCCCAACAGCACGATCACCAGCGGCAGGTTGCCGCCTCGGCTGATCAGGTACGGCTTGAGCACGTTGTCCACGCCACTGATGATGAACGTGCCCCACACACCGAGGAACACCGCATAGGTGTAGTCGCCCTTCCATGCCAGCCAGGCCGTGGCGGGAATCCACACCAGCGGTGGGCCCATGGGGATCAGGCTGAGCAGGAAGGTGACGATGCCCAACACCAGCGCGCCCGGCACGCCGGCAATCAGGAAGCCGATCAGCGCCAGCAGGGCCTGGGCCGCCGCCGTACCAATCACGCCGTTGACCACCCGCTGCACAGTGCCGGCCACCAGTTCGATGTAGTAACCGGCGCGTTCGCCGATCAGGCGCTCCAGCAACCGATGGGCAAACATCGCCAGCCGTGGCCCATCACGGTAAAAGAAGAACACGAACACCAGGCTCAGGGTCAGCTCAAGAATACCGCCGCCAATTTGCGCACTGCGCGCCAACAGCCAGTTGCCCACCTGCCCCAGGTACGGCTTGATGCTGACCATCAGCGCCGCACCCTGTTGGTCGATGCTGTCCCAAGTCGCCACCAGTCGCTCGCCAACAAAGGGGATCGAGTTCAGCCAGGCAGGTGCGGCGGGCAAGCCGTCAACCTGGATATCCTTGATCAGGCCCACCGCATCGCGCACATGGTCGGCCAGGTTGAACCCCAGCCACACCAGCGGCACCGCCACCAGCAACATCCAGCCCAACGTGAGGATGCCCGCCGCCAGGGATTCGCGCCCACCCAGCCAGCGCGTGAGCAAACGCATCAGCGGCCAGCTGGCAAACGCCAGCACCGCGCCCCAGAACAGCGCCGACCAGAACGGCGCCATTACCCAGAAGCTGGCACCAAACAACACCAGCAGCAGGATTTGCACCAGTAGGCGATCGTTATTGAGCATCGGGTATCTCGAGAATAAGGCTGTAGGAAGAGAGCTTAGGCGAACGGCGCGGGTCCGTTCGCCTTGATAACGGTCAGCGTATCAGATGCAGGTGCAAACCCTTAGCGTCACCGCTGCCGGTTTCCAGGCGGGCGGCCCGCACGCCACTGTCGATCAGGCCCTGGCGCCAGGCTTCGGCGGTCGGCCCGGTGAGGCTCACGCGCAAGGTGGCGTCGAGGTTCAAGCCACGGGAAATCAAGGTCAGCCAGGTGGCGTCAGGCGCGCTGCCAAGTGCCGGAAAGTCCAGCTCGCCGGTGCTTTTAAGCTCGCGCAGCAAGGTTGCCGAGGTGGGCAGCAAGTCGCCCAATGGCGCGCCAGCGTCCAGTTGTTCTACATGCAGATAAGCACGGCGGTTGCCGCGCGTAATGCCATACAGTGCCACCAACGAGTGGTCCTGGGGGGCGGCCAGGCGCAACAGCAGGTATTCCTGCTGGCCGTCGGCGCCGACCAGCTTGGCGTTGCCGAACACTTCATTGGCCCACAGGCTGCTTTCGCCGCAATCACGCGCCTGGCACCAGAACAACAGCTGCGCGCCGTTTGCCTGCAACGCTTCACGCGTCGCGGTAAAGGCGGCGCTGGACGTGTGCTCGGCGGGCAGTTCATAGGTGATGGCAGTGGTTTGGCCGCGGGCCGTGGCCTGGCCTTCGTAGCGCAGCTGGCCGCTGATCTTGCGGATCGCGCCCATGGGGTAGATGCGTTCTTTTTCTTCAGCGGGGCGGTAATCGACGATTTGCGCATCGACCTGACGGGCCACGGCCGGCAGATCCCGGCTACCTGGCACATCGGCGGCGAACACCAGGGGGCTCAAACAGCACAGCCCAAGGGCACGGAGACATTCTTTACGCAGGCTCATCGGATGAGTGAGCCCTGGCCATCGAAGTGCACAGCAGTGTTGAGTTCGTACATGGTTGACTCCCTTTCAATCCGCCCAGCCTCGGCAGTTGACCCCGCCAAGTCAAGGCGTGGAGAAGAACCGATTGAAACAGTCTGCAACAAGGATCGCGCCGGGCTCATCATTAAGGTGCAAATGATGGCCGCCCGGCAGCGTGTTCACCGTAAAAGGTAGCTGAGAAAGCAATTCGGAATGTTTCGCCAACATGCCGTCAGCCGCGACGACCAACTGTGTAGCGCAACCTACGCGCCGCACGAAAGCCATCGCCTGCTCATCGGTCAGGCGCATCGGCGATGCCAGGGTCAAGCGCGCGTCGGTGCGCCAGGTGTAGCCGCCCGGCACGGGCATCAAACCGCGCTGGGCCAGCAGTTCAGCGGCTTCACGGCTGACTGCCACCACGCCTTTCATGCGCGCCTGCACCGCGAGATCCAGGGTGCTGTAGACCGGTTTGCGCTTGTCTTGCAGCCTCAATTGCGCCTGCAACGCCATGCCGAGGCGCTCGGCAGCGTTCTCGCCAGCGGCGGTCGGCGGGATCACGCCGTCGATCAACCCCAGGTGGGTGACACGCTCCGGCAATGCCCCGGCCAGCACCAGGGAAACGATGGCGCCCAGGGAATGGCCAAGTAATGCAAAACGTTTCCAGCCCAGTTGTTCAGCCACTTGCAGCACATCAAACACGTAATCCCACAAGGCATAACCGGCCCCGGCCGGCCGATGAGCCGAGTGCCCGTGCCCGGCCATGTCCAGCGCAACGATGCGCAGCCCCTCAAGCTTGGGCGCCAGCCGCGCAAAGCTGTTGGCGTTGTCGAGCCAGCCATGCAAAGCGATCACCGGCAGGCCGTCTTCGGGCCCGAACAGGTGCGCGGCCAATTCGATATGCGGCAGGCTCAGGCGCACTTCTTCGACCGGGTTGCTCATGCGCAGCTGCGCTCGCGGGCTTGCCAGCGGGAAAACAGGTGCTTGATCAAGGTCGCGGTGTCCTGGGGGCGTTCGAGGGGGAACATATGGCCGCCGGGCATGGTGAGCATTTCGCCCATGGGCAGGCGGTCGACACCACTGGCATGGTGACGCATCACCACCCGGCTCTGGCGACCGCGTACCACCGCCAGCGGCACTTTCAGCTGGCGAACCTGGCCTGGGCTGGTGTGGGGCACGCCCCGGTAGATACTGATTTCGGTGGCCGGGTCAAAGCGCAAGCGCAGGCGATCGCCCACCTGTTGCAGGCCGTGTTGCAGGTACGCGTCAAAGCACTCCGGGTCGAAGCCGCGAAACAGCGTCTTGCCGGCGAAGTAGCTGCGTGCGGCAGCCAGGTCGCTGAATTCTTCACGTCGACCCAAGGTGCGCCCCGCCGGCGTCAGGCGGTCGATAAAACCAAAGCGCTTGGCGGCGCGAATCACCCAGCGGTCAGCGCGGGTCAACACCGGCGAATCGAGCATCACCACGCCACGGTACAACTGCGGGCAGCGCATGGCGGCGTGCAAGTGCAGTACGCCGCCCAAGGAATGGCCAACGCCCCACACCGGCTCCGGTTGCTGTTCCAGGTGGTGGATCAGCTCGTCCACCAGGTTTTGCCAGTTGTCATCCACCGGAAACCTGGGGTCGTGACCGTGCTGCGGCAAATGCGCCACCGCGTATTCCGGGGCCAGGGCGGCAAACAACTTGCCGTAAGTGGCCGAAGGAAAGCCATTGGCATGGGCAAAAAACACGTGCTGCGACATACAGGATCCATCTACGAGAACAGAAGTGAATTGTCACCAGCCTTTAACCGCACAGCAATGACCGTAACCGCCAGGAATGATGACACTCACGCCACGCCTATCGTGCCGGAGGGTTCTCGCCCAACGGCACCACGGCCATGGTCAGGCGCGACACGCAACTGGCCTTGCCATCGTCACTGGTCAAGCGAATGTCCCACACCTGGGTAGTACGGCCGATATGAATCGCCCGTGCCACCGCCGTCACCCGCCCGCTGCGCACACCCCGCAAGTGGTTGGCGTTGACCTCAAGGCCCACGCAATAGAATTTGCTGGCATCAATGCACAGGTAAGCCGCCATGGAGCCGACGCTTTCGGCCAGTACCACCGACGCGCCACCGTGCAGCAGGCCATACGGCTGGTGGGTGCGATGGTCGACCACCATGCTCGCGGTCAGGGACTCGTCGTCGAAGCTTTCGAAACGGATATCCAGCAATTCACCGATGGTGTTTTTCTGGCTGGCGTTGAGTTGCTCGATATTCGGTTGGGTGCGCCACAAGCTCATGAAATCGTCCTTATTGGTTTTATTACGACCCTAATCCTGCCACACAATCGGCTCGCTGCGTTCGCTCCAGGCCGAAAATTGTGCGCCGTAAGTCGACTCGATCACGTTGCGTTTTATCTTCAGGGTCGGCGTCAGAAAGCCGTTCTCTACCGCCCAACTGTCTTTGACCACCACCAGTTGGCGCAACCGCTCGTGCTTGTCCAGCGCACCGTTGACCTGTTCCAGCCAGCGTTCCAGGCTGCTGCGCAGCGCTTGCCGGTCCTGGCTGCCGGCCGACAACACGCACAAGCCCATCGGCGCCAGCAAGCCATCGCCGACCACGCACACCTGTTCGATGCGTGCATGTTCAGCCAAGCGGTTTTCGATCGGCGCCGGGGCCACGTACTTGCCCTTGCTGGTCTTGAAGATCTCCTTGAGCCGCCCGGTCAGGCGCAGGCGGCCGTCGGCATCCTGCTCGCCCTTGTCGCCGGTGCGCAGGAAGCCATCCTCGGTGAGGGTTTCGGCGGTTTTCTGCGGGTCCTTGAAATAGCCGAGCATGGTCGCGCCGCTGCGCACCTGCACTTCGCCCATTGGGTCGATGCGCACTTCAACGCCAGGGCATGGCAGGCCGATCCAGCCCAGCGTTTGCTGGCCAGGGCGGCACACATGGGAATAGCCGCAGCTTTCGGTCATGCCATACACCTCCAACACATCCAGGCCCAGGCGTTGATACCAGCGCAGCAAGGCTTCCGGCACCGGGGCGGCGCCGGACAGCGCGATGCGCAACGCGTCCAGGCCCAGCCCGGCCAACACTTTGTGGCCGACGCGCTTGCCGATAAAAGGCAGGCGCAACAGGGTATCGAGGCGTTTTTCCGGAATTTTGGCGTAGACGCCCATCTGGAACTTGGTCCAGATACGCGGGACGCCGAACAAGGCCGTGGGGCGCGCCCGGCGCAGGTCGGTCAGGAAGGTGTCGAGGCTTTCGGCGAAAAACACGGTTTGCCCGGTATAGATCGCCGCCAGCTCGACAAACATGCGCTCTGCCACGTGACACAACGGCAGGTAGGACAGCAGCCGGTCGTCCTCGCCCAAGCCAAATATCTGCGTGCCGCGCGTGGCGGCAAACCCCAAGGCGCCGAAGGTTTGCATCACGCCTTTGGGCAAGCCGGTGGTGCCGGAGGTGTAAACAATGGTGGCCAGGTTCGCGGCCTCTGGCGAAGGGTTGTCCTGAATCGGTGAACTGGCTTGCAGGTCTGCCCAGCTGAAATCAAAGTCGCCGGCCGGGCACAACGGCAGGCTGATGGTCGGCAATCCGGCCGGGATGCCGGGCGCCATGGCGGGCCAGTCATCCAGCTTGCCGATCAACACCAGCGCTGCCTCCGAATGCGTGAGCACATGGTTGACGGAGTCCGCCGTGAGGTTGGGGTACAACGGCACCGACACATGCCCGGCCATCCAGATCGCCAGGTCGGCAATGATCCAGTGCGCGCAGTTTTTCGAGATCAGGGCAATGTGCGAGCCCTGGGGCAATGCCCGGGCGCGCAGCCAATGCGCGGCGCAACGGGCCTGATGGCCGACATCGCCCCAGGTGAGCGTCTGCACCTCGCCGCCGCCGATGGGTTGCACCAGAAAAGGTTTGCGCGGGTGTCGCGCTTCACGTTCGAAGAAGACCTGCAACGGCAAACGAAAAGCGACAGGCATGGGACGCGCTCCTTTGTGATCCGATGATAGCCAACCAAGCACTTGCTTGGTTGACTATATAGCACACAAAAAGAAGCGATCCAGCTTATGGGTTTTTTACGCTGACCAGGCTCATCAGCCCTGCCAGCGGAAAATCGCCTTCCAGCTCCGCCAGGCTGGCGGTGTGCATCGGCTCTGGCTGGCGCTGGTGACCATGCTGCAAAAAGCTGATCAAGCTGCCCACCAAGGGCTGATGGCTGACCAGCAGCACGTTGTCATCGGTGTCGAGCTTTTCCAGCACGTGCAGCGGGTTGCCCTCAGGCGTCAACCACGGCACCGTGCGGACCTGCGGCTCGAAACCCAGCGCCTCACGCACCAACTGCGCCGTCTGCTGCGCCCGCACATAGGGGCTGGCGATAATGGCGCTGATGGGCTGGCCAATCAGGTGCGCGGCACTGCGCAACACTTCGCCACGGCCATGCTCGGTGAGGTTGCGCTCGGCGTCGGTGCGCGCATGCCCTTCGGCTTCACCGTGACGCAAAATCCATAGCTTCACAGCTTCGGCTCCTCATCACGCACCGGGTGCGGCGCCGGCGGCACGCTGTGGGCGGCTTCGCCTTCAGGTGCACGTGGGGTTGGCCAATCGGCGAACGGCCAGGGTTTCTGTTCAGTATGAAAGCTGCCGAAACGGCCGATCTGCGCCAGGAACTGGCTGAGGCTGTCGCCAAAATTCATCAGGCCCAGATTCGGCGCGCCGTAGATCAGGCGATAAATCAGTTGCACCACCACCAGCGCACCGAGCAGGAACTGCGCCACTTGCCACACCAGGGCAAACACCAGCATCCACAGGATACGCAGCAGGATGGACTCGTATTTTGGGGCGTCTTTCGGATCGTTCATGTGCGCGTTCCTCAGTTGAAACCACTGGTGGAAATAAAGTCGACGTCGGTTTTGGGCTCGGCGCGCATCAGCAGCTCGATCACCTGGTTCAAGGTGCGCCCTTCAAACAGGATCGCGTGCAGCCCGGCGACCAGCGGCATGTACACACCGACTTCCTGGGCCTTGGCCTTCAGCACCTTGAGGGTGTTGACGCCTTCGGCGACTTCGCCCAGGCGCGTGACCGCGTCTTCCAGGCTCAGGCCCTGGCCGAGAGCGAACCCGACCTGGTAGTTGCGGCTTTTGGGCGACGAGCAGGTGACGATCAAGTCGCCTACGCCGGCCAGCCCGAGGAATGTCATCGGGTTGGCGCCCTGGTTCACCGCAAAACGGGTCATTTCCGCCAGCGCGCGGGTGATCAGCATGCTCTTGGTGTTCTCGCCCATGCCCAGGGCCACGGCCATGCCGGCGATGATCGCGTAGACGTTTTTCAGCGCCCCGCCCAGCTCGACACCAAAGCGGTCGCCACTGGCGTAGACGCGAAAGGTACGGCCATGCAGCACGGCCTGGACGCGTTCGCACAGTGCCTCGTCTTCGCTGGCCACCACTGTGGCGGTCAGCGCGTGTTCGGCGACTTCCCGCGCCAGGTTCGGCCCGGACAGCACGCCGATGCGCGCCTGCGGGGCGATCTCGGCGAGGATTTCGCTCATCAGCTTGAAGGTCTGCGCCTCAATGCCTTTGGTCAGGCTGACCAGCAGCTTGCCGGCCAGACGCTCAGCGTGGGGCGCCAATACCGAGCGCAAGGCGCTGGAAGGCAGCGCGACAAAACACAGGTCACAGTCGGTCAGCGTCGCCAACAGGTCGGTGACCGGCTCCACTGCCGGATGAATCTTGATGCCTTTAAGGTAACGGGGGTTTTCCCGATGCACGCGGATGGCCTCGGCCTGCTCGGGATCGCGCATCCACTGGCGCACCGCGTGGCCATTCTCAGCCAGCAGGTTAGCCACGGCGGTACCAAAACTTCCGCCTCCCAGGACCGCAATAGGGCGCTGTTCAGTCATATGCAATCCGTTAATCCTTACATGGCGATGGCGGCATTATACGGGGCGACCCGCTTGCGGCCAGCCCCTGCGTCAATTCGTGCGCTTGTCGGAAAATGCCACACTTGTGTGAAGTAATTGCAAGTCCCACGACTGGCAAATGGCCCCACCTCAGTTAACATGGGCGGCTATCCGTAATTATCAAGGCCGTGCCGTGTATCTGGGCCCTCCTCCTCGCTCATCGCTGTTGCTGATGTTGCTGTGCAGCACACCTGCGCTGGCTGATGACCTGTTTCTCGACAGCCAGCCGCTGCCGCAAGTGTTGACCGCCACACGCCTCAAGCAATCGGCCGCGGCCGTGCCCGGCAGCATGACGGTGATCGACAGCGAGCTGATCAAGGCCAGCGGCGCACGCGACATCGCCGAGCTGCTGCGGCTGGTGCCGGGGATGATGGTCGGCTACACCAGCGGCAACCAGGCGGCAGTGAACTACCACGGCACCAGCGCCAGCGACGCGCGGCGCATGCAAGTGTTGATCGACGGGCGCTCGGTGTACCGCGCGGGCCTTGCCACCGTGGACTGGAGCGACATCCCGGTGGCCATGGAAGATATCGAGCGCATCGAGGTGTTCCGTGGCCCCAACACCGTCAGCTACGGCGCCAACGCGCTGATGGCGGTGGTCAATATCCTCACGCGCTCACCGGCCAACAGCCACGGTTCGCGGATTAAAGTCATCCGTGGCCAGCGCGGCATCAACGACTACTACGCCAGCCAGGGCGTGGGTTGGGAAACCGGTGACTTGCGCCTGTCCTTGTCCGGTCAGCAGGACGATGGCTTTGACAGCGATGCCGTCGGTGCCGACCGCCGCGACGGCCGCCGCCTCAACCGCTTCAGCCTGGCGGTGAGCCAGACCCTGAACGCGCAACAGAGCCTCGACTGGCAATTTGACGCTAAGGAAGGCACCAACCAGCGTCCCTATACCTACACGCCGGTGTTTGCCGGGATTACCGAAGGCGGCACCAATTCCGATGCCGTCGCCAAGGACTATGCCGGGTCGTTGCGCTGGAACGTCGACTTCAACCCCGAGCACAGCCTGTACATTCAAGGCTCGGCCCAGCAATGGGACCGACAGCAGGTCTGGAAAGCCTGTGACGCAAAGGTCTCGTTCAGCCCGGAGCTGACGCAGTTGTGGCAGTTGAACCCCAACTATGCCGAACGGTTGGCGCGGCACATGGACACCTACAGCCAGGGCGTTGCACCACCCGGCAGTGCCGCCGAACAAACGCTGGGCAACCAGGTGCTCGACCAGTGGCGCAACGGCGCTAACCAAAGCGTCTGCGGCGACATCGACCAAAGCACCCGCGAAAGCCGCTACGATTTGGAGATCCAGGACACCCTGAGCCTGTCCGACAGCCTGCGCCTGGTCAGCGGCATGAACTACCGTTACGACCGCGCCGACTCCGATACCTACTTCAACGGCACCCTCGACGACACCACCTGGCGCTTGTTCGGCCACCTGGAATGGCGCGCCAGCGAACACTGGCTGTTGCAGGGCGGCGCCATGTACGAAGACACCCACCTGAGCGGCAACTCGCTGACGCCGCGGGTGGCGGTCAACTACCTGATCAACCCGCGCCACGGCCTGCGGGCGGTGTACTCCGAGGCGATTCGCTCGCCCGACATGTTCGAGAACAACGTCAACTGGAGCTACCGCGTCACCAATTTGAGCTCGCCGACCTACGGGCAGAACTCCGGGCAATATTTTGTGGTAACGCGGGGCCCCGGCAACCTCGATAAAGAGTTGATGCGTTCACGAGAGCTGGGCTACAACGGCTTCTTTGCCGACTTCGGGTTGAATGTCGACGTGAAACTGTTCTACGACGAAATCACCGAGATGATCAGCTCGCCGCTGCGCAACAACCAATACATTGCCAGCAACGCCAACAGCGCACGGTTCACCGGCGCCGAATCGCAGTTCGACTGGCGCATGAGCAATACCGACCGCCTGCGCCTGACCTATGCTTACGTCGACGCCGCTTCCAGCAACCCGCTGGACAAGGCGCAAACCGCGCGCAACAGCGGCTCGGCCGGTTGGCTGCGCGAGTGGGGCCACGGCTGGTCCAGTGCGCTGTTCTACTATGGCGACGATGCGCTCAACCAATATCGCTTCGAACGGGTCGACCTGCGGGTGGCCAAGCGCATTGCCCTGGGCAAAGCCAATGTGGAGCTGGCCGGCATGTTGCAACAACGCCTCGATAACCAGCCCACCACCTGGGCCGATAACCACTACGACAGTCGTCATGTCCTCTATTTCAGCGCGGAGCTGGAATTCTGACATGGGCGCTCAGTCACGGATGACCCTCTTCTTTATCTTTCGGCGCTGGCGCCGTGCCTTGCTGCTGGTGTGCCTGTTACTGACAGCACCGGCGTGGAGCGCCGATATCCTGTTGACCGCCGCCGAAGACGGTGCCGGCGTACAGGCATTTACCCAAGCCCTGGCCCGGCAGCGTCCCGAGGACCAGGTGAGCTTTGTCCCGCTCAAAGACTTGCCCGCGCCCAGCCAGTTGCCGCCCGGCACGCGCCTGATCCTGCTGGACCTGCCCGGCCTCGACTGGCGCCTGCAGGATGACCAGGGCCCGCCGACCCTGGTGTTGCGTATCAGCCGCCTGCAGGCACGCCAGCGCCTGGGCACCACCCACCCGGCAAAAATCAGCCTGTTGTGGAGCGACCCGCCGCTGGCGCGCCAACTCAAGCTGATCGCCAATATCCTGCCGCAGGCCCAACGCATCGGTGTGCTCTATGGCAGCGACAGTGAGTTCCTGCTGCCGGAGCTGCGCGAGTACGCAGCGCCCATGGGCCTGCAGATCGTGCCGCAGCGCTGGGACAACATCAGCGACAGCCGCCCGCTGCAAAACCTGCTTAAAAACAGTGACGTGCTGCTCGGCCTCGACGACCCGCAGTTGTACAACCCGAAAACCGTGAAGAACCTGTTGCTCAGCAGCTACGCCCAGCAACTGCCGCTGGTGGGCCCCAACGCCGGGTTCGTCAAGGCCGGCAGCCTGGCCAGCACCTACAGCGACCAGGCCGACTGGCTGGATGTACTCGACCGGCTGCTGGATCACCCGCCAGCCAACTGGCCACGCAGCGTGTACCCGCAACACTTCAAAGTCGTGGGCAACCCGCAAGTCGCGCGCTCACTGGGGATCGAACAGGTGGACGAAGCCGCCGTCGCCGCCCGCCTGGCCGAAGGAGAAAAACGCCCATGACCTTGCGTCGTCGCTGGGACATCAACACCCGCACCCAGCTCATCACCCTGGGCCCGGCGCTGTTGCTGACCCTGCTGTTGATCAGCTTCTTTACCTTCGTGCGTATCCAGGACCTGCGCCAGGAACTCGACCACACCGGCCAGTTGATCGCCAACCAACTGGCCCCGGCCACGGAGTACGGGGTGATTTCCGGCAACAACGATGTGCTCGAAAGCCTGCTGCGTGCCACGCTGGCCACCCCGCATGTGCGCTTCCTGGAGATTCAGGACAGCACCGAGAACATCCTGGTGTATGTCGAGCAACCTTCGGAGAAACACGACCGTTCGCTGTCGGTGAAAGTGTTCCAGGCACCCATCCGCTTGCAGCATATCCAGCTGGGCAATGACTTTTTTCAGGACAACCTCAACGAACCCAAGGCGCCGCGTGCCGATTACCTGGGCCGGGTGATCGTCGGCATGTCCAACGACGCCTTCAGCCAGCGCCAGCAGGAGATTCTGTTCAAGGCCGGCATCCTCGCACTGTTCGCCCTGCTGTTTACCTTCCTGCTCGCCCGGCGCCTGGCCGCCAGCCTGTCGCAGCCGATCAGCGCCATGGGCCACGCGGTAAAAGCCATCCAGCAAGGCGACTACAAGACACCGCTGCCGATTGTCGATGACTCGGAGCTGGGCGACTTGTCGCGACACATCAACAACCTCGCCGAAGGCCTTAACCAGGCCAGCCGCGAACAGCAGCAGGCCATGGCCCAGTTGATCCAGACCCGCGAAGAGGCCGAACGGGCCAACAACGCCAAGTCGGACTTCCTGGCGATGATGAGCCACGAGCTGCGCACGCCCATGAACGGCGTGCTGGGCATGCTGCAACTGCTGGAAACCACCGAGATGACCGAGGAGCAGACCGAATACGCGGCGCTGGCATCGGAGTCCACCGAGCACCTGCTTAAAGTCATCAACGACATCCTCGACTTCTCACGCATCGAACGCGCCGCGCTGGAGCTGGAACATATCCCCTTCAACCTCGCCGACCTGATCAACAGTTGTGCCCAGGCCTTCCAGCACAGCGCACAGCAGCGCGGGTTGAGCCTGGAGTTGCCGATTCCGCCGGGCATGGACGCCTTGCGCGTGCAGGGTGACCCGACCCGTATCCGCCAAATCCTGGTGAACCTGATCGGTAACGCGCTCAAATTCACCGAGCACGGCAGCGTCACCGTCGAGCCCCATTGGCAAACCCTCGACCATGAACTGGTGTGGTTCACCTGCACGGTGCGCGACAGTGGCATCGGGATTTCCGCCGAACGCCTGGAGCTGATGTTCGATGCGTTCCAGCAGGCTGACAGTTCCATTTCCAGACGTTACGGCGGCACCGGCCTGGGCCTGCCCATTGCGCGCACGCTGGCCGAACGTATGGGCGGCACGCTGCGCGCGCAAAGCCAGGAAGGCCGTGGCTCGGTGTTTACCCTGGAAATCCCCCTGGCCATCGACCAGCACAGCCTGCCGGCGATCGCCCTGGACGCCGAGGGCAAGGCCAGCGCGGGTGATGGCCGCCATGTGTTGCTGGTGGAGGACAACCCGGTCAACCGCACCGTGGTCGAAGCCATGTTGCGCAGCCTGGGCTTTGAAGTGAGCCTGGCCATCGATGGCGCCGAGGCGATCCGCAGTGCCGAGAGCCTGATTTTTACCGCGATCCTGATGGATTGCCGCCTGCCGTTGATCGACGGCTACGAAGCCACCCGCCGGATTCGCCAACTGCCCGGCTGCGCCGACCTGCCGATTATCGCGCTGACGGCCAACGCCTTGCAGGGTGATCGCGAAGCCTGTCTGGCAGCCGGAATGAACGATTACCTGGCCAAGCCGTTCAAACGCACGGATTTGCAGCAAATCCTGCAGCGCTGGGTGCAATAGCGCCGCGCCATCAACCAACTGCGACTGGCGCGAGAGACGAAAGTGCGGCAGTCTTAGGCACCCAAACGGGCCGATAAACAGGCTCGGTTTAAAATTTCAGTGAACAAGTGTACATTGAGTGCCTTGACGCTGTGACTTTCACTACAACGCAATAGTCTATGTGTAGGCTGCCGATATGAGGCATGAACGCTTCATTCGGTCCGGGAAGATTTACCCTGCCCTGCCGCATGGGATTATTGAGGAGCTCGCATGACCAAACAAAACGCCTTTACTCGGGAAGACCTGCTGCGCTGCAGTCGCGGTGAGCTGTTCGGCCCAGGTAACGCGCAACTGCCCGCCCCGAACATGCTGATGGTGGATCGCATCACCCATATCAGCGAAGAGGGTGGCAAGTACGGCAAAGGTGAATTGGTCGCCGAGCTGGATATCACCCCTGATCTGTGGTTCTTCGCCTGCCATTTCGAAGGCGACCCTGTGATGCCGGGCTGCCTGGGCCTTGATGCCATGTGGCAACTGGTCGGTTTCTACCTGGGCTGGCAAGGCCTGCCAGGTCGCGGTCGTGCCCTGGGTTCGGGCGAAGTGAAGTTCTTTGGCCAGGTCCTGCCGACCGCCAAGAAAGTCACCTACAACATTCAAATCAAGCGCGTCCTCAAGGGCAAGCTGAACCTCGCTATCGCCGACGGTTCGGTGACTGTCGACGGTCGCGAGATCTATACTGCCGAAGGCCTTCGGGTCGGCGTATTCACTTCCACTGACAACTTTTAAGGGTTATCCGCATGCGCCGCGTCGTTATCACTGGTCTGGGTATTGTTTCTTGCCTGGGCAATGACAAAGAGACCGTCACCGCTAACCTGCGTGCAAGTCGCCCTGGCATCCGCTTCAACCCGGAATATGCCGAAATGGGTCTGCGTAGCCAGGTTTCCGGCTCCATCGACCTGCCCCTCGAAGAACTGATTGATCGCAAGATCTATCGCTTCGTCGGCCACGCTGCCGCCTACGCCTACCTGGCCATGAAAGACGCCATCGCCGACTCAGGCCTGAGCGAAGACCAGGTTTCGAACGTACGCACCGGCCTGATCGCCGGCTCCGGCGGCGCATCAACCCTCAACCAGATGGAAGCGCTGGACATCCTGCGCGAAAAAGGCGTGAAGCGCGTTGGCCCGTACCGTGTCACACGGACCATGGGCAGCACCGTTTCGGCCTGCCTGGCCACGCCGTTCGCCATCAAGGGCGTGAACTACTCGATCTCCTCCGCGTGCGCCACCAGTGCGCATTGCATCGGTACTGCGGTTGAGCAGATCCAGCTGGGCAAGCAGGACATCGTCTTCGCCGGCGGCGGCGAAGAAGAACATTGGAGCCAGTCGTTCCTGTTCGACGCCATGGGCGCGCTGTCCACCCAGTACAACGAAACCCCGGAAAAGGCCTCCCGCGCCTACGACGCCAAGCGTGACGGTTTCGTCATCGCCGGCGGTGGCGGCATGGTAGTGGTCGAGGAGCTGGAACACGCTCTGGCCCGTGGCGCAAAAATCTACGCGGAAATCGTCGGCTACGGCGCTACGTCCGACGGCTACGACATGGTTGCGCCAAGCGGCGAAGGCGCCATCCGTTGCATGCAGATGGCCATGTCCACCGTGGACACCCCAATCGACTACCTGAACACCCATGGCACTTCGACTCCGGTCGGCGATGCCAAGGAAATGGAAGGTGTGCGTGCGGTATTCGGCGACAAGGCACCGGCCATCAGCTCTACCAAGAGCCTGTCGGGTCACTCCCTGGGCGCCGCCGGCGTTCACGAAGCGATCTACTGCCTGCTGATGATGGAAGGCAACTTCATGGCCGGCTCGGCCAACATCGACGAGATCGACCCGGTCGTCGCCGATATGCCGATCCTGACCAAGACCGTTGAAAACGCCAAGATCGACACCGTGATGAGCAACAGCTTCGGCTTCGGTGGCACCAACGCCACCCTGGTACTGAAACGCTGGCAGGGCAAGTAAGCCCCGCAGGTTGATCACCTGAAAAAGCCCCGACTGGTTCGGGGCTTTTTTGTGGGCAATGGAATGAGACCGAGTCGCCCTTATCGCAGGCAAGCCAGCTCCCACATTTGACGGTGTTCGCCAGCCAACATGTGGGAGCTGGCTTGCCTGCGATAGCATCACCTCAGTCCCAAGCCCTACACCGAAAACCGCGCCACCATGGTATTCAGGTCCACCGCCAACCGCGACAACTCCTGGCTCGCCGCACTGGTCTGGTTAGCCCCGGTCGACGTCTGATGCGCCAGATCGCGAATGTTCATCAAATTGCGATCCACCTCCCGCGCCACCGCCGCCTGCTGCTCCGACGCGCTGGCAATCACCAGGTTGCGCTCGTTGATCAAGGTAAAGGCCGACGCAATCTCCTCCAACGCCGTGCCCGCCGACTTGGCAATATCCAGCGTAGAGCGCGCCCGTGTATTGCTTTGCTGCATTGAACTGACAGCCTGATCGGTGCCTTGCTGGATCCCGCTGATCATCAACTCGATTTCCTGGGTCGACTGCTGCGTGCGATGGGCCAAGGCCCGCACCTCATCGGCCACCACCGCAAAGCCACGCCCGGCATCGCCTGCGCGCGCCGCCTCAATCGCGGCATTCAGCGCCAGCAAGTTGGTCTGCTCGGCAATCGAGCGAATCACATCCAGCACCTTGCTGATGCCATAGACCTTCTGCGCCAGGTCCTCGACCTGAGTGGCGTTGGAGGTGACATCATCGGCCAGCGCTTCAATCGACACCACGGTCTGATGCACCTGCGCGCGCCCACGCTGGGCAATGCGATCAGACTCGCGAGACGCCTGGGACGTGGCCACCGCATTGCTCGCCACCTCCTCCACCGCTGCGGTCATCTGGTTGACCGCCGTGGCCGCCTGTTCGATTTCCTGGTTCTGCTGATGCAAGCCACGGGTCGCATCTTCAGTCACACAGCTGAGCTCTTCAGAAGCCGAAGCCAATTGGTTCGAAGACTCGGCAATCCGTCGAATGGTGTCGCGCAGGTTCGCCTGCATGCCCTTGAGCGCCTGCTGCAAGCGCGCGGGCTCATCGTTGCCGGTCACGCTGATCTCACCGGTGAGGTCGCCGCCCGCCACGCCCTGGGCGACCTTCAGCGACTGCGCCAACGGCAGCACGATGCTGCGGGTCAGCCAGACCGCCAGGCCGATGGTGATCAATGCAGTGAGCACTATCATGCCGACCACCCACGTGCGCGATTGCGTGAATACGCTCTGCGCCAGGTTCGCGGCCTGGTTGGCACTGGCCTTGTTCAAGGTCACCAGGTCGTGCAAGGTCGCGGCCAACTCATCGGCCAGTTGATTCATCTCACCGTTGACGATCCTGATCGCGTCTTCCAGCTGATTGGCCCTGGAAAACCCCATCACCTGCTCCTGGCGTTGCAGGTATTGCTGCTCCTGGGCCTTGAAGCGATCAAACAGCGCACGCTCTTCGGGCAGTACGATCAGCCCTTCGTAGAGCGTCTGCGCCCGGTGCAGGCCGTTTTTCAGGTCAGTGAGTTTCTGCTCGTTCTGCGCCAGCGCCTGCGGGTCACGGTTGACCAGCAACCGCAGAGTGAGCGCACGCACCCGCAGCAGGTCCTGGGCCATCTCCCCCACCGCCATCACGCTGGGCAACCAATTGTTCTCTACCTGATCGGACTGTTGGCGCATATTGGCCATTTGCAGCAGGGCGAAACCGCCCAGAGCAAACACCATCAATGCCAGCACGCCAAAGCCCAAACCGGCGCGCGGGGCGATATTCAAACTACGGATACTCATGCCTGGATTCCTTCCGAATGCGCTGCATCCACCTGCAGCAGGTCTCCTGAAAGGTATCGGCCCGTTGTCCCGTTTGCGTAAGACGAAAACGCGATATCAACGCCCATTGCAATCGCGCGAGCTGCCATTGCAAAAAACGCGGAACACTGAAGTGCCAGCATGCTCTATAACTGCATGACCTTTTTCTGCCCTCGTGAGGTTTGCCATGCCTGTTACCGTCAATACCCTGAACCACGATAACTTTCGCCACAGCGTGAACATCAACAACCACGAACTGTTCACCGACCTGCCCAAAAGCCTGGGCGGTGACGACTCGGCGCCCTCGCCCCACGACTATTTCGACGCCGCCCTGGCCTCGTGCAAGGCGCTGACCGTGAAGCTCTACGCTCAGAAAAAAGACATCCCGCTCACCGGCGTCACCGTGGAAGTCACCCACGACAGCGCCGAGGAGCAAAAAGGCAAGTACAAGCTCAACGTCAAGCTGACGCTCAAGGGCGTACTCAGCGATGAGCAGCGCGATGAGCTGCATCGCGTCGCCGATAAGTGCCCGGCACACAAGCTGATGACCACCGCCGAAGTCACCATCGAGACCAAACTGTCCGAAGGTGCCTTCAGCCAGTAGCGCCAACCTCCCGTCGAGCGGGTTATGCTCAGTAGCACCTAACCCGCTTAGACAGGGACGCCCAATGACCACCCTCACCGTGATCCGCCCGCGCGCCGAAGACGTCGAAGGCCAGCCGATCCTGCGCCCGCTGCCGTCACGCGAATGCCGCAGCGTCGGGCCTTTTGTGTTTTTCGACCATATGTTGCCGACCCGCTATGCGCCCGGCACTGGCATGAATATCCGCCAGCACCCGCATATTGGGCTGTCCACCCTCACCTATCTGTTCGAAGGCGCCTTGCAGCACAAGGACAGCCTAGGCTCGGACCAGGTAGTGCAAGCCGGTGACGTGAGTTGGATGACCGCCGGCAGCGCGATTGCCCACGTCGAACGCACGCCCGATGCCATCAAGGCCAGCGGCTTCAGCCTGCATGGCCTGCAAGTGTGGCTGGCCTCGCCCAAAGACCACGAAACCGGTCCTGGCCACTACAGCCATCACCCGGCGGCGAGCCTGCCGGTGAGCGACAACCTGGGCGTGCAGATTCGCCTGATCGCAGGCTCGGGCTTCTGCCTTAAATCGCCGGTGCCGGTGCTGTCACCCACGCTGTATGCCGAAGTGCAGATGCAGACGGCCACCACCTTGCTGATCCCGGATGAGCATGAAGAACGGGCGGTGTATGTGCTGGACGGCGATGCGCAGTTGGACGGTGACGCAGTCGAGGCGCATAGCCTGGTGGTGTTGCCGAGCGGGCAGGCAATGACCTTGTTTGCTGAAAGCGATTGCCACGTGGTGGTGTTCGGCGGCGCGCCGCTGGATGGGCCACGGCGGATCAACTGGAATTTTGTCGCGAGCGATCCGGCGGTGATTGAACAGGCCAGACAGCGTTGGGCGGCCGGGGATTGGCCGACGGTGCCGGGTGAGTCTGAAAGGATTGAGTTGCCGGTGAGATGATCGTTCCCACGCGCGTGGGAATGCAGCCCGTGACGCTCCGCGTCACCAAGAGCGGACGCTGAGCGTCCAGCGAGGCGTTCCCACGCAGAGCGTGGGAACGATCAATGGGGCTATTTGAACACTTCATCCAGCAAGTTATGCATCGACTGGAACGCCCGCTTGGCCGTCTTTGCGTCGTACATCATCTTGCCCGGCACATTGGCGTGCGGGTCAGTAAAGGAATGCACCGCGCCGCCGTAGCTCAGTAACTGCCAATCCACACCGGCGGCGTTCATTTCCGCCTCAAACGCCGGCAGTTGCTCTTTTGGCACCAATGGATCGGAAGCGCCGTGCAGCACCAGCACCGAGCCTTTGACGTGCTTCGCACCTGCAGGATTCTGCGTGTCGATCGTACCGTGGAACGACACGGCAGCCTTCAACGGCGCACCGGTACGTGCCAGCTCCAGGGAGCAGAAACCGCCAAAGCAGAAACCGAAGGTGGCCAGCTTCGAGGTATCAACGGCCGCTTCGGTCTGGCTTTGCAGTTGCTCAAAGGCCGCCTGCATGCGCTTGAGCAGCGCCGGGTTATCGTTCTTCAACGGCGTCATCGCAGCGCCGGCTTCATCGCCATTCGTCGGGCGTACGGTTTGCCCGTACAGGTCGGCGATCAGCACCACGTAGCCTTGGCTGGCCACGCTTTTAGCGATTTCCTCGGCACCCGCACTCACACCCATCCAGTTCGGCGCCATCAGCAGGCCCGGCAACGGGCCGTTGTGGCTGGCGTCGAACGCCAGGCGGCTTTCATAAGACTGGCCATCAATCTGATAGACCACGGAACGTACAGTGACTTGGCTCATCATTTACTCCAGTTAAGGTGCGTTAGAACGAAAAAACCCGCCGAAGCGGGTTTTTCTACAACGGTGTTAAACCGACAGTTCAACCAACAGCTTGTTCAGGCGGCGCACATACGCGGCCGGATCTTTAAGGCTGTCACCGGCGGCCAGGGCTGCCTGGTCGAAGAGGATGTGCGACAGGTCGCCAAAACGCTCTTCACTCTGCTCGCCATCGAGTTTCTCGATCAGCGGGTGAGCTGGGTTGAATTCGAAGATCGGCTTGGAATCCGGCACTTTCTGACCGCTGGCTTCAAGGATCTGGCGCATCTGCATGCCAAGGTCCTGCTCGCCGATGGCCAGAATCGCCGGGGAATCGGTCAGACGGTGGGAAACCCGCACTTCGCTGACGGCATCGCCCAAGGCAGTCTTGATCCGCTCGACCAGGCCTTCTTTAGCCTTGGCGACTTCTTCGGCTTCCTTCTTCTCTTCTTCGGAGTCCAGGTTACCCAAGTCCAGGTCACCACGGGCCACGTCGACGAAGGTCTTGCCGTCAAACTCGCTGAGGTAGCTCATCAGCCACTCGTCGATACGGTCGGTCAACAGCAGCACTTCGATGCCTTTCTTGCGGAAGACTTCCAGGTGCGGGCTGTTCTTGACCTGGGCGTAGGTTTCGCCGGTCAGGTAGTAGATCTTGTCCTGACCTTCCTTGGCGCGTGCCAGGTACTCGGCCAGCGACACAACCTGCTCGCCGTCGTCAGCCTGAGTCGAGGCAAAACGCAGCAGGCCGGCAATTTTTTCCTTGTTGGCGAAATCTTCCGCCGGGCCTTCTTTCATGACCTGGCCGAAGTTTTTCCAGAAGCCCTTGTATTGCTCAGGCTCGTTCTTCGCCAGTTTTTCCAGCATGTCGAGCACGCGCTTGGTCAGCGCCGACTTCATGGAGTCGATGATCGGGTCTTTCTGCAGGATTTCCCGCGACACGTTCAGCGACAGGTCGTTGGAGTCGACCACACCCTTGATAAAGCGCAGGTACAGCGGCAGGAAGGATTCTGCCTGGTCCATCACGAACACGCGCTGCACGTACAGCTTCAGGCCTTTCGGCGCTTCACGCTGGTACAGGTCGAACGGAGCGCGGGCCGGTACGTAGAGCAGCGAGCTGTATTCCAGCTTGCCTTCGACCTTGTTGTGGCTCCAGCTCAGCGGGTTCTCGTAGTCGTGAGCGATGTGCTTGTAGAACTCCTGGTATTCCTCGTCTTTGACTTCGGTACGAGGGCGGGTCCACAAGGCGCTGGCACGGTTGACCACTTCCCATTCCTGGGCAGGTTTTTCTTCGCCCTCGACAGCCGCTTGTTCTTTCGGCAGTTCGATCGGCAAAGCGATGTGGTCGGAATATTTCTTGATGATATTGCGCAGGCGGTAGCCGTCGGCGAACTCATCTTCAGCCGCTTTGAGGTGCAGCACGATACGCGTACCGCGGTCAGCCTTGTCGACAGTGGCGATTTCGAACTCGCCCTCACCTTTGGAGGCCCAGTGCACGCCTTCGCTGGCGTCAAGGCCGGCGCGGCGGCTGAATACTTCAACCTTGTCGGCGACGATGAAGGCCGAGTAGAAGCCCACGCCGAACTGGCCGATCAGGTGCGAATCTTTCTTCTGGTCGCCCGACAGGTTCTTCATGAAGTCTGCGGTGCCGGATTTGGCGATGGTACCCAGATGGGTAATCGCGTCTTCGCGGCTCATGCCGATGCCGTTGTCTTCGAGGGTGACGGTCTTGGCGTCCTTGTCGAAGCTCACACGGATTTTCAGTTCGGCGCCACCTTCCAGCAACTCAGGCTTGGAGAGGGCTTCGAAACGTAATTTGTCGACAGCGTCAGAGGCGTTCGAGATCAATTCGCGAAGGAAGATTTCCTTGTTGGAATACAGCGAATGGATCATGAGGTGCAGCAGTTGCTTCACCTCGGTCTGGAAGCCCAGGGTTTCCTTTTGAGTTTCCACACTCATGGTCATCAAACTCCAATTGGATGGCAGTGGCCGCGCCCGAAAGGGTTAGCGGCGGGTTGTCATCAAAGTTGGGGGCTAAGACCAGGATTTCAAGGGCGCACCCATTCCTCAATTTTGAAATGGGCGCGGGCGGTGGCAATCGGCTCGGCGGCGGTGCTTTGCCAGGCGGTGACCGCCACATTCGCCACCCGCCGGCCTTGGCGCCACACCTGGCATTTGGCGTAGGTGTCGCGAAACTGCCCGGCGCGCAGGTAATCCAGGGAAAAATCGATGATTTTCGGCAAGCCCGGCGCGCCGGTAAATACCAGCAAATGTAACGCCGCCGACAGCTCCATAAAACCTGCGATCACGCCACCGTGCAGCGCCGGTAATATCGGGTTACCAATATTGTCCTTGTTGGCCGGCAGGCGAAACAGCAGTTCATCGCCGAGCCTTGAGCATTCAATACCGATCAGCTTCGCGTAAGGCACCAGGTTGAGCAGCGCCTCATAGTCACCGCGCTCATGGGCCTGTTCGAGGCGGGTCTTGAATCGATGTGTCATGCCTGCTCTCCCTTGATGGTGCTACCCAGTCCTTGCGTGCCCTTGAGGCGCTTGCCCATGCGCATGAACGTACCCACCACATGGGCGATGGGCTGTTGCGGGTCATCCTGGTAGGCGAACCCACGGGTGAAGATCACGTCGGTGGTCACCCGGTAGCATTGTGCAAAGCCATACACCGGCTTATGCGGCTCGGCGGGATGCATATAGTCGACACGCAAATCCAGGGTCGGGCACACCTCGAACTCCGGCAGCACGCACAGCGTGGCCATGCCGCAGGCAGTGTCCATTAATGAGGTCAGCGCGCCGCCGTGAATCACGCCGGTTTGAGGGTCGCCGACGATATGCGGGCCGTAAGGCAGGGCCAGCGTCATGCCCTCCTGGCTGGCGGCATGCACGATGATGCCCAGCACCTGGCAATGGCGCAGGGCCGAAACAAAGCGCGTGGCACGCTCTAACAGGGGGCTTTCGGTCATGTGTGCAGACTCTTATTAGTGTGGGTTTACGCAGTATGGGGTTAGGGCTAAAAGTTCCTTGGCGGTGGTGTTTTATATATCTTTGAAACAAAAGGAACTAATGCTGGCCGTCTAAGCTCGAAAGGCCAGTAGATATATCCATAAGGAGAAACACCCCATGCGCAAGACTTTAGCTATTTCCATGATGTTGGCCGCTGCCCTCGGTCTCGCTGCCTGCGATAAGAAATCCGAAGACAAAGCCCAAGATGCTCAATCGCATGCTGAGCAAGCTCAGAAAGACATGGCCAAAGCACAGGATAAAGTGAACGACGCTGCAAAAGAAAACGCCGATGCTGCCAAAGCTCAGGCTGATGCGAACGCTGAAAAAGCGAAAGAAGACGGCACCGCTACTCCAACAGCACCTGCCAAGCCTTAATAGCCTGGTCTTTGCTGCAAAAAGAAAGCCCGCTTATAGAGCGGGCTTTTCTTTGTCTGCGTTTTTATAAAACCGCGTTAACACCGGTGCTTCTCGTTAAGACACGGCGTCTTTAGCCGGCTCCGCCACTGGCATATCGGTCGGCGTGTACACCATCACCTGCAGTACGTCGGAATGAAACTCGCGGCGATACAGTACCAGCACCACCCCGCTGCTCATCAGCATGAACAACCAGGGGCTGACAAACCAGGCCAGCATGGTCATGCCGAAGTAATACGAACGCAGGCCAAAGTTGAACTGGTTGGCCGCCATCGAAATCACCCGCGCCGCCCGCAGGGCAAATGCTTTGCGCTCCTGCTCCGACACATGCCGCTCACCGATCATCGGCGCCGACCCCACCAGCACGGCGGCAAAGTTGTATTGGCGCATGCACCAACTGAACGTGAAGAACGCGTAGACGAACACCAGCGCCAGGCACAGCAGTTTGATTTCCGACATGCCCTGGGACGCCTGCTGCACCATGGGAATGTCCGCCAGTAACGATACCGCGCGCTCGGATGCGCCCAGCACCGTGAGAATACCCGCGAGGATAATCAACGTACTGGACGCAAAGAAAGAGGCGTTGCGCTCCAGGTTGCCGATCACGCTGGCGTCGGCAATACGGTTATCCCGCAGCAGCATGCGGCGCATCCAGTCTTCGCGATACAGATGCAGCACGCTGGCCAGGCAGGCGGTGTCACGGGCTTTCCAGCTGGCATAACGGGTGTAACCGCCCCAGCACAGGGCGAACCAGAAGGCGGCCAGCAGGTGGATTTGGTTGGTTTCGATGAACGACATGCGCGGGCCTTGTATGCGATGGATGAAGACGAACACGGTCCAAAATGTGGGAGCTGGCTTGCCTGCGATGGCGTCCATTCAGTCAACACTGCACTGACCGACACACTGCTATCGCAGGCAAGCCAGCTCCCACATTGACCAAGGTCCAACTTTAGAAGGTTGTGCTCTTGCAGGCATAAAAAATGCCCCGTATCGATTGATACGGGGCATTTCCGTGATGCGTGCGGTGCAGGTCAGGCGATCGCTTCGCTACGCTTGCCGAGCATACGGTCAACCACTACCGCCACGCCGAGCGTCATCACCGACGGCACCAGCCATGCCAGGCCTTGCTCACTCAGCGGCAGGTGCGCCAACTGTGCCGGCATCCAATCGGCCAAGCCAGCGCCTTTAAGCGCATCGATGCAACCAAAGATGAACGACACCAGCATCACTGGGCCAACAATACGGCCCTGCTCCTGCCAGAAGTCTTTGCAGAAACTCAGGGCCACCAGCACGATGCACGGCGGGTAGATCGCGGTGAGTACCGGGATCGAGAAGGCAATCAGCTTGGTCAGGCCCAGGTTGGACACGAACAGCGAGAACAGCGCCAGGATCACCACCAGCGTCTTGTAGGACAGTGGCAGGACCTTGCTGAAGTACTCGGCGCAGGCACAGGTCAGGCCTACGGCAGTGACCAGGCACGCCAGGGAGATCAGCACCGCAAGGAAGCCGCTGCCCAGGGAGCCGAACGTGTGTTGCACGTAGGCGTGCAGCACTGCAGCGCCATTGCTGGCGCCGGCCGCCACGGCATGGCTGCCCGAACCCAGGCGGAACAGGCTGATGTACACCAGCGCCAGGCCCACGCCGGCAATCAGCCCGGCGATGATCGCGTAACGGGTAATCAGCTTGGGCGACTCAACACCACGGGAACGAATGGCGTTGACAATAACGATGCCGAATACCAGCGCGCCGAGGGTGTCCATGGTCAGGTAACCATTGATGAACCCCTGGGAGAACGGTGCAGCGACGTATTCCGGGGTGGCGACACCCACATCACCGGCCGGCAAGGCAAACGCAGCGATGCCCAGCACGGCCAGGGCGATGATCTTCAACGGTGCAAGGAAACGCCCTACGGTGTCCAGCAGACGCCCTGGGTACAGGGAAATGAAGAACACCAGCAGGAAGTACACCGAGCTGTAGAGGAACAGCGCCAGCGGGCTTTCGCCGGTCAGCGGCGCCAGGCCCACTTCAAACGAAACGGTCGCGGTACGCGGAGTGGCGAACAGCGGGCCTACCGCCAGGTACGCCGCCGCCGCCAGCAGGCCACCAGCGATCTTGCCGATCGGGCTGCTCAACGCGTCCATGCCGCCGCCCACTTTGGCCAGGGCAATCACGGTAACCACCGGCAAACCGACCGCGGTGATCAGGAAGCCCAACGCTGCCATCCAGACGTGCGGCCCGGACTGCAAACCAACGATAGGCGGGAAGATGATGTTGCCGGCGCCCACGAACAGGGCAAACGTCATAAAGCCTAACGCCAGGATGTCCTGGCTTTTCAACACTTTCATTTCAGGAAATACCACACTACTGAATCGGAATTTAGAGAGGGATTCCCTGTGGATGAGGGAACTGCTGCCAGCCCTGATGGGGACCGACCGGTCTAGCGCGCGGCTTCCTTTTGGGAGGCGGACGCATAAAGAGGCGGCTAGAGTACAGAATTAAGCCGACAAACGCACTGTTGCGGGGCGGACTGTCCGATAAGCGACATTCAAATGTCGCGTTTTCATACTTAATCTGGCAATACATTCCACTGCGGGAGCTGGCTTGCCTGCGATAGCGATCTGTCTGTGCCAAATGTGTTGGCTGACACACTGCAATCGCAGGCAAGCCAGCTCCCACATTTGACCGAGTAAATCTGCAAAAAAATGGGCAAATCCAGAATGCACAAAGGCCACCCGAAGGTGGCCTTTGTGTGGTGAAGCGTCAGCTAAGCGCGAGGCTTACTTGACAGCCCAACCGGTCAGCTCGGACAAAGCCTTGCCGATGTCTGCCAGCGAACGCACGGTTTTAACGCCTGCGTCTTCAAGGGCAGCAAACTTCTCGTCTGCAGTGCCCTTGCCGCCAGAGATGATTGCGCCAGCATGGCCCATGCGCTTGCCCGCAGGGGCAGTCACACCAGCGATGTAGGAAACAACCGGCTTGGTCACGTTAGCCTTGATGTAGGCAGCCGCTTCTTCTTCAGCCGAACCGCCGATCTCACCGATCATTACGATCGCTTCGGTCTTCGGGTCTTCCTGGAACAGCTTCAGGATGTCGATGAAGTTGGAGCCTGGGATCGGGTCGCCGCCGATGCCGACGCAAGTCGATTGACCGAAACCGGCGTCAGTCGTCTGCTTCACAGCTTCGTAGGTCAGGGTGCCGGAACGCGAAACGATACCGACTTTGCCTGGCAAGTGAATGTGACCTGGCATGATGCCGATCTTGCATTCGCCTGGGGTGATCACGCCTGGGCAGTTAGGGCCGATCAGGACTACGCCCAGCTCGTCGCACTTAACTTTAGCGTCCAGCATGTCCAGGGTAGGAATGCCTTCGGTGATGCAAACGATCAGCTTGATGCCGCCGAATGCCGCTTCCAGGATCGAGTCCTTGCAGAAAGGAGCTGGAACGTAGATCACACTGGCGGTGGCGCCAGTGGCAGCTACAGCATCTTTCACGGTGTTGAACACTGGCAGGCCCAGGTGCTCGGTGCCGCCTTTGCCCGGCGTTACGCCGCCAACCATCTTGGTGCCGTATTCGATGGCTTGCTGGGTGTGGAAACTACCTTGCGAACCGGTAATACCCTGGCAGATAACTTTGGTGTCTTTATTGATCAGGACGCTCATTATTTGCCCTCCGCAGCTTTGACAACTTGTTGAGCAGCGTCGGTCAGGCTGGTAGCCGCGATGATATTCAAACCGCTTTCTGCCAGTACTTTAGCGCCCAGTTCAGCGTTGTTACCTTCAAGGCGAACAACAACCGGGATTTTAACGCCGACTTCTTTCACTGCACCGATGATGCCTTCGGCAATCATGTCGCAACGAACGATGCCGCCGAAGATGTTGACCAATACTGCTGCGACGTTGGAGTCGGACAGGATGATCTTGAACGCTTCGGTCACACGTTCTTTGGTAGCACCGCCACCTACGTCGAGGAAGTTGGCTGGTTTGCCGCCATGCAGGTTGACGATGTCCATGGTACCCATGGCCAGGCCAGCACCGTTGACCATGCAACCGATGTTACCTTCCAGGGCTACGTAGTTCAGTTCGAACTTGGCAGCGTGCGCTTCGCGCGGATCGTCTTGCGACGGATCGTGGAAAGTCTTCAGCTTAGGCTGACGGTACATGGCGTTGGCGTCGATGTTGATCTTGGCGTCGAGGCAGTGCAGATCGCCGTCAGCCTTGATCACCAGCGGGTTCACTTCCAGCAGGGCCAGATCGTGATCCTGGAACAGTTTGGCCAGACCTACGAAGATCTTGGCGAACTGGGCAACTTGCTTGCCTTCCAGGCCCAGCTGGAAAGCCAGCTCGCGACCCTGGAATGGCTGAGCGCCAACCAGTGGATCGATAGTGGCTTTCAGAATTTTTTCTGGGGTTTCTTCGGCGATCTTCTCAATGTCCACGCCACCTTCGGTGGAGGCCATGAACACGATGCGACGGCTCGAACGGTCAACGACAGCGCCCAGGTACAGCTCTTTAGCGATATCAGTGCACGATTCAACCAGGATCTTGGTGACTGGCTGGCCATTGGCATCAGTCTGGTAAGTCACCAGACGCTTGCCCAGCCACTGCTGTGCGAAGGCCTTGGCGTCTTCTTTGCTGCGAACCAGCTTAACGCCGCCCGCTTTACCGCGACCACCAGCGTGGACCTGGGCTTTGACAACCCATTCGGTACCACCGATTTTGTCGCAAGCTTCTGCTGCTGCTTCCGGGGTGTCTACTGCGTAACCCTTGGATACTGGCAGGCCGTATTCAGCGAACAGCTGCTTACCCTGATACTCGTGAAGATTCATGCTTTTTACCGTCTTCGTTAGGTACTGCGCATTCGGCGCTGCGCTCATTATGAGTGCCGCGCCACCTGTGACTGCTGCTTGCACAACTTGCTGGGCTTAACACCCGTAAAGCTGTGCAAGGCTGCGTCCAGCGGATATTCCGCGGTGAGTCTTGCGCGCAAGGCTCACGACGGGCAACTCCGCCGTGGTTTCTTATTATCTCGCTTAGCGCTTCTTGCGGTTGGCGATGTGGATGGCGCCGCCATTCACAGCCAACGCTGCTTCGTGCAACGCTTCGGACAGGGTCGGATGGGAGAAGACCATCATGCCCAGGTCTTCGGCACTGGTGCCGAATTCCATGCCGATCGCGCCTTGCTGAACCAGTTCTGCAGCGCTCGGGCCAATCACGTGGACGCCCAATACGCGGTCAGTCTTGGCATCAGCGATGACTTTGACAAAACCACCGGTGTCGTTAGCTGCCATGGCACGGCCAGAAGCGGCAAACGGGAAGGTGCCGACGTTAACTTCAACGCCTTCAGCTTTCAACTGCTGTTCGTTTTTACCGACCCATGCAATTTCCGGGTGGGTGTAGATAACCGATGGGATCAGGTCGTAGTTCATCTGGGTTTTGTGGCCCTTGATGCGCTCGACAACCATGATGCCTTCTTCGGAAGCCTTGTGCGCCAGCATCATGCCGCGCACCACGTCGCCGATGGCGTACACGCCTGGCACGGTGGTAGCGCAGTGATCGTCAACGTGGATGAAACCACGCTCGTCGATGTTCACGCCGCTGTCGGAAGCCAGCAGGTCGGTGGTCACTGGACGGCGACCCACCGCTACGATCAGCTTGTCGAAGGTGATGGTCTGCTCGCCTTCTTTGTCGGTGTAGGTCACAACGACTTCTTCGCCGTTGACCTTGGAACCGGTAACACGGGCGCCCAGCTTGATATCCAGACCTTGTTTGGTCAGGGTTTTCAGCGCTTCTTTGGACACGGCGGTGTCGGCAGCCAGCAGGAACGTGTCCAGGGCTTCCAGCACAGTCACTTCAGAACCCAGGCGCGACCATACCGAACCCAGTTCCAGGCCGATTACGCCAGCGCCGATCACGCCCAGACGCTTGGGAACCGATTGGAATTCCAGGGCGCCGGTCGAATCAACGATCACGTTCTGGTCAACTGGAGCAGGCGGAATGTCGATTGGACGCGAACCTGGTGCCAGGATCACGTTTTCGGCTTCGATGACTTCAACCGAGCCGTCCGGCTTGGTGATTTCAACTTTCTTGCCGGCCAGCAGCTTGCCGTGGCCTTGCAGGGAAGTGACGCCGTTGGCCTTGAACAAGGTGGCAACGCCGGAAGTCAGGCCTTTAACGATGTTGGCTTTACGGCCGACCATTGCTGGCACGTCCATGGTCACGCCAGCATGGTTGATGCCGTGGATCGCGAAACCGTCCTGGGCTTCGTGGAATTTCCAGGAGCTGTCCAGCAGCGCCTTGGAAGGAATGCACCCCACGTTCAGGCAAGTACCGCCCAGCGCCAGTTTGCCTTCCTTGTCGGTGTATTTTTCGATGCAAGCAGTCGAGAGGCCCAGTTGTGCGGCCTTGATCGCGGCAACGTAGCCGCCAGGACCGGCACCAATCACTACAACGTCAAATTTCTGTGTCATGAAAATAGATCCTCTATTCAGCGACAAGCTTCAAGCGACAAGCTGCAAGCCAAGCTGCTTTTTCCTACAGCTTGTAGCTCGCAACTTGCAGCTGCGTCTTTAGATGTCCAGCAGCAGACGAGCCGGGTCTTCCAGCAGGTTCTTGATGGTTACCAGGAAAGTCACGGCTTCTTTACCATCGATCAGGCGGTGATCGTACGACAGCGCCAGGTACATCATCGGGCGGATCACGACTTGGCCGTTGATGGCCATCGGACGCTGGATGATGTTGTGCATGCCCAGGATCGCAGCTTGCGGCGGGTTGACGATCGGGGTCGACATCATCGAACCGAAGGTACCACCGTTGGTGATGGTGAAGGTACCGCCGGTCATCTCGTCGATGGTCAGCTTGCCGTCACGGGCTTTCTTGCCGAAGCCGGCGATGCCGCCTTCGATTTCAGCCAGGCTCATCAGCTCGGCGTTACGCAGAACCGGTACTACCAGGCCACGGTCGCTGGACACGGCAACGCCGACGTCTGCATAGCCGTGGTAAACGATGTCGCTGCCGTCGATGGAAGCGTTGACTGCCGGGAAGCGTTTCAGCGCTTCGGTGGCCGCTTTCACGAAGAACGACATGAAGCCCAGGCGCACGCCATTGTGGGACTTCTCGAACAGATCCTTGTACTTCGAACGCAGGGCCATGACTTCGGTCATGTCGACTTCGTTGAAGGTGGTCAGCATCGCCATGTTCGACTGTGCTTCAACCAGACGCTTGGCCACGGTGGCACGTACACGAGTCATCGGTACGCGCTTCTCGGTGCGGTCGCCAGCAGCGAACACAGGCGCAGCGGCAGCAGGTGCTGCAGCCTTGGCCGGTGCGGCAGCCGGAGCGTTTTTCTTGGCTTCAACAGCCGCAACCACGTCTTCCTTGGTGACGCGGCCGTCTTTGCCGGTGCCCTTGAGGGACGCCAGGTTGATGCCGTTTTCTTCAGCCAGCTGACGCGCAGCCGGTGCAGCGATCGGGTCTTCACCACCTGCAGCCGGAGCGGCAGCGGCAGGTGCGGCAGCAGGAGCAGCGGCGGCCGGAGCAGGCGCAGCAGCGCCGCCCGCTTCGATCGAGCCCAGGATCTGGTTCGACAGGACGGTAGCGCCCTCTTCAGCCACGATCGCGCCCAGCACGCCGTCAGCTTCGGCCAACACTTCCAGAACGACTTTGTCGGTCTCGATGTCGACGATCAGGTCGTCACGCTTTACAGCGTCGCCTGGTTTCTTGTGCCAGGTGGCAACGGTGCCATCGGCAACCGATTCCGGGAATGACGGGGCTTTGATTTCGATAGCCATTATCTGTGGGTCCTTAAAATTCGGTTTCAGTCAGCGCGAAGGCGTTAAACAGTGAAAGCATCTTGCAGGAGTTTTTCCTGCTGCTCGGCGTGCATCGACGCATAACCACACGCAGGTGCAGCAGAAGCATCACGACCGGCGTACTCCAGGCCCAGGCCTATTTTGTGGTTACCGATGCTGCGACGCAAATGATGCTGGCTGCTGTACCACGCGCCCTGGTTCATCGGTTCTTCCTGGCACCACACGGCATTCGTGAGGTTGGTGTAAGGCGCGATGGCCTCCATCAGGTCGTCTTCCGGGAACGGGTAAAGCTGCTCGATACGCACGATGGCGATGTCTTCGCGGCCTTCGGCACGGCGTTTTTCCAGCAAGTCGTAGTAAACCTTGCCGCTGCACAGGACCAGGCGAGTGACCTTGGCAGCGTCCAGGGTGTCGATTTCCGGAATCACGGTCTGGAACGAACCGTCGGCCAGATCTTCCAGGGTCGAGATGGCCAATTTGTGACGCAACAGCGATTTTGGGGTCAGCACTACCAGCGGCTTGCGCAGCGGGCGGATCACCTGGCGACGCAGCAAGTGGTAGATCTGGGCCGGCGTAGTCGGCACGCACACCTGAATGTTGTGCTCGGCGCACAGCTGCAGGTAACGCTCCAGACGGGCCGAGGAGTGCTCCGGACCCTGACCTTCATAACCGTGTGGCAGCAGCATGGTCAGGCCGCACAGACGGCCCCACTTGTGCTCACCGCTGGTGATGAACTGGTCGATAACCACCTGGGCACCGTTGGCGAAGTCGCCGAACTGGGCTTCCCAGATCACCAGCGCGTTTGGCGTGGTGGTGGAGTAGCCGTATTCGAACGCCAGTACGGCTTCTTCGGACAGGAACGAATCGTACAGGTCGAAACGTGGCTGGCCTTCGTACAGGTGTTGCAGCGGTACGTAGGTGGTCGCGTCTTTCTGGTTGTGCAATACCGCGTGACGGTGCGAGAACGTACCACGGCCGATGTCCTGGCCGGTCATGCGGATCGGGTGACCTTCGAACGCCAGGGTCGCGTACGCCATGGTTTCGGCGTAACCCCAGTTGATCGGCAGGCCGCCGGCTTGCATCTTCTGACGGTCTTCGTAGATCTTCGCAACCTGGCGCTGCACCACGAAACCATCCGGAATTTCCAGCAGCTTGGCGGACAGTTCCTGCAGGGTTTTGAGGTCGAACGAAGTGTCGTGACGCGCCGTCCAGGCGTGGCCCAGGTACGGGCGCCAGTCCACGAACAGTTCTTTGTTCGGCTCTTTAACCAGGCTTTTCACTACATGCAGGCCGTTGTCCAGCGCGTTACGGTATTCATCGACTTTCGCCTGAACACGCGCATCGTCAACCACGCCGGCCGTAATCAGGCTGTCGGCGTACAGTTCACGGGTGGTGCGCTGCTTGGTGATCTGCTGGTACATCAACGGCTGGGTGCCGCTCGGTTCATCCGCTTCGTTGTGACCGCGACGGCGGTAGCAAACCAGGTCGATGACCACGTCACGCTTGAACTGCATGCGGTAGTCGATGGCGAGCTGGGTCACGAACAACACGGCTTCCGGATCATCACCATTCACATGGAGGATCGGCGCCTGGATCATCTTGGCAACGTCGGTCGCGTACTCGGTCGAGCGCGCGTCGAGCGGGTTGCTGATGGTGAAACCGACCTGGTTGTTGATGACGATGTGAACCGTACCGCCGGTCTTGAAGCCGCGCGTCTGCGACATCTGGAACGTTTCCAGGACCACGCCTTGACCGGCGAATGCCGCGTCACCGTGGATGGAAATCGGCAGGACTTTCTCACCGGTAGAATCGTTACGACGATCCTGGCGGGCACGCACCGAACCCTCGACCACTGGAGAAACGATTTCCAGGTGGGACGGGTTGAAGGCCATGGCCAGGTGAACTTCACCGCCGGTGGTCATTACGTTGGACGAGAAGCCCTGGTGGTATTTAACGTCACCGGAACCCAGCTCGACCTTCTTCTTGCCTTCGAACTCGTCGAACAGTTCACGCGGGTTCTTGCCGAAGGTGTTGACCAACACGTTCAGGCGACCACGGTGAGCCATGCCGATCACGATTTCCTTGGTGCCGTAGGAACCGGAACGCTGGATCAGCTCGTCGAGCATTGGAATCAGGCTTTCGCCGCCTTCCAGGCCGAAACGCTTGGTGCCCGGGTATTTGGTACCCAGGTATTTCTCGAGGCCTTCGGCCGCGGTCACGCGCTCCAGCAAGTGGCTGCGCACGTCGGCGGACAATACCGGACGGCCACGCACACCTTCCAGACGGTGCTGGAACCAGTGGCGCTGCTCGGAATCGGTGATGTGCGTGAACTCAGCGCCGATGGTGCGGCAATATGTCTGCTGCAACGCTTCGTGAATTTCGCGTAGGCTCGCTTCCTCTTTGCCGATGAACAGGTCGCCGGCACGGAAGGTCGTATCAAGATCGGCATTGGTCAAGCCGTAATGATTGATCGACAGGTCAGCAGGTGCAGGACGCTTCCAGAGCCCCAGCGGGTCAAGCTGGGCCGCCTGGTGGCCACGCATCCGGTAAGCCTGGATCAGTCGCAATACTTCAACTTGCTTCTTCTCATGCTCGCTGCTCACGCTACCGGCGGAAACCGGTTGGGCGCGGCGCTGGTTCTTTGCCAGCAGCACAAATTGATCGCGAATTGTTGCGTGCGATACATCGGTGGCAGCGTTGCCGTCTGAAGACAACGTCTGAAATTTGGTGCGCCATTCTTCTGGCACAGCGTTAGGGTCGTGCAGGTAGAGCTCATAAAGCTCTTCCACATAGGCAGCGTTACCACCTGAAAGATAGCCGCTGTTCCACATGCGCTGCATCACGCTTTCTTGCATGCTTGGTCACCCTCGATTTGGGGACACCACCGGCGAAAACACCGAGTTTGCTTGCAAAAGGCCAAGTGCAGCGACCAAAACAAGCCACTTAGGATCACGCTGATAGTTCGGGTACCAACCCGAATGCCCCTGCTTGTCTCATTTCTTCAAAATAAGAGCTGCGGCTTTGTAAGTCGCTGCTCAAGTTAAAACTACGGCGCCGGTTGAAGCCTGCGCCGTAGCATTTACGGGCACAACGGTCCTGCCTTGCTACAACGTCGCTTACACGCCGCTTTGCAGCAGCATGTTACGGATGTGACCAATGGCCTTAGTCGGGTTCAGGCCTTTGGGACATACGTTGACGCAGTTCATGATCCCGCGGCAGCGGAAGACGCTGAACGGGTCATCCAGTGAAGCCAGACGCTCGGACGTCTTGGTGTCACGGCTGTCTGCCAGGAAGCGGTACGCTTGCAGCAGGGCAGCTGGACCCAGGAACTTGTCCGGGTTCCACCAGAAGGACGGGCACGAGGTCGAGCAGCAAGCGCACAGGATGCACTCGTACAGACCGTCGAGCTTTTCACGCTCTTCAGGGGACTGCAGACGCTCGATGGCCGGAGCCGGCGTATCGTTCTGCAGGAACGGCTTAACTTTCTCGTATTGCTTGTAGAAGATGCTCATATCGACGACCAGGTCACGGATAACCGGCAAACCTGGCAGTGGACGAACGATCAGCTTGTTACCTTTAACAACAGCGGACAGCGGCGTGATGCACGCCAGGCCGTTCTTGCCGTTGATGTTCATGCCGTCGGAGCCACAAACGCCCTCACGGCAAGAGCGACGATAGGAAAAACCTTCGTCCTGCTCTTTGATCAGTGCCAGTACATCCAGCACCATCAGGTCTTTACCACCGGTATCGACCTGAAATTCCTGCATGAACGGCGCGGCGTCCTGATCAGGGTTGTAGCGGTAAACACTGACTTTCAACATGGCAGCCACCCTTAGTAAGTCCGAATCTTCGGTTCAAACGTCGGCACCGTCTTCGGCGAGAAGTTCACGGCACGTTTGGTTACGCGCTTGTCACCCGGGAAGTACAGGGTGTGGCACAACCAGTTTTCGTCGTCGCGATCTTCAAAGTCTTCACGGGCGTGGGCACCACGGGATTCTTTACGAACCTCGGCGGCGATCGCAGTGGCTTCAGCCACTTCCAGCAGGTTTTGCAGCTCAAGGGCTTCGATACGAGCGGTGTTGAACGCCTGGCTCTTATCGTTGATCTTGACGTTGGCGATGCGCGTGCGCAGGTCGGCCAGCTGGGCAATACCCTTCTGCATGTATTCGCCGGTACGGAATACACCGAAGTAGTTCTGCATGCAGCTTTGCAGCTCGCGACGCAGGGTAGCCACGTCTTCGCCATCAGTACGCTCGTTCAGCGCATTCAGGCGCGCCAGGGCGGCCTCGATGTTGGCGTCGGTGGCGTCATCGTATTCGATGCCGTCGGTCAGGGCTTTTTCCAGGTGCAGGCCGGCAGCGCGACCGAATACCACCAGGTCGAGCAGCGAGTTGCCGCCCAGGCGGTTGGCACCGTGTACTGATACGCAGGCCACTTCGCCTACGGCGAACAGACCGTGGATGATCTCGTCCACGCCTTCGGCGTTCTGGGTGATCGCCTGGCCATGAATGTTGGTCGGCACGCCGCCCATCATGTAGTGGCAAGTCGGAACAACCGGCACCGGAGCAACCACAGGGTCAACGTGCGCAAAGGTCTTGGACAGTTCGCAGATGCCTGGCAGGCGGCTGTGCAACACTTCCTCACCGAGGTGATCGAGTTTGAGCAATACGTGGTCGCCGTTCGGGCCACAGCCGTTGCCGGCGATGATTTCCTTAACCATCGAACGGGCCACAACGTCACGACCGGCAAGGTCTTTGGCGTTCGGAGCATAACGCTCCATGAAACGCTCGCCGTGCTTGTTGATCAGGTAACCACCTTCACCACGGCAACCTTCTGTAACCAGTACACCGGCGCCGGCGATGCCGGTCGGGTGGAACTGCCACATTTCAATGTCTTGTACCGGCACGCCAGCACGCAGAGCCATGCCGACGCCGTCACCGGTGTTGATCAGGGCATTGGTGGTCGACGCGTAGATACGACCTGCACCGCCGGTTGCCAGCACAGTAGCCTTGGCGCGGATGTAGGTGGTTTCACCGGTTTCGATGCAGATGGCGATCACACCGACGAAGGCGCCGTCGGCGTTCTTCACCAGGTCAACCGCGTAGTACTCGTTCAGGAACGTGGTACCGGCTTTCAGGTTGCCCTGATACAGGGTGTGCAACAGCGCGTGACCGGTACGGTCGGAAGCGGCGCACGTACGGGCAGCCTGCCCGCCTTTACCGTAATCCTTCGACTGGCCGCCGAATGGACGCTGGTAGATACGACCTTGCTCGGTACGCGAGAACGGCAGACCCATGTGGTCCAGCTCGAACACGGCGGCCGGGCCTTCCTGACACATGTATTCGATAGCGTCCTGGTCACCGATGTAGTCGGAACCCTTGACGGTATCGTACATGTGCCAGCGCCAGTCATCGTTCGGGTCGGCGGAAGCGATGGCGCAGGTGATGCCACCCTGGGCCGATACGGTGTGGGAACGGGTCGGGAACACCTTGGTGATCACGGCAGTCTTGTGACCGCCCTGGGCCAGCTGCAACGCTGCGCGCATGCCGGCACCGCCGCCACCAATAATGATGGCGTCGAAGGAAATAGTTGGAATGTTAGCCATGAATCAGATACCCCAAAGAATCTGCACACCCCAGACGAAGTAAGCGAACATCGCAATGCCGCAGACTGCCTGGAAGAGGAAACGGACTGCGGTCGCGGACTTGCCCAGCGCCATTGGCGTCAGGTAGTCAGTCGCGATGGTCCACATGCCAACCCAGGCGTGAGCGCCCAGGGCTACAAGGGCCAGCAGGCTGAAGATTCGCATCGCATTGTGGGCAAACAGGCCATGCCATTGCTCATAGCCGATGCCCGGGTTTGCGACGAGGTATCCGATCAGGAAAATGAAATAAGCCGCGAGAACGACCGCAGACACACGCTGTGCCATCCAGTCATAGAGGCCCGAACGCGAAAGGTTCGTAACGCTGGTTACCATATCCAAACTCCTGCCAGAACGATCAGCACCACGGAAATGGCGATGATGATTTTCGAGCCCAGGCGGCCGCCTTCGAGCGTCTCACCGATACCCGCATCCATGATCAAGTGGCGCACACCGGCAACCAGGTGATACAGCAAAGCGGACAGGAGGCCCCATGCTACGAACTTGGCCAGCGGGCTGGTCAAGCATGCCTTCACCTCGGCGTATCCTTCCTCGGAACCCAGGGATTTGCTCAATGCATAAAGCATGATGCCCAAGCCCAGGAACAGGATGATGCCGGAAACACGGTGCAGGAACGACGTAACGCCGGTGATGGGGAGTTTGATGGTCCTTAGGTCTAGGTTTACAGGTCGTTGGCTATTCACGGCTTTTTTTCACACTGAAGAGCCCCTAACAATCAGGGCAAAGTTGTTGGGGAGTGCACTGGTCAGGTAAGCACCACCCAGGGAGTGCGACCCCCAATGAAAGCAAGCCCAAAAGCCCTTGGCGGTCGGTGGCCGAGTATAGACAGTTAGGTTACTAATGACAACGCGCACTCCTCACCCTAATAGCTGATTGCGCTGGCGGTATAAAAGGCGTAAATGGCAGTCAATTTCGACGAAAAAGTATGGTTAAAGCCTTCTGGAGCAAGACTTTAGGCAAATTGACATCTGGATTTATATCAATATAGTGGTGCGGGCCCTGCGTGGGGGGTCTGTCTGATGATTTGAAGCATAAATAGGAGGCCACATGGCTGACAAAAAAGCGCAGTTGATCATCGAGGGCGCAGCCCCCGTCGAGCTGCCCATTTTAACCGGCACCGTTGGTCCCGATGTTATCGACGTACGGGGCCTGACGGCCACGGGCCGTTTCACATTCGACCCAGGCTTCATGTCGACCGCCTCTTGCGAGTCGAAGATCACCTATATCGATGGTGACAATGGCATTCTGCTGCACCGCGGCTACCCGATCGAACAGCTGGCTGAACAGTCGGACTACCTGGAAACCTGCTACCTGCTGCTAAATGGCGAATTGCCAACAGCTGAGCAGAAAGCCCAGTTCGTCAGCACCGTGAAGAACCACACCATGGTTCACGAGCAGTTGAAGACCTTCTTCAACGGCTTCCGTCGCGACGCCCACCCGATGGCCGTCATGTGCGGCGTAGTCGGCGCCCTGTCGGCCTTCTATCACGACTCCTTGGACATCAATAACCCGCAGCATCGCGAAATTTCCGCGATCCGCCTGGTTGCCAAGATGCCCACCCTGGCCGCAATGGTTTACAAGTACTCCATGGGCCAACCCATGATGTACCCGCGCAACGACCTGACGTACGCGGAAAACTTCCTGCACATGATGTTCAACACCCCGTGCGAGATCAAACCGATCAGCCCGGTGCTGGCCGCTGCGATGGACAAGATCTTCATCCTCCACGCCGACCACGAACAGAACGCCTCCACCTCTACCGTACGCCTGGCCGGCTCTTCGGGTGCCAACCCGTTCGCCTGTATCGCCGCCGGTATCGCCGCACTGTGGGGCCCTGCCCACGGCGGTGCGAACGAAGCCGTATTGACCATGCTGGATGAAATTGGCGATGTTTCGAACATCGACAAGTTCATCGCCAAGGCCAAGGACAAGAACGACCCGTTCAAGCTGATGGGCTTCGGTCACCGCGTTTACAAGAACCGCGACCCGCGTGCCACCGTGATGAAGAAGACCTGCGACGAAGTGTTGAAGGAACTGGGCATCAAGAACGATCCGCAACTCGAACTGGCCATGCGCCTGGAAGAGATCGCCCTGACCGACCCGTACTTCATCGAACGCTCGCTGTACCCGAACGTCGACTTCTACTCGGGGATCATCCTCAAGGCGATCGGCATTCCAACCAGCATGTTTACCGTGATCTTCGCCCTGGCACGTACTGTCGGCTGGATCTCGCACTGGAAAGAAATGCTCTCCAGCCCGTACAAGATTGGCCGTCCGCGCCAGCTGTACACCGGCTACGAGTCGCGTGACATCACCAAACTGGAAGATCGCAAGTAAGCATCTGATGGCTTGGTAATAAAAAGCGGCCTCCTTATCCAGGGAGGCCGTTTTTATTTGTGCAGCCTGATGATCGTTCCCACGCTCTGCGTGGGAATGCCTCCCGTGACGCTCCGCGTCACATTGCGCAAGACTTGAGGCCAGCGCCAACCGGGACGCGGAGCGTCCGTGGCTGCATTCCCACGCGGAGCATGGGAACGATCGGCGTACAGGCACTTTATTGATGCAAGCGTTGAGAAACTGTTTTGTGAATCCGTTACCAATATGCCCCGATCTCACACCAGGGCAATGGGAACGATCGGCGTACAGGCACTTTATTGATGCAAGCGTTGAGAAACTGTTTTGTGAATCCGTTACCAATATGCCCCGATCTCACACCAGGGCAATGATCGTTCCCACGCTCTGCGTGGGAATGCCTCCCGTGACGCTCCGCGTCACATTGCGCAAGACCTGAGGCCAGCGCCAGCCGGGACGCAAAGCGTCCGTGGCTGCATTCCCACGCGGAGCATGGGAACGATCGGCGTACAGGCACTTTATTGATGCAAGCGTTGAGAAACTGTTTTGTGAATCCGTTACCAATATGCCCCGATCTCACACCAGGGCAATGATGGGAACGATCGGCGTACAGGCACTTTATTGATGCAAGCGTTGAGAAACTGTTTTGTGAATCCGTTACCAATATGCCCCGATCTCACACCAGGGCAATGTTCGTTCCCACGCTCTGCGTGGGAATGCCTCCCGTGACGCTCCGCGTCACATTGCCCAAGACCTGAGGCCAGCGCCAACCGGGACGCAGAGCGTCCGTGGCTGCATTCCCACGCGGAGCATGGGAACGATCGGCGTACAGGCACTGTATTGATGCAGGAGTTGAGAAACTGTTTTGTGAAATCCGTTACCAATAAAAGTAAAAAAATGCCCCGATCTCACGACCGGGGCATTTTTTTAGCCGTTACAAATATTAGTGGTTAACCGCCCCGCTTGCCCCCAGGCCAGTCTGCGAACGCACAAACTGCGGGAAGTACAGCGCACGCTCTTTCTCTGCCGCCGCCGACTTGTCGGTGATCGAGAAGAACCAGATGCCGACGAACGCAATGATCATCGAGAACAGCGCCGGGTACTCGTAAGGGAAGATGGCTTTTTCATGGTGCAGGATCGACACCCAGATGGTCGGACCGAGGATCATCAGGCCGACGGCACTGATCAAGCCCAGCCAGCCGCCAATCATGGCGCCACGGGTGGTGAGGTTTTTCCAGTACATGGAAAGCAGCAGTACCGGGAAGTTACAGCTGGCCGCAATCGAGAATGCCAGGCCGACCATGAACGCAATGTTCTGGCTTTCGAACAGGATACCCAGGCCGATTGCCAACACACCCAACGCCACGGTAGTGATCTTCGACACGCGAATCTCATCTTTCTCGTTGGCCTTGCCCTTCTTGATCACACTGGCATACAGGTCATGGGACACCGCCGAAGCACCGGCCAGGGTCAAACCGGCAACCACTGCCAGGATGGTGGCAAACGCCACGGCCGAGATGAAGCCGAGGAAAATACTGCCACCCACCGCGTTGGCCAGGTGCACCGCCGCCATGTTGTTGCCGCCGAGCAAGGCGCCTGCAGCATCCTTGAACGCCGGGTTGGTACTCACCAGCAGGATCGCGCCAAAGCCGATGATGAACGTGAGGATATAGAAGTAGCCAATGAAACCGGTGGCATACAACACGCTCTTACGCGCTTCCTTGGCATCGCTGACGGTGAAGAAGCGCATCAGGATATGCGGCAGGCCGGCCGTACCGAACATCAGCGCCAGGCCCAACGAGAATGCCGAAATCGGATCTTTCACCAGGCCGCCAGGGCTCATGATCGCCTCACCTTTGGGGTGAACCTTGATCGCCTCGGAAAACAGCGTGTTGAAGTCGAAATTGACGTGCTTCATCACCATCAGCGCCATGAACGAGGCACCGGACAGCAACAGCACCGCCTTGATGATCTGCACCCACGTGGTCGCCAGCATGCCGCCGAACAGCACGTACATGCACATCAGGATACCCACCAGGATCACCGCAACGTGGTAGTCCAGGCCGAACAGCAGCTGGATCAGCTTGCCCGCCCCCACCATCTGCGCGATCAGGTAGAACGCCACCACCACCAGCGAACCACAGGCCGACAGGCTGCGGATCTGGGTTTGCCCGAGGCGATAGGACGCCACGTCGGCAAAGGTGTACTTGCCCAGGTTACGCAGGCGCTCGGCGATCAGGAACAGAATGATCGGCCAGCCCACCAGAAAGCCGATCGAGTAGATCAGGCCATCGTAGCCGGAGGTGAACACCAGCGCGGAAATCCCCAGGAAGGACGCCGCCGACATATAGTCACCGGCAATCGCCAGGCCGTTCTGGAAACCGGTGATCTTGCCGCCGGCCGCATAGTAGTCGGCCGCCGACTTGTTGCGTTTGGACGCCCAGTAGGTGATGCACAACGTCGCGCCGACGAAGACCACGAACATCAGGATCGCCGCAACGTTCAGCGGTTGTTTATGCACTTCACCGGTCAATGCATCCGCCGCCCAAACGGCGGGCGCAAAGACCGAAGCGCCAAGTACAGCCAATAGACGACGGATCATTGCGCAGCCTCCTTAAGAATCGCATTGTTCAGGTCGTCGAATTCGCCGTTGGCGCGTCGTACATAAATGCCGGTGAGGACAAAGGCCGAGACAATCAGGCCGACCCCGATGGGGATGCCCCAGGTGATGGATGAGCCGGGGCTGAGTTTGGCCCCCAGTATTTGTGGCCCGTAGGCAATCAACAGGATGAAAGCGGAGTAAAGCCCTAGCATGATCGCCGAGAGAATCCAGGCGAATCTTTCCCTTTTTCTGACCAGCTCCTTGAAACGCGGGCTGTTTTGAATCGAGAGGTAAATGCTGTCGTTCATTGTTTTTATCCTCGCAGCACAGCTTTTTATTATTTTGGAACATATCCACTGTATGCGGCTGCGGAACAGGTTCCAGACGACCTTAGTAGTAGATCGAGATGGCCACTTAGCAAGTTTTACAGTCAACAAATAAACAACAGCCTGAATACAGGCAAAAAAATGTGGGAGCGGGCTTGCTCGCGAAGGCGGCGTATCAGTCAATGCACAGGCTGACTGACACACCGCCTTCGCGAGCAAGCCCGCTCCCACATAGGGTTGTGGTGGGGCTTCTAAAGCGCTACTGCTTTATTTGGCGGTCCACTCGGCCACACGTTCAGGGTGCTTGGCGACCCAATCCTTGGCCGCGGCATCAGGTTTGGCGCCCTCTTGAATCGCCAGCATGACTTCGCCGATTTCGTCCTTGGAGGCCCACTGGAATTTCTTCAGGAAAGCGGCGACTTCCGGCGCTTTCTTCTCCAGGCCCTTGCTGCCGATGCTGTTGACGGTCTCAGCAGCACCATAAATCCCTTTTGGATCGTCGAGGAAACGCAGTTTCCACTTGGCAAACATCCAGTGCGGCACCCAGCCGGTCACGGCAATGGATTCCTGCTTGTCTTCGGCACGGGTCAGCTCGGCGATCATCGCCGCACCCGAGCTGGCTTGCAGTTTGTAGTCCAGGCCATAGGCCTTGATCGCTTCGTCGGTCTTGAGCATCACGCCTGAACCGGCGTCGATACCGACGATCTTGTTCTTGAAGGTGGTGTCGGTCTTGAGGTCTTCGATGGACTTGGCCTTGACGTACTCCGGCACGATCAAGCCGATCTTCGCATCCTTGAAGTTGGGGCCGTAGTCGACCACCTTGTCCTTGTTCTTGGTCCAATACTCACCGTGGGTCACAGGCAGCCAGGCGGACAGCATGGCGTCGAGCTTGCCGGTGGCGACGCCCTGCCACATGATCCCGGTGGCGACGGCTTGCAGTTTCACGTCGTAACCGAGTTTTTGCTTGATCACCTCGGCTGCCACATGGGTCGTGGCAACGCTGTCGGACCAACCATCTACATAGCCGATGCTCAGGGTTTTGCTGTCGGCGCTGGCCAGTGTGGAGCCCATCGCAACTACCAGAGTGGCAGCTGCGCCCAAGAGTCGTCGCATCTTCATAATACTTCCCCGAAAGTGCTGCGCTCGACGGATGCCGAGCGACGTCAACCTGTTGTTATAGGGTGCATCGCGCCCCCTTCACGCGCGTCGATCACGGTGGTGCCCCGCCAGTGGAGTGCTGACACTTGGATCATCAACCTGCCGGGGCCTTGGACCTGCTCTGTCAGCGACCTCGGGTAAGCAAGAAACGACATCACATCGCCAGCAGGACAGTTCCTAGGACTTGGCGTCAATTTCCCGCCCGAACTTTGCATGTCTAAATTATGCAGCCCCACTGGGACGGGCCAAATCCGGGTAAGATGCGCGCCTTTGCTCCCCCAGATAAGCTGACCATGCCCGCGACTGCCCGCTTCCCTGCCCTGCCCTATTTCTGCGCCTTGATCCTCGGCGTGCTTGCCCTTGTCGGCTACTGGTACGGCCTCGGCCGGCCGGTGGTGCTGCCGGATGTGGCCAGTGCCAGCCACAAGATGCAATGCGCCTCCTATACGCCGTTCGACAAGGACCAGTCGCCGTTCGACCAGCCGTTCAAACTGCGCCCCGAGCGCATGGACGCCGACCTGGCACTGCTGGCCACCCGTTTTGAATGCATCCGCACTTACTCCATGACCGGCCTGGAAGCCCTGCCGGGCATGGCGCGCGCCCATGGCTTGAAGTTGATGGCCGGCGCCTGGGTCAGCAGTGACCCGGTGGCCACCGAAAAAGAAATCAAAGAACTGATTGCTGCTGCCAATGCCAACCCCGATGTGGTCACTTCAGTGATCGTCGGTAACGAGGCCCTGCTGCGCAAGGAAGTCACCGCCAAGCAGTTGGTAGCACTGATTCACCAGGTTAAAAGCCAGATCAAGCAACCGGTCACTTATGCCGATGTGTGGGAATTCTGGCTGCAGCACCCGGAAATCGCCCCGGCGGTGGATTTCCTGACCATTCACCTGCTGCCGTACTGGGAAGATGACCCGTCGGGCATCGATCAAGCCCTCAAGCATGTGGGTGATGTGCGCCAGACCTTCGGCAACAAATTCGCGCCTAAAGATGTGCTGATCGGCGAGACCGGCTGGCCCAGCGAAGGCCGCCAGCGCGAAACCGCGGTGCCAAGCCGGGTCAACGAGGCCAAGTTCATGCGCGGTTTTGTGGCCATGGCCGAAGCCAATGGCTGGCGCTACAACCTGATCGAAGCGTTTGACCAACCCTGGAAACGCGCCAGCGAAGGTGCCGTCGGTGGTTACTGGGGCTTGTTTGATGCCGACCGCCAGGACAAGGGCATCCTTGCCGGGCCGGTGAGCAACGTACCGTATTGGCCGCTGTGGCTGGGCGTCGGCGGCCTGATCCTGCTGGGCACCCTGGCGCTGGGTGGCCGGGTGCGCAGCACGCGTGCCGCGCTGTTGCTGCCACTGCTCGGTGCAGTGGCGGCCTGCTCGATCGGCACCTGGGCTGAACTGACACGCGTCACAGCGCGCTTCAACGATGAATGGGTGTGGGCAGGCTTGCTGGTGATGCTGAACCTGCTCGTGCTGGCCCATGCTGCACTGGCGCTGAGTGCCCGGGAAGGCTGGCGTGAACGGAGCTTCAACTGGCTGGAACAACGCGCCGGCTGGCTGGTGGCAATCGCCGGGTTCGCTGGGGCGGTGATGATGCTGGCGCTGGTGTTCGACCCGCGCTATCGCAGCTTCCCGAGTGCGGCGCTGGTGTTGCCGGCTCTGGTTTACCTGGTTCGCCCGGTCACCGGCCCGCGTCGCGAGATTGCGCTGCTGGCGTTCATTATCGGCGCCGGCATTGCGCCGCAGCTGTATCGCGAAGGGTTGCTGAACCAGCAGGCGTGGGGTTGGGCGGTGGTCAGCGGGTTGATGGTGGTGGCTTTGTGGCGGTGCTTGCGGGTGCGTAAGGCATAAGACCGCTTTCGCGAGCAAGCCCGCTTGTGTCTTGATCTGGGAATAAACTCTGTGGTGAGAGGGGTGGATGGCAAGCTGTGAGTCCGCGGTGCTAGAAGCACGAG
>NZ_LMKI01000020.1:0-38839 GCF_001421425.1 Pseudomonas sp. Leaf15
ACTGGGGCCGCTTCGCAGCCCAACGCAGGGCAAGCCTGCTCGCCACAACAGCCCACTTGCAACAGACTCCGTGTTAACCGGTTGTGTAGATACCTATGGTAATCGCAGGCAAGCCAGCTCCCACAATTTGATTGGATTTCTTCAGTTATTTCGAGACGTCGGCGATAGCCTCGGCCAGTAATGTCAGACGCGTGGCATCAATGCCGGCCACATTCGCCCGCCCCGAACTGACCATATACACGCTGTGCTTCTCGCGCAGTTGCTTGACCTGCTCAGCACTCAAACCGGTATAGGAAAACATCCCACGCTGCGCACCAATATGCGCAAACTTTTCGGCCAGCCCATGGGGCGCCAGCGCTTCCACCAGCCCTGAGCGCAGTTGTGCAATGCGCGAACGCATGGCCTCAACTTCATCGCTCCAGCGCTTTTTCAGCTCGGCGTCGCCCAGGATGGTCGCTACCACGGCGGCGCCATGATCCGGCGGCGTCGACCACAGGTTGCGCGCGATATTCGCCAGTTGGCTGCGCACGTCCGTGAGCTTCTCGGCGTCTGCCGCGCACACGATCAGCGCGCCGACACGGTCGCTGTACAGGCCGAAGTTCTTCGAGCAGGAACTGGTGACCAGCACTTCCGGCAGTTCGGCGGCAAACAACCGCACCGCCCAGGCATCTTGCTCCAGGCCGTCGCCAAAGCCCTGGTAGGCGAAGTCGATCAGTGGCAGCAACTGCCGTTCGCGCACGATGTGCAATACCTGGCGCCAGTCGTCCTGGGACAAGTCAAAACCGGTCGGGTTATGGCAGCAGGCATGCAACAACACCACGTCGCCCTTGGGCACGGTGGCAAGCGTTGCGAGCATCGCGCCCACGTCCAGGCGGTTATCCGCGCCCACATACGGGTAATGGCTGACCTTGAGCCCGGCCTTGGCGAAGATGGTTTCGTGGATCGGCCAGGTCGGGTTGCTCAGCCAAACGCCACGGCCGGGCAGGTTTTGCGCGATAAAATCGGCACTCAGGCGCAGCGCGCCGGTGCCGCCAGGGGTTTGCGTGGCACCGGCGCGACGCTCGCGAATCAGCGCTGAATCGGCGCCCAGTACCAATTCGCTGATCAGCGAACCGAAGGCCGCATTACCGTGGCCACCGATGTAGGTCTTGGTGGTTTGCGTGTCCACCAGGCGTTGCTCGGCCAGTTTTACCGAGTGCGGAATCGGCGTCAGGCCCTGGTCGTCCTTGTAGACGCCCACGCCCAGGTCGAACTTGTTCGGGTTGGTGTCCTGGGCATACAGGTCCATCAGCCCGAGGATCGGGTCGCCGGGCACGCGGCCAATGGCATCAAAATGCATTACTTGCGGCCCTCGGCGTCCTTGGCCACTTCGTCGGTGCGCGCAGCCATGATGAAGTCGTTGCGGTGCAAGCCTTTGATCGAGTGGCTCCACCAGGTCACGGTGACTTTGCCCCACTCGGTCAAAAGGCCTGGGTGATGGCCTTCGGCTTCGGAGATTTCACCCATGGCGTTGGTAAAGGCCAGAGCGAATTTGAAGTTCTTGAACAGGAAAAGCTTTTCCAGCTGCATCACGCCGTCGCGCACTTCGATGTTCCAGTCGGGGATCTGCTTGATCAGTACCGGCAGCTCTTCGTCGCTGACTTGTGGGGCATCGGCGCGGCAGGCTTCGCAATGGGCTTGGTTCAAGGTGGTCATGGAGGTGTCCTGAATTCGAATGATTGAGATCAGTGGGCGTTACCCTAAAGCAACGCGCGGCCAGGGAACAGATTCACCTGGCCTCAAAATGTAAGGTTCAAGCAGCTTCGGGTTTGGGCGGGACTGCCTTTGGCGTGAACAGCGGCGCATGCAGACCCAGCTGCATACCGCGCTCGACCATGCCCATGATGTCTTCCTGCGCCACTTCAAACAGGCGCTTAAGCTCGGGCAGTACGAAGTACAGCGGTTGCAGGATGTCGATGCGATACGGCGTACGCATTGCTTCCAGCGGGTCGAAGGCCTGGTGTTCAGGTTCATCCGACAGGCAATACACGCTTTCTTTAGGCGACGACAAGATGCCGCCACCGTAGATGCGCCGGCCTTGCGGGGTGTCCACCAGGCCGAATTCGATGGTCATCCAGTACAGGCGCGCCAGGTACACGCGTTGTTCTTTGGTGGCCGCCAGGCCGAGTTTGCCGTAAGTGTGGGTGAATTCGGCAAACCATGGGTTGGTCAGCAGCGGGCAGTGGCCAAAGATCTCGTGGAAAATATCCGGCTCTTGCAAGTAGTCCAGTTCTTCGCGGGTGCGAATAAAGGTCGCCACCGGAAATTGTTTGCTGGCGAGCAATTCGAAGAAGGTCTGGAAAGGGATCAGTGCGGGGACGCGGGCAACTTGCCAGCCGGTGGTTTCGGCCAACACCTTGTTGATCTCACCCAGTTGCGGGATGCGGTCCAGGGGCAGGCCGAGCTTGTCGATGCCGTCCAGGTATTCCTGGCAGGCGCGCCCCTCGATCACTTTCAATTGGCGCGTGATCAGGGTGTTCCACACCGCGTGTTCTTCCGGCGGGTAGTGGATAAAACCTTGCGCATCGGGCTCGCGGGCCACGTAGTGCGTCTGCTTCATACGGCTCTCCTGCTAGGCATTCGTTCTTGTTATGTCCTGCGATGAGCCTATTGATAACGCGGAAAGTGCCGGATTCCATCGGGCTCCGGCGCTTACTCGTAGGAAAAGTTACCGTTATTCGTAAAGTTTTCGTTACGGTATGCCGACTTGTCGTTGTCTTGGGCTGGGAAAAGGTCACAAGCTGTCACATAATCTTGACGACTATCTGCGCCCAGCGGCAAAAAGACCCGGCGCTTTCCCACCTTTTGGGCTTTTTCATGCGTATTAAAGTGCACTGCCAGAACCGTATCGGCATCCTGCGGGACATTCTCAACCTGCTGGTGGAGTACGGCGTCAACGTCGCCAAAGGCGAGGTGGGCGGTGAGCATGGCAACGCCATTTACCTGTTTTGCCCAAACCTTGTGAACATGCAGTTCCAGGCGCTGCGCCCGCAATTCGAAGCAATTGCCGGGGTATTTGGCGTTAAAAGGGTAGGGCTGATGCCCAGCGAGCGTCGGCATATGGAGCTCAATGCGCTGCTCGGCGCCCTGGAGTTTCCGGTGTTGTCGATTGATATGGGTGGCTCCATCGTCGCCGCCAACCGCGCGGCGGCGCAGTTGCTCGGGGTGCGGGTGGACGAGGTGCCGGGCATTCCGCTGTCGCGCTATGCCGAAGATTTCGACCTGCCGGAGTTGGTGCGTGCGAGCAAATCGCGCATCAACGGCTTGCGGGTCAAGGTCAAGGGTGACGTGTTTTTGGCGGACATCGCGCCGCTGCAGTCTTCCGAGCACGACGACAGCGAGGCCATGGCCGGTGCCGTACTGACCCTGCACCGTGCCGACCGTGTGGGCGAGCGTATCTACAATGTGCGTAAGCAAGAGCTGCGCGGCTTCGACAGTATCTTCCAAAGCTCCAGGGTCATGGCTGCGGTAGTGCGCGAAGCCCGGCGCATGGCACCGCTGGATGCGCCGCTATTAATAGAAGGTGAAACCGGCACCGGCAAAGAGTTGCTGGCACGCGCTTGCCACTTGGCCAGCCCGCGCGGGCAATCACCCTTGATGGCGCTCAATTGCGCGGGCCTGCCGGAGTCGATGGCCGAGACCGAGCTGTTCGGCTATGGCCCCGGCGCATTTGAAGGGGCGCGGGCCGAAGGCAAGTTGGGCCTGCTGGAACTGACGGCGGGCGGTACGTTGTTTCTCGATGGCGTGGGAGAAATGAGCGCACGCTTGCAGGTGAAATTGCTGCGCTTTTTGCAGGACGGCTGCTTTCGCCGGGTGGGCAGTGATGAAGAGGTGTACCTCGATGTGCGGGTGATCTGCGCCACCCAGGTGGACCTGTCGGAACTCTGCGCCCGTGGCGAATTCCGCCAGGACCTGTATCACCGGCTCAACGTGCTGTCGCTGCATATCCCGCCGCTGCGTGAGTGCCTGGATGGCCTGGCGCCGTTGGTTGAGCATTTTCTTGACCAGGCCAGCCGACAGATTGGTTGCCCGCTGCCCAAGCTGGCACCGGCGGCCATGGACCGGCTCAGTCACTACCACTGGCCGGGCAATGTGCGGCAGTTGGAAAACGTGTTGTTTCAGGCGGTGTCGTTGTGCGACGGCGGCATGGTCAAGGCTGAGCATATTCGCCTGCCCGATTATGGGGTGCGCCAGCCGCTTGGGGATTTTTCCCTGGAAGGCGGGTTGGAGAACATCGTGGGGCGGTTTGAAAAGGCGGTGCTGGAGGCTTTGTACGCCGAGCACCCGAGCAGTCGGCAGCTGGGTAAGCGCCTGGGCGTATCGCACACCACCATTGCCAATAAGTTGCGCGATTACGAAATCCTCAAGACCGAGCGCGGTTAAACCTGTGGGAGCTGGCTTGCCTGCGATAGCGGTGTGTCAGTGATAAATGGGCCAACTGACCCAACGCTATCGCAGGCAAGCCAGCTCCCACAGTTGATCTTTGTCGTCCTTAAGACCGGAGCTTGCCGCAGGCGGCAGTAGTCCGCCGTTTTTTCGACTCTGTCCCTGCCACCTAATCTCTAAGCCTGCCCGCAAACCCCCGCCGCATATGGACTTCAATCTATTTTCAAAAGTTGGTTCGCAAATTGCTTAAGCCTCATCAGAGCAACGGTGGGCGGCAAGCGTCCGTCAGAAAGAGGATAGAGCGTGGACAAGTACCTTTATGTGGCAATGACCGGCGCCAGCCAGAATGCACTGGCGCAAAAGGCCCATGCCAACAATCTGGCGAACATTTCCACCAACGGTTTTCAACGGGACCTGGAGCAGGCGCGTTCGATGCCGGTGTTCGGTGACAGCTTTCCGGCGCGGGCATTTGCCATGACCGAACGGCCGGGCACCGACTTCTCCCAGGGCGCCATGATTGAAACCGGTCGTGACCTCGATGTGGCGGTCAGCGGTGACGGTTGGATGGCCGTGCAAACCCCGGACGGCGGCGAAGCCTACGTGCGCAGCGCCAGTATGAATGTGGATGCGCTGGGTGTGTTGCGTGCCGGCAACGGCATGCCGGTGATGGGCAACGGTGGCCCGATTGCCGTGCCGCCCGAGCAGAAAATCGAAGTGGGCGCCGACGGCACCATCAGCATCCGCGCCATGGGCGAAGGCCCACGCGTGATGGCTGAAGTGGACCGCATCAAGCTGGTCCAGCCCGACCTCAAGAACATGACCAAGGGCCTGGATGGCGCCATCCATACCAAGGATGGCAAACCGGCCCAGGCTGACGCGAACGTGCGGCTGACCTCGGGTTTCCTGCAGGCGAGCAACGTCAATGCGGTGGAAGAAATGACCGCCGTACTGTCGCTCTCCAAGCAGTTCGAGCTGCACATCAAGATGATGAACAGCGCCAAAGAAGACGACCAGGCCATGACTCGCGTTCTGTCGATGAGCTGATTGCCGGTTCACTGAAGACTAATTTTGCAGCACAGCGCCAACAAACAGGCGCACGAAGGAGAACACTATGCTTCCGGCTCTATGGGTTGCCAAAACAGGTTTGGCCGCGCAGGACACCAACCTGACCACCATTTCCAACAACTTGGCGAACGTGTCGACCACGGGTTTCAAACGTGACCGCGCCGAGTTCCAGGACTTGCTCTATCAGATCAAGCGCCAGCCAGGCGCCCAGTCGACCCAGGACAGCGAACTGCCGTCGGGCCTGCAACTGGGTACTGGTGTGCAGATCGTCGGCACCCAGAAGAACTTCAGCGCCGGTAACCTGCAGCAAACCAACCAGCCGCTGGACATGGCCATCAACGGCCGGGGTTTCTTCCAGATCCTGCAGCCCGATGGCACCACTTCCTACACCCGTGACGGTACTTTCCACCTCGACTCCAATGGCCAGATCGTCACCGCCAACGGCTTCGCGCTGGAACCGGCCGTTGTAGTACCGGCCGATGCCAAGACCTTTACCGTCGGCACCGACGGCACCGTGTCCATCACCGTGGCCGGTAACCCGGCGTCGCAAGTGATCGGCAACCTGCAAACCGCGGACTTCATCAACCCGGCCGGCTTGCAGGCAATGGGTAACAACCTGTTCCTGGAAACCGCCTCCAGCGGCGCGCCGCAAATCGGCACCCCAGGTCTCAACGGCTTCGGTACCACCCTGCAACAAACCCTGGAAACCTCCAACGTCAGCACGGTTGAGGAGATGGTCAATATGATCACCACCCAGCGCGCCTACGAGATGAACTCCAAGGTGATTTCCACCGCCGACCAGATGCTTTCGTTCGTAACGCAGAATCTGTAATCAAGTCTATGGGGCGCCTTTTGCGGCGTCTGCAACACCGTGAGGTAAGGGTCATGAATCGCTATGTTTCTGTTCTGGCATTGAGTGGGATCGCTGTGCTCGCGGGCTGTGTCGCCCCGTCGCCAAAACCCAATGACCCGTACTACGCGCCGGTGCTGCCACGCACGCCGTTGCCGGCGGCTGCCAACAATGGCTCGATCTACCAGGCCGGTTTCGAACAGAACCTGTACAGCGACCGCAAGGCCTTCCGGGTGGGTGACATCATCACCATCACACTGAACGAGAAGACCCAGGCCAGCAAAAACGCCAACTCGCAGATCGGCAAGACCAGCAAGACCGGCATCGGCCTGACTTCGCTGTTTGGTGGCGGCCTGACCACCAATAACCCTTTGGGCGATGGCGACCTGAGCCTCAATGCCGGTTACAGCGGTGATCGTGCTACCAACGGCAAGAGCGCGGCAGGGCAGGGCAACAGCCTGACCGGTTCGATCACCGTGACGGTGGCGGATGTGTTGCCCAACGGCATCATCGCCGTGCGCGGTGAAAAGTGGATGACCCTCAACACCGGCGACGAGCTGGTGCGTATCGCGGGCATGGTGCGTGCCGATGATATTTCCACCGACAACACCGTGCCGTCGACGCGCATTGCCGATGCACGCATTACCTACTCGGGTACGGGTTCGTTTGCTGATGCGAGTCAGCCGGGCTGGTTCGACCGTTTCTTCCTTAGCCCGCTGTTCCCTTTCTAGGTGGCCATTTTGAACCTCAAACAGCTGATGGCTGCCGCGTTATTGCTGGCCTTGAGCGCAGGGGCACACGCCGAGCGGTTGAAAGACATCGCCAGCATTTCCGGCGTGCGCTCCAACCAATTGATCGGCTACGGACTGGTAGTGGGGCTTAACGGTACGGGTGACCAGACCACCCAGACCCCGTTCACCCTGCAAACCTTCAACAACATGCTCTCGCAGTTCGGCATCAAGGTGCCGCCTGGGTCGGGCAACGTGCAGCTCAAGAACGTCGCGGCCGTGTCGATCAGTGCCGACTTGCCGGCGTTCTCCAAGCCGGGCCAGGTGGTGGACATCACCGTGTCGTCCATCGGTAACTCGAAAAGCCTGCGTGGCGGCACCTTGCTGATGACGCCGCTCAAAGGTATCGATGGCAACGTCTACGCCATCGCCCAGGGCAACCTGGTGGTCGGCGGTTTTGACGCCGAGGGCCGTGACGGCTCGAAAATCACCGTTAACGTGCCATCGGCCGGTCGCATTCCCGGTGGCGCCACCGTTGAGCGCACCGTGCCCAGCGGTTTCAACCAGGGCAACAGCCTGACTTTGAACCTCAACCGTTCGGACTTCACCACCGCCAAGCGTGTGGTCGACAAGATCAACGACATGCTCGGCCCTGGCGTGGCTCAGGCCATCGACGGCGGCTCGATCCGTGTGACGGCGCCGCTCGACCCAAGCCAGCGCGTCGACTACCTGTCGATCCTGGAAAACCTTGAGGTCGACCCGGGCCAGGCGGTGGCCAAAGTCATCATCAACTCGCGCACCGGCACCATCGTGATCGGCCAGAACGTCAAGGTCTCGCCGGCAGCAGTCACCCACGGCAGCCTGACCGTGACCATCACCGAAGACCCGATCGTCAGCCAGCCTGGGCCGCTGTCCAATGGCCAGACGGCAGTGGTACCGCGCTCGCGGGTCAATGCCCAGCAAGAAGCCAAGCCGATGTTCAAATTCGGCCCCGGCACCACCCTGGACGAGATTGTCCGCGCGGTGAACCAGGTGGGCGCAGCGCCTGGCGACTTGATGGCGATTCTCGAAGCTTTGAAACAGGCCGGCGCCTTGCAAGCCGACCTGATCGTGATCTAAGGCCATGGCCATGGATATGCACAAAAGCGGGTTCACCAGCACGGCGGATTCGGGGTCTTATTCCGACCTCAACCGGCTGAACCAGCTCAAGGTCGGCGCCGACAAGAACAGCGAAGGCAACATGCGCAAAGTCGCGCAGGAGTTCGAGTCGCTGTTCCTGAGCGAGATGCTCAAGTCCATGCGTTCGGCCACCGAAGCGCTGGGCAAGGACAACCCACTGAACACCCCGGCTGCCAAGCAGTACCAGGAAATGTATGACCAGCAGTTGGCAGTCTCGATGTCCCGTGAAGGCGGTGGTATCGGTTTGGCTGACGTGCTGATGCGCCAGATGCAGAAGAACAAGCCGGTTGAGGCGCAGTCGTCGACCTTGCAAGGCCCGGCGGCGGCCGAGCCGGTCAAGGCCAGGAAGGTCGATGTGCCGACCGAAATTGCCGCCGGCACCCAGGCAAATGGGCCGTTGGGGCGCTCCAATGGCCAGCGGCCGTTGTGGGCTTACCGCGTTGCGGAGCCGCAAGGTACCAGCGCACACACCAACGACATGGAGCTGATGAACCAGCGTCGCATGGCGTTGCCGAGCAAACTGACCGATCGCCTGCTGGCCGGCATTGTGCCGAGCACTCAGCCCGCCACGCAGGCCGCGAGTGCGCCACTGCGTAACAGCGCCGCCACCGATAACGTGGTTAACAGCGCCGCGCGCAACTTTGCCGTGCCAAGCGGACGCATGCAGGTTTATGGCCGCGCGATTGCCCAGCCACCGCTGGCGCCGGCGAAAAAAGCCTTCAGCTCGCAGGACGAATTTGTCGCCACCATGCTGCCGATGGCCAAGGCGGCCGCAGCTCGCATCGGGGTCGATCCCAAGTACCTGGTGGCCCAGGCCGCGTTGGAAACCGGTTGGGGTAAATCGGTGATGCGCGCCGAGGACGGCAGCAGCAGCCACAACCTGTTCGGCATCAAGGCCGGGCAGAGTTGGCAGGGCGGCCAGGCGCGTGCAATCACCAGCGAGTTTCGTGCAGGGGCGATGGTCAAGGAAACGGCGCAATTTCGTTCCTATAACTCCTACCAGGACAGCTTCCACGACCTCGTGACATTGCTGCAAAGCAATGATCGCTATAAAGAAGTTGTGAAATCAGCCGACAACCCGGAACAGTTTGTACGCGAGTTGCAAAAAGCCGGATATGCAACCGACCCGGACTACGCCAGCAAGATTTCGCAGATCGCCAAAACGATGAACAGTTACCAGAACTTCGCTGCCGCTGGCGCAACCACACATTTATAAGGTCTGAACCATGAGTTTGCTCAGTATCGGGATGTCAGGACTCAATGCCTCTCAAGGCTCGTTGTCGGTCTTGAGTAACAACATTGCCAACGTCAATACCCCGGGATACTCGCGTCAGCAGACCACCCAGAACGCCAGCGCCAGCAACCAGTATGGCGGCGTGTTTATCGGCAGTGGCACAACGCTAGCGGATGTGCGCCGCATTTATAACGACTTCTTGGGCGCGGCCTACCAGAGCAGCACCGCCCTTAATAGCGATGCCAACGCCTACGCGGGCCAGGCCGCCGCCATCGACAAGACCCTGTCGGACAAGTCCACGGGGATGTCGGCCGTGCTCAGCGCGTTTTTTGCCTCTTTGCAGAACGCCGCGGCCACGCCCAGCGACGTATCCGCGCGGCAGTTGCTGATCACCAACGCCCAGACACTGAGCAATCGCTTCAACGCGATTTCCACGCAGTTGACCCAGCAGAAAGAAAGCATCAACGGTCAGCTGCAGACCATGAGTGACCAGGTCAACAAGCTGACCTCGTCGATTGCCTCGCTCAACAGCCAAATTGCCACGGCACAGGGTTCTTCGACCAGTGCGCCGGCCAACCTGCTGGATGCGCGCAATGAGGCGGTGCGTTCGCTCAATGAGCTGATCGGCGTGACGGCCACCGAGAAGAACGGCCAGTTCAGCATCACCACCGGCACCGGCCAATCGCTGGTAGAAGGCAGCGTTGCCAATACCATTTCGGCGGTGCCGAGCAAGAACGACAACAGCCAGTACACCATTCAGTTGAACATGGGCGACACGCCGATGGACATCGGCAATGTGGTCAGTGGCGGCAGCATTGGCGGCCTGTTGCGTTATCGCAGTGATGCGCTGATGCCGGCCATCAACGACCTGGGACGCATCGCCATTGCCACCGCCGACAGCGTAAACAGCCAGTTGGGCCAGGGCCTGGACCTGAACAGCGATTTCGGCTCCTCGTTGTTTGGCGACATCAACAGCGCTGCGGCGATTTCCCAGCGCAGCCAGGCGGCCGCCGGTAACAGCGCAGGTTCGGGCAACCTGAACGTGACGATTGCCGACAGCAGCAAGCTGTCGACCTTCGACTACAAGGTGACCTTCACCAGCGGCAATCAATACAACGTGGTGCGCTCCGACGGCAAAGCCATGGGCTCGTTCGACACCACCACCACGCCACCGCCGGTGATTGACGGCTTCACCCTGGCCTTGAACGGCAAGGGGCCAGTGGCGGCCGGTGACAGCTTCAAGGTCAGCCCGACGGCCAATGGCGCCAGCGGCATCAGTGTCGACCTCAAAGACCCGAACAAACTCGCGTTCGCCGCGCCCTTGGCCGGCAATGCCAGCAAGACCAATACCGGCACCGGCGCGTTCACCCAGCCGACCTTGACCGTGCCGATCGATATCGACGGCGGCGCCGCCACTGCGCAGTTGCGCACCGGAATCGAAAACTCGATGCCGGTAAAAATGGTATTCGGCAAGCCGGCGGCGGACGGCACCCAGTCCTATGCGATCAGTGATGCCCAGGGCAACCCCATCGGCACCGGCACCATCATTCCGGGCCAGGGCAACAAGGTCAGTGTGAACGTGCCGATGCGTGACGCCAGCGGTGCGTTGATCCCCGGCAAAAGCTTCAGCTTTGACACCACCGTGTCCGGTTCGCCGGCCAATGGCGACAGCACCACCTTTTCGTTCAACAGTGGCGCCACCTCCGATGGTCGTAATGCCCAGGAACTGCTGGGTTTGCAGACCAAGGCAACGGTGGGTGCAGTGGACGGCAACGCGGGCGTCAGCCTGGTCAGCGCCAACAGCCGGTTGGTCTCCCAAGTCGGCTCCAAGGCCGCCCAGGCCAACACCGACAGCACCGCCACCGGCGCCTTGCTGGCGGCGAACAAGGCGGCCAGCAACTCAGTGTCCCAGGTCAACCTGGACGAGGAAGCGGGCGACATGATCAAGTTCCAGCAGTACTACACCGCGTCGTCGCAGATCATCAAGGCCGCGCAGGAAACCTTCAGCACACTGATCAACGCCCTTTAAAGGAGTCTGGAACGATGCGTATCTCTACACAGCAGTATTTCGACACCAGCTCCAGCAAGTATCAGGACAACTATTCGGGTGTGGTGAAGGCCCAGGACCAGGCGAGTTCCGGCGTGCGTGTGCAAACCGCGTCCGATGACCCGGTGGCTGCCGCCCAATTGCTGATGTTGCAGCAGCAGAAAGACATGCTGGGGCAGTACAACGGCAACATCACGACCTTGCAGAACTCGCTGAATAATGAAGAAAGCGTGTTGGGGAGCATTGATACCGCATTGGGCGCCGCGCAGGGCCTGGCGTTGCAGGCGGGTAACCTCAAGCTCAGCAATGATGACCGCAAGGCGCTCGCGGCCCAGGTCGGCGCGCTTGAAGACCAGGTGTTGGGCCTGCTCAATACCAAGGACGCCAGCGGCAACTACATGTTCTCTGGGGCCAAGACCGATACACCGCCTTACAGTCGCAACAACGATGGAACCTACACCTACCAGGGCGATGAAACGCCGCTGAGCCTGCAAGTGTCGAGCAGCCTGACGGTCGCTATGGGCGATACCGGCAAGACTCTGCTGGAAAGCTCATCCAACACTGGTCGCACGCAAACCTCGATTCTGCCGCCAGCGGTCAATGACGGCAAAGTCTCGATTTCGGCAGGCCTGGTCACTTCCGGCACGGCGTACACCAAGAGTTTTGCCGATGGACAGCCGTATAAGCTGACCTTCTCCAGCAGCACTCAATACAGCGTGAGCGACAAGGACGGTAACGACGTGACCTCCGAGATCACCGGTAACGGCACGTTTGACTCCACCAAGGAAGGCGCTTCGAGTGTCAACCTGCGCGGCGTCAAGTTCGACATTAAGCTTAATCTGGGGGCTGATGTTGCCTCGGGTCCGGCCTCGGACGCGCTGGTGGCGGGCAAGGCGTTCACGCTGGAAAGCAAGCCAGACACATTCAGCAGTTCGCGTACGGCGAGCAATCCGTCCACCGCGCAGTTAACCGGTGGCCGCGTCACGGATCAGGCCGCCTACGCCAGTACTTTCCCGAACTCCGGGGCGGTGATCAAGTTCACCAGCGGCAATGCCTATGAGGTCTATGCCCAGCCCTACAGCGCCAACAGCAAGTCGATTGCCACTGGCACCATGGCCACCGGTGCGACGTCGATCACGGCGGCTGGTGTAACCTTTGATGTGAGCGGTACGCCGGGTGCCGGTGATCAGTTTTCCCTCGGCGCCACCAGCAACAAGAACATGAACGCCCTGGATACCTTGGGCCAACTGCGCAAGGCGCTGGAAGCCCCGGCCGATGGCGACCCGGTGGCCATGAACAAGCTCAAGGATGTGCTCAACACCAGCATCGGCAACCTGACCAACGCTTCGGCGCAGATCGATCAGGTGCGCGGTTCGATTGGCGCACGCCAGAACGCCCTGGATATTCAAGGCCAGGAAAACACCAGCCTGGGCCTGGCCAATACCTCGACCATGTCATCGCTGGCCAACGTCGATATGGGCCAGGCTGCCATTGACCTGACCTTGCAGCAGACCATGCTGCAAGCCTCGCAACTGGCCTTCGTAAAAATCTCCCAGTTGAGCCTGTTCAGCCGCATGTAATCGGCGGTAATACAAACGGCCCAGCCTGGAAACAGGGTGGGCCGTTGTCGTTTCTGCTGCCAGGAATGTTGCAGGGTTTTGCACAAAGCGCACAAAATTGAGTGACCTGTGAGTCATAAAGCGCATCTTCACTGTATCGTGTGAAAAGGATAAGTCGCTTGCGAGTCTTTACGCGGCGGCTTTCAGCGATATTTTCATGGGGTTATCCCCTTTATTGTCAGCGCTCCCGGCCAAGCCCGAGGGGTGTTATCCAGCTATTTAGTATTGGGAAGCCACAATGATTGGCATAAAAAGCATCGCCAGTTACGTGCCGGCAGACGGGGTTGATAACTACGCCCAGGGCGCCAAATTCGCCAAGGATGAAGATTTCATCATCGGCAAGATCGGTTCGGCGTTCCTGCCGCGCAAGGATGCTGCGCAGGAAACTTCTGATCTGTGTGTCGAGGCAGTCAACGCCTTGTTTGCGGCCAACCCGGATTTGAAGCGCGAATCCATCGACGCGCTGATCGTTGTGACGCAAAACGGCGACGAAGAGGGTTTGCCCCACACCGCCGCCATCGTCCAGGACAAGCTGGGCCTGCCCACCCACGTGGCAGCGTTTGATATTTCCCTGGGCTGCTCGGGCTACGTCTACGGCATCTATGCGATGAAGGGCTTCATGGAAGCCACCGGCCTGAAAAATGGCCTGTTGATCACCGCCGACCCGTATTCGAAGATCGTCGACCCGGAAGACCGCAACACCACCATGCTGTTCGGCGATGCCGCCACCGCCACCTGGATGGGTGAAGACGCGCCGTGGTTGCTGGGCAAGTCCAAGTTCGGCACCGACGGTTCCGGCGCGCCGCACCTTAAGGTCAGCGACGGCGTGTTTTTCATGAACGGCCGCCAGGTGTTCAACTTCGCGTTGCTCAAGGTGCCGGCACATTTGCACGAGCTGCTCAATGAGTCGGACCTCAAAGCTGACGAAATCGACGCATTCTGCATCCACCAGGGCAGTGCGGCGATTGTTGACGCGGTCGCGCGGCGTTTCGAAGATGCGCCCGTGGAGAAATTCATCAAGGACATGGTCGAGACCGGCAACACCGTGTCCTCGAGTATTCCGCTGCTGCTGGAAAAGCACATGATCGACGGCGATTGGAAGCGGGTTGCCATCAGCGGTTTCGGCGTTGGCCTGTCGTGGGGCTCGGCGATTCTCTATCGCCCGTAACGCTCTAATAGGCTGCACACAAAAACGCCCGGGTTCAAAAAGCCTGGGCGTTTTTTATTGTGGCGAGCGGGCTTGCCCCGCGTTGGGCTGCGCAGCAGCCCCAAGATGTCAGCGGCCCATGAATTCAGGACTTTTCAGCCGCTTTAAGCCCTTGAATTACAAAGGGTGGCCCCGTGCTAGTAAAAAAAATCAAAAAAGTCCTCAAGCAACCTGCTTTCACGACGATAACTATTACGAAGGTTCTCTAGGCCACACCCGGCGGTTGCCAGGGCCGGAAGCCGCAGTACACCACCCACGAGGATTTCGTCATGGCTTTAACAGTAAACACCAACCTTGCTTCGTTGACCGTTCAGAACAACCTGAACAAGGCTTCCGGCGCCCTGCAAACCTCCATGCAGCGTCTGTCCTCCGGCCTGCGTATCAACAGCGCCAAAGACGATGCGGCCGGCCTGCAAATCTCCAACCGTCTGACCAGCCAGATCAACGGCCTGGGCGTTGCGATCAAAAACGCCAACGACGGTAGCTCCATTGCTCAGACCGCTGAAGGCGCAATGCAGCAGTCCACCAACATCCTGCAAAGCATGCGTACCCTGGCTCTGCAATCCGCCAACGGCTCGCCAAGCGCTGAAGACCGTAAGTCGAACCAGGCTCAATACGCTGCTCTGACTGCTGAATTGACCCGTATCGCTACCACCACCACCTTCGGTGGCAAGAACCTGCTGGACGGTTCTTTCGGTACCACTTCGTTCCAGGTCGGCGCCAACGCCAACCAGACCATCGACATGAGCATCGGTAACGTTGCAGCCAACAACATTGGTTCGCAGCAGCTCAAATCCGCTGGCGTTGCTCCAAGTGCTACAGGCTATGGCGGCGGCTTGATCACTGTTACCGGTGGCGGCCAGTCCAAAGACCTGACCATCGCTGCTAAAGCTTCTGCCAAAGACGTTGCTGCTGTAATGAACGGCGCTGTCGGCGGTCTTGCAGCTACTGCGAGCACTGTTGCCCAGTTCACCCTCGACTCCAGTGCCATCACTACTGCAAGTGCTGCCGGCGCCAACTTCACTCTGAAAGTCGGTAGCGGTACCGCAGTTCAGTTCACTGGCGTGACCAGCGCTTCTGACCTGGCTGACCAGCTGAAGTCCAACGCTGCCAAGTTGGGTATCACCGTTAACTACGATTCGACCACTCAAGCGCTGTCGGTCAAGTCCGATACTGGTGAAAACCTGACTTTCGATGCTGGCAACGCCGGTGCTGTTGCTGGTATCAAGGTCGCCACCCAAGACGGTGCAGGCGCTCTCGGCACCGCCGTTGCGCTGGATGCAGGCCCGATCATCGCCACCGGTGCGGTTTCGCTGAACTCTTCCAGCAGCTACTCGCTGAGCGGCGCTGGCGTTGCTGGTCTGTTCGCTACTGCCAACTCGCAGAAAACCACCGTCAACAACACTGACATCACCACTGCCGCCAACGCACAGAACTCGATCGACGTAATCACTCAAGCGATCTCCGACATCGACTCCCAACGTGCTGGTCTGGGTGCTGTTCAGAACCGTTTCGACAACACCGTAGCCAACCTGCAGAGCATTGCCGACAACTCCAGCGCCGCTCGCGGTCAGATCCAGGACGTTGACTACGCTGCTGAAACTGCTCAGTTGACCAAGCAACAAACCCTGCAACAGGCTTCCACTGCGATCCTGTCCCAGGCCAACCAACTGCCATCCGCTGTACTGAAGCTGCTTCAGTAATAGCCATCGGTAGATGACTGACGGAAGGGCGCGTTTACGTGCCCTTTTGTCTTTTGCGTGATGAGGAGATTGGACATGGACATGAGCGTCAAGTTGAACCTGTCTTATCCAGCAGCGGCGCCGCAGAGCGCGCCTGCACCCGTAAACAACGACCTGCACAAAAACAAGGTCGACCCTGCGGTAGCCGCGGTTCAAACCCAGCAAGACTCGAAACCGTCCGACCTCGAACAGGCCGTTACGGATATTCGCAAATTCGTTCAGGCTGCCCAGCGCAACCTGGAATTTTCCATCGATGACTCCAGCCATCAGGTGGTGGTCAAGGTGATTGCAACCGACAGTGGCGAAGTCATTCGTCAGATCCCGTCGGAAACTGCATTGAAACTCGCACAAAGCCTTCACGACGCCAGCAACGTGTTGTTTGACGCGAAAGTCTGAGCTGGCATGAATTTTGTTGCTGTAGCTGCTTGAGGCGTCGTTCGTCAATAAAGCGCCAGCCCCGATCAGGAGAAGTGTCATGGGTGATATCACGGTAAGCGGCCCGGTTACGGGGATTAATACCGAGTCGATCGTTACGGCCTTGGTGAATGCTGAACAAGCACCCAAGCAGTCGCAGATCAACAAACAGACGCAGACGCAGACCGCCCAGCTGTCCTCGATCGGCAAGATTCAAGCGGCACTGGATGCGTTCCGTGGCGCCATGGACAACATGTCCAAGGACGCCAGTATCGGCGGCTTGTCTGCGACCACCTCCGATACCAACGTTTCTACTATCACCTTGGGAGCCGGTGCATCCGCAGGCAGCTACCAGTTGGTGGTCAATCAGTTGGCGACAGCCTCAAAAGTTGCGACCCAGACCTTTAAGACGGGTGCGAGTACGGTAGTCAATACCGGTACGACGTCAACGACGCTGGAGATTTCTCAGTCTGGGCAGAGTTATGGTGTCAGCGTTCCGCCTGGGGCGACGTTGCAGCAGGTGCGTGATTCGATCAATGCGCAATACAGCAGCATTGGCCTGAGTGCCAACATCCTGACTGACTCCACTGGTTCCCGTCTGGTCATGACATCGACCAATACGGGTGTCGGCACCGACATTACCATGGGGGGTAACTCTGGCCTTGAGGTTGGGACGTCAGTCGTGACCCAGCCGCTGAACGCGCAGTACACCATTGACGGTACTGCTCAGGAATCCAAGAGCAATACCCTGACTGACGCGATTAGTGGCGTAAGTATTAAGTTGACTGCTGTGTCGCCTCTGCCTTCTGGTGTTACAGACCCTAAGGCTCAGCGGGTAGCGTCGACTATCACCATCGCGCGCAATAACGACACTCTCAAGAGTTCGGTAAAGGGGTTTGTCGACACCTATAACGCTTTGATGACGGCGATCGGGACCGAGACTAAAGTCACCACCAACGCCGATGGTTCGACCACACCTTCCGCGCTGACAGGCGATGCCACCATGCGCTCCCTGCAGCAGGCGCTGCGTAGCGAGCTAAATGCGCTAGGAGGGTCGGGCACGTTGAAGTCCCTGGCTCAATTTGGTGTGAACACTGATTCAGGCACCGGCAAACTGAGTATCAATGACAAGATCTTCAGTGCCGCCATCGCCACCAACCCCACCGACATCGGCGGCATTTTCAACGGTGACAGTGGCCTGCTGGCGCGCATGAAAACCGCGACTGATAGCTATGCGCTGAGCAACACCGGTGTGCTGGCAACGCGTTCGTCGACGCTGTCGAATAACCTCAAGGACCTGCAAAACCAGCAGGACACCCTGACCGCGCGCATGGCCGCCCTCAAAACGAGCCTGACCACCAAGTACACCACCATGAACAACCTGGTCGCCCAGCTCACCAGCCAACGCTCCAGTGTCATGACCACGCTCAACGCGCTGAACAAGTCGAATTCGGACAGTTGATTCGCACTGAGAGCCGCCCGGTGATCCTGCGCCGGGCTCGGCCTTGAGCAGATCGCCGGGTTAAAGTTTTTTGTCATCGCGTCGACATATTAGTCAGAGCCCATCCTATTTAGCTGTTGCCTGTCACGAGGTAGAAACATGAATCCCATGAGAGCCCTTCGCCAATACCAGAAGGTCAATTCCCATGCCCAGATCTCCGAAGCCAGCCCACATCGCCTGGTGCAGATGCTGATGGAAGGCGCGCTGGACCGCATGGCGCAGGCCAAGGGCGCCATGGCTCGTGGTGATATCGCGCAGAAGGGTTTGCTGCTGGGCAAGGCGATCGACATCCTGATCGGCTTGCGTGACGGCCTGAACCCGGAAAAAACCGATGATCCGGCCGCGTTGCAGCAACTCGATAACCTGTATGCCTACATGACCACGCGTTTGCTGGAAGCCAACAGCAAGAGCGATGTCAGCATGATCGACGAAGTAGCCGGCCTGATGATTACGCTCAAGGAAGGCTGGGACGGTATTGCAACACTGTAGGCCTTTGGCCTGAGGATGATGTCATGAGCCACGCCCTGCAACGGATTGACGAGACCCGCGAAGCCTTGGTCGATGCATTGGCGCAACGTAACTGGGACGCCATCGGCGAACTGGACATGGGGTGCCGCGCAGTCATCGACGAAGCGCTCAATAACGCGCCGGTGGACGAGGATGCGCTGCGGGAGAAGCTGGAGAGCTTGCTGGCGGTGTATCAGCAGTTGCTGGAGGTGACGACCGGCGAGCGCCAGGCGATTTTCGAAGAGATGTCGCAGATCAACCGCGCGCAAAGTGCGTCAAAGGTTTACCATCTGTTCGGCTGAACTGGCCCAGTTAATCCGAACAGCGCGTCATATATTTGACTGTGCTCGTATTTTTGACTTAACTAGTGCTGTTTTCAGATTTCAGGCGTCTGTTAGGTAAGAAGTCCTACAGGCGTCTCGATTGCCCTCACTCTGGGGCAGGAAGTTTTACTAGGGAAGTTGCTATTGCATGTGGCGTGAAACCAAAATTCTGCTGATTGATGACGATAGCGTCCGTCGCCGCGATTTGGCGGTGATTTTAAATTTTCTCGGTGAAGAAAATTTGCCCTGCGGCAGCCATGACTGGCAGCAGGCGGTCAGCTCTTTGTCGTCGAGCCGTGAAGTTATTTGTGTGCTGATCGGGACGGTAAATGCTCCTGGCGCCATTTTGGGCCTGTTAAAGACACTGTCGACCTGGGATGAGTTCCTTCCGGTGTTGCTGATGGGTGATATTTCTTCCGTGGACCTGCCGGAAGACCAGCGCCGCCGCGTGCTTTCAACCCTGGAAATGCCGCCCAGCTACAGCAAATTGCTCGATTCCCTGCACCGTGCCCAGGTCTATCGCGAGATGTACGACCAGGCCCGCGAGCGCGGCCGTCACCGTGAACCCAACCTGTTCCGCAGCCTCGTCGGCACCAGCCGAGCGATTCAGCATGTGCGCCAGATGATGCAGCAAGTCGCCGACACCGACGCCAGCGTGCTGATCCTTGGCGAATCCGGCACCGGCAAGGAAGTGGTCGCCCGCAACCTGCACTATCACTCCAAGCGCCGCGACGGGCCATTCGTGCCGGTCAACTGCGGGGCGATCCCGGCAGAGCTGCTCGAAAGCGAACTGTTCGGCCACGAGAAGGGCGCCTTCACCGGGGCGATCACCAGCCGTGCCGGGCGTTTCGAGCTGGCCAACGGCGGCACCTTGTTCCTCGACGAAATCGGCGACATGCCACTGCCGATGCAGGTCAAGCTGCTGCGCGTATTGCAGGAACGTACCTTCGAGCGCGTGGGCAGCAACAAGACTCAGAGCGTCGACGTGCGCATCATTGCCGCCACGCACAAAAACCTCGAGAGCATGATCGAGGTGGGCAGCTTCCGCGAAGACCTGTACTACCGCCTCAACGTATTCCCCATCGAGATGGCCCCGCTGCGCGAGCGCGTGGAAGATATCCCGTTGCTGATGAACGAGTTGATCTCGCGCATGGAGCACGAAAAGCGCGGTTCGATTCGCTTCAATTCCGCCGCGATCATGTCCCTGTGCCGCCACGGCTGGCCGGGCAACGTACGTGAGCTGGCCAACCTGGTAGAGCGCATGGCGATCATGCACCCCTACGGTGTGATCGGCGTGGTCGAACTGCCGAAGAAATTCCGCTACGTCGACGACGAAGACGAGCAACTGGTCGACAGCCTGCGCACCGACCTCGAAGAGCGCGTGGCCATCAACGGCCACACGCCGGACTTCGGCTCCACCGCCATGCTGCCGCCCGAAGGCCTGGACTTGAAGGACTACCTCGGTAGCCTCGAGCAGGGCCTGATCCAGCAGGCGCTGGACGATGCCAACGGCATTGTTGCCCGCGCCGCCGAACGCCTGCGTATCCGTCGAACCACCCTGGTTGAGAAGATGCGCAAGTACGGTATGAGCCGCCGGGAAGGTGATGAACAGGCGGATGATTGACGCCTGTTTTTTAAGCTACTGAAATATCAGTAGTTTTTTTTCGGCACGGGTATTGCTACAGCCCTCGCAACGTTCCGTTTAACTGACGGTCAGCCAAGCGAGAGAGCATGATGCCCCACGCCGCCCAACACTCTTTGGTCCCTGATGCTCAGGGGCCTGTCCCGACTGCCGAGCAGCTCAGCCGGCATGGCCTGGAACAGGCGTTTTCGCTGTTCAGCCAGATGTCGAGCCAACTGACTGACTCTTACAGTTTGCTGGAGGCGCGGGTTTCCGAGCTCAAAGGCGAGCTGGCGGTGGTCAGTGCCCAGCGCATGCAAGAGCTGGCCGAGAAAGAGCGCCTGGCCAACCGTCTGCAAAACCTGCTGTCGCTGCTGCCCGGTGGCGTGATCGTCATTGATGATCAGGGCCGCGTGCGTGAAGCCAACCCGGCTGCGGTCGACATGCTCGGCCTGCCGCTGGAAGGCGAGTTGTGGCGCGAAGTCATCGCCCGCTGCTTCGCCCCCCGTGAAGACGACGGCCACGAAATCTCCCTCAAGGACGGCCGCCGCCTGTCCATCGCCACCCGTTCTCTGGACGCCGAGCCTGGCCAACTGGTGCTGCTCAACGACCTGACCGAAACCCGCCACCTGCAAGACCAACTGGCGCGCCATGAGCGCTTGTCGTCGTTGGGGCGGATGGTCGCTTCTTTGGCGCATCAGATCCGCACGCCGTTGTCGGCGGCGCTGATCTACGCCAGTCATTTGACTGATGAGCAATTGCCGGCCGCCACCCACCAACGTTTTGCTGGCCGCCTTAAAGAGCGCCTGCATGAGTTGGAGCATCAGGTGCGCGACATGCTGGTGTTTGCCCGCGGCGAATTGCCGCTGACCGACCGCGTTACGCCCGCCCTGTTGATGCAGTCGCTGCAAGCGGCGGCCGCCACCCATATCCAGGACGCCCAGGTGCGCTGGCAGTGCGACAGCCACCAGGGCGAGTTGCTGTGCAACCGCGACACCCTGGTCGGCGCCTTGCTCAACCTGATCGAAAACGCCACCCAGGCCAGCGGCCTCGGAGCGCGGCTCAAGGTGCACCTGTACACCCGCGAGCAAACCCTGCGCCTGTGTATCAGTGACAGCGGCAGCGGCATCGAACCGCGTGTGCTGCAACGCCTGGGCGAACCGTTTTTTACCACCAAGACCAACGGCACCGGCCTCGGCCTGACCGTGGTCAAGGCCGTGGCACGTGCGCATCAGGGAGAATTGCAACTGCACTCCCGGTTGGGGCGTGGCACCTGTGCATTGATGACCTTGCCACTGTTTTCCAGCACGGCAAGCGCGGAGTAAAAGGACTATGGCTATCAAGGTTTTACTGGTCGAAGATGATCGCGCCCTGCGTGAAGCATTGGCTGACACGCTGCTGTTGGCGGGCCATGACTACCGGGCGGTCGGTTCTGCCGAGGAAGCCTTGGAGGCGGTCGAGCAGGAATCTTTCAGCCTGGTGGTCAGTGACGTCAACATGCCCGGCATGGACGGCCACCAGTTGCTCGGCCTGCTGCGCGCGCGCCAGCCGCAGTTGCCGGTGCTGCTGATGACCGCCCATGGCGCCGTGGAGCGGGCGGTGGACGCCATGCGCCAGGGCGCGGCGGATTACCTGGTCAAACCCTTTGAACCTAAAGCCCTGATAGAACTGGTTGCCCGGCATGCACTCGGCGTTATTTCGAACGCCGAAGGCGAAGGCCCGATTGCCTTTGAACCGGCCAGCGCACAGTTGCTGGAACTGGCGGCCCGCGTAGCGCGCAGCGATTCCACGGTGCTGATCTCCGGCGAGTCCGGCACCGGTAAAGAAGTGCTGGCGCGGTATATCCACCAGCAATCGAGCCGCGCCAAGCAACCCTTTATCGCGATCAATTGCGCGGCCATCCCTGACAACATGCTCGAAGCCACCTTGTTCGGCCATGAAAAAGGCTCGTTCACCGGCGCCATCGCGGCCCAGGCCGGCAAGTTCGAACAGGCCGACGGCGGCACCATCCTGCTCGACGAAATCTCGGAAATGCCCCTGGGCCTGCAAGCCAAGCTGCTGCGGGTGTTGCAGGAGCGTGAGGTGGAGCGCGTGGGCGCACGCAAGCCGATCCAGCTGGATATCCGCGTGGTTGCCACCACCAACCGCGACCTTGCGGGCGAAGTGGCGGCGGGGCGCTTTCGTGAAGACCTGTTCTATCGGCTATCCGTATTCCCGCTGGCCTGGCGCCCGTTGCGCGAACGCCCGGCGGACATCATCCCGCTGGCCGAGCGCCTGCTGAACAACCACGTCAAAAAAATGAAGCACGCCCAGGCGCGGCTGTCGGCCGAGGCTCAGGCTTGCCTGATCAGCTACCCATGGCCCGGCAATGTGCGCGAATTGGACAACGCTATCCAGCGTGCGCTGATTTTGCAGCAGGGCGGTTTGATCCAGCCGCAAGACTTCTGCCTGGCCATGGGCAGTGGCAGCGCGCCGTTGCCGAGCCTGGCGCCCGCACCGGTGGCGGCTGCCGACACCGAGTCCGGCGGTGCGCTGGGCGACGACCTGCGCCGCCGCGAATTCCAGATGATCATCGACACCTTGCGTGCCGAGCGCGGCCGTCGCAAAGAGGCCGCTGAACGTCTGGGTATCAGCCCACGCACCTTGCGCTACAAGCTGGCGCAGATGCGCGACGCCGGGATGGACGTGGAAGCCTACCTGTTCGCCACCTGACCGGTAACAAGGTCGACAAGGTTTGTCGCCTTTTCTTACGAGTTGCTACAGAGCTGGCACCCTTGTTGCTACCTCCCCTGGTAATTGCTGCGTAGTGTCAAAAAATTGCGGGTCGTCGGAGAGAGAAGGTCATGAGCCAGGGTATTGAGTTCAATCGGTTGATGTTGGATATGCGCTCCATGCAAATGGATGCCATGGCTCAACCGAAATCCGTCGCGCCAGCGCCGGAATTGGGCCAAAGCAGTTTTGCCGACATGCTCGGTCAGGCAATCAACAAAGTCAGCGACACCCAGCAAGCCTCCAATCAGTTGGCCACCGCCTTCGAGATCGGCAAGAGCGGCGTGGACCTCACCGATGTGATGGTCGCTTCGCAAAAGGCCAGCGTTTCCTTTCAAGCCTTGACCCAAGTGCGTAACAAGCTGGTTCAGGCTTATCAAGACATCATGCAGATGCCGGTTTAAGGACGAGATTTAAGTCATGGCAGAAGCAGTCTCCGACAACGTACCCGCCAAGGCAGACGGCAAGCCGCCGCTGTTTGGCCTGTCGTTCCTGGAAAACCTCTCGGAAATGACCATGCTGCGGCAGGTGGGCCTGATGGTCGGCCTGGCGGCGAGCGTGGCGATTGGTTTTGCCGTGGTGTTGTGGTCGCAACAACCCGATTACCGTCCGCTGTACGGCAGCCTGGCCGGCATGGATTCCAAGCAGATCATGGAAACCCTGGCCGCCGCCGACATCGCCTACACCGTGGAGCCCAATTCCGGCGCCTTGCTGGTCAAGTCCGATGACGTGGCCCGTGCGCGCATGAAGCTGGCCGCTGCCGGCGTGACGCCGTCCGACAGCAATATCGGTTTTGAAATCCTCGACAAGGATCAGGGCCTGGGCACCAGCCAGTTCATGGAGGCCACCCGCTACCGTCGTGGCCTGGAAGGCGAACTGGCGCGCACCATCAGCAGCTTGAACAACGTCAAGGGCGCCCGCGTGCACCTGGCGATCCCGAAAAGCTCGGTGTTCGTGCGTGACGAACGCAAGCCCAGCGCTTCGGTATTGGTTGAACTGTTTTCCGGCCGCTCCCTGGAGCCTGGCCAGGTACTGGCGATCATCAACCTGGTGGCCACCAGCGTTCCCGAATTGAGCAAGTCGCAAATCACCGTGGTCGACCAGAAGGGCAACCTGCTGTCGGACCAGGCCGAGAACTCCGCGCTGACCCAGGCCGGCAAGCAGTTCGACTACAGCCGCCGCATGGAAAGCATGCTGACCCAGCGCGTGCACAACATCCTGCAACCGGTGCTGGGCAATGACCGCTACAAGGCTGAAGTGTCCGCCGACGTGGATTTCAGCGCGGTCGAGTCGACCTCCGAACAGTTCAACCCGGACCAGCCTGCGCTGCGCAGCGAGCAGTCCACCAGCGAACAACGTACCGCCAGCAATGGCCCGCAAGGTGTGCCGGGTGCCCTGAGCAACCAGCCGCCGGCACCGGCGACTGCACCACAAACCACCGGTGGCGCCGCTGCCACGGCTGGCGCGATCCAGCCAGGCCAACCACTGTTGGACGCCAACGGCCAGCAGATCATGGACCCGGCCACCGGCCAGCCCATGCTCGCACCGTACCCGGCGGACAAGCGTAACCAGTCGACCAAGAACTTCGAACTCGACCGTTCCATCAGCCACACCAAACAGCAGCAGGGCAAGATCAATCGCCTGTCGGTGTCGGTGGTGGTCGATGATCAGGTCAAGGTCAACCCGGCGGATGGCGCTGTCACCCGTGCGCCGTGGAGCACCGATGAATTGGCGCGTTTCACGCGTCTGGTACAGGACGCCGTCGGTTTCGACGCCAGCCGTGGAGACAGCGTCAGCGTGATCAATATGCCGTTCTCCGCCGAGCGCGCCGAAGTGATCGCCGACCCGGCGTTCTACACGCAGCCATGGTTCTGGGACATCGTTAAACAAGTGCTGGGTGTGTTGTTTATCCTGGTGCTGGTGTTCGGCGTGCTGCGCCCGGTGCTCAACAACATCACCGGCAACGGCAAGAAACAGCTGGCTTTGGCCGGTGGCGACGTCGAGTTGGGTGGCATGGGCGGCCTGGACGGCGAACTGGCCAACGACCGCGTCAGCCTCGGCGGCCCGCAAAGCATCCTGTTGCCAAGCCCGAGCGAAGGCTACGACGCTCAGCTGAATGCAATCAAGAGTCTGGTAGCAGAAGACCCGGGCCGTGTGGCTCAGGTCGTGAAAGAGTGGATCAACGCAGATGAGTGATAATCGAGCCGCTGTTGCCAAGCTCACCAAGGTCGACAAAGCCGCAGTTCTGCTGCTGTCCCTGGGTGAAACCGACGCCGCCCAAGTGCTGCGCCACATGGGGCCTAAAGAGGTCCAGCGGGTGGGCGTGGCCATGGCGCAGATGCGCAATGTGCACCGCGAGCAAGTCGAGCAGGTGATGAGCGAGTTCGTCGAGATCGTCGGCGACCAGACCAGCCTGGGCGTCGGCTCCGACAGCTATATCCGCAAGATGCTCACCTCGGCTCTTGGCGAAGACAAGGCCAACGGCCTGATCGACCGCATCCTGCTGGGCGGCAATACCAGTGGCCTGGACAGCCTCAAGTGGATGGAACCGCGCGCGGTGGCCGACGTGATCCGCTACGAGCACCCGCAGATCCAGGCGATCGTCGTGGCGTACCTCGACCCGGACCAGGCCGGTGAAGTGCTCGGCCACTTCGACCATAAAGTGCGCCTGGACATCATCCTGCGCGTGTCGTCGCTGAACACCGTGCAGCCAGCAGCCCTGAAAGAACTCAACACGATTCTGGAGAAGCAGTTCTCCGGCAACTCGAATGCTTCGCGCACCACCTTGGGCGGCATCAAGCGTGCGGCCGACATCATGAACTTCCTCGACAGCTCGGTCGAAGGCCAGTTGATGGACTCGATCCGCGAGATCGACGACACCCTGTCCGGCCAGATCGAAGACCTCATGTTTGTGTTCAACAACCTCTCCGATGTCGACGACCGTGGCATTCAGGCGTTGCTGCGCGAAGTCTCCTCCGACGTGCTGGTGCTGGCCCTCAAGGGCTCGGACGAAAACGTCAAAGAGAAGATCTTCAAGAACATGTCCAAGCGTGCTTCCGAACTGTTGCGTGACGACCTCGAAGCCAAAGGCCCGGTGCGCGTCAGCGACGTCGAAACCGCGCAGAAGGAAATCCTCACCATTGCCCGCCGTATGGCCGAAGCCGGAGAAATCGTTCTCGGCGGGAAGGGCGGCGAAGAAATGATCTAAGGCGCGTCCCATGTCGAACAAAGATGAGACGCCCAGCGATCTGATTCGCGCGCGGGATGTCGGCGGGTTCGACATCTGGTCGCTGCCCAGCTTCGATCCGCATGTGCCGGAGCCTGAGCCTGAACCGGTGGTTGAAACGCCGGTGGAGATGGAAGAAGTGCCGCTGGATGAAGTCCAGCCGCTGACCCTTGAAGAGTTGGAGGCCATCCGCCAGGAAGCCTACAACGAAGGCTTTGCCGCCGGCGAAAAAGACGGCTTTCGCAGCACCACCCTCAAGGTGCGCCAGGAAGCCGAAGAGGCGCTCAGCGTCAAACTCGCCAGCCTTGAGCGGCTGATGGGCACGCTGTTCGACCCGATTGCCGAGCAGGATTCGCAGATCGAAAAAGCCATGGTCGGCCTGGTCGAGCACATCGCCCGCCAGGTGATCCAGCGCGAACTGGTGCTCGATTCCAGCCATATCGAAAGCGTCATGCGCGAAGCCCTCAAGCTGTTGCCGTTGGGCGTGGGCAATGTGCGCCTGTACATCAACCCGCAGGATTTCGAACAGGTCAAAGCCCTGCGCGAGCGCCATGAAGAAACCTGGCGCATCGTCGAGGACGCGGCGTTGTTGCCCGGTGGGTGCCGCGTGGAGACCGAACACAGCCGCATCGATGCCACGGTGGAAACCCGCATCAGCCAGATCATGGCCAAGCTGTTGGATCAGGTGCATGAGCAGGTGTTGAACCCCGCCGAACCTGACCTGAGTGTGGACCTGGACGCTACCGATGCGCCTTGATCGCACCAGCTTCGCCAAGCGCCTGGGTGGCTACGCCGAGGCCACGGAGTTGCCAGGCCAGCCGATCCTCGAAGGGCGCCTGCTGCGCATGGTCGGCCTGACCCTCGAGGCCGAAGGCCTGCGCGCCGCCATGGGCAGCCGCTGCCTGGTGATCAACGACGACAGCTACCACCCGGTGCAGGTCGAAGCCGAGGTGATGGGCTTTTCCGGCAGCAAGATTTTCCTCATGCCGGTCGGTAGCCTCGCGGGCATCGCCCCCGGCGCCCGCGTGGTGCCCTTGGCCGACACCGGCCGCCTGCCCATGGGCATGAGCATGCTCGGCCGCGTGCTCGATGGCGCCGGTCGCGCACTCGACGGCAAAGGCGGGATGAAGGCCGAAGACTGGGTGCCGATGGACGGCCCGACCATCAACCCGCTCAACCGCAACCCCATCAGCGTGCCGCTGGACGTGGGCATTCGCAGCATCAACGGTTTATTGACGGTCGGTCGCGGCCAGCGTCTGGGCCTGTTTGCCGGTACCGGCGTGGGTAAGTCGGTGTTGCTGGGCATGATGACGCGCTTTACCGAGGCCGACATTATCGTGGTCGGGCTGATCGGCGAGCGCGGCCGTGAAGTTAAGGAATTCATCGAGCACAGCCTCGGTGAAGAGGGCCTCAAGCGCTCCGTCGTCGTTGCATCCCCAGCCGACGATGCGCCGCTGATGCGCCTGCGCGCCGCGATGTACTGCACGCGCATTGCCGAATATTTTCGCGACAAGGGCAAGAATGTCCTGTTGCTGATGGACTCGCTCACGCGGTTTGCCCAGGCCCAGCGGGAAATCGCCCTGGCCATCGGCGAACCGCCTGCCACCAAGGGTTATCCGCCGTCAGTGTTTGCCAAGCTGCCCAAGCTGGTAGAGCGCGCCGGTAATGCCGAGGCCGGTGGCGGTTCGATCACCGCGTTCTATACGGTGTTGTCCGAAGGCGATGACCAGCAAGACCCGATTGCCGACTCGGCGCGGGGCGTGCTCGACGGCCACATCGTGCTGTCGCGGCGCCTGGCCGAAGAAGGGCACTACCCGGCCATCGACATCGAAGCCTCGATCAGCCGGGTGATGCCGGCGGTGGTCACGCCCGAGCACATGGCCCGTGCGCAGCACTTCAAACAACTGTGGTCGCGTTATCAGCAGAGCCGCGACCTGATCAGCGTCGGCGCCTACGTGGCCGGTGGTGATCGCGAAACCGACCTGGCCATCGCGCTGCAGCCGCAACTGGTGAGCTACTTGCGCCAGGGCCTGAACGACAAGATCAGCATGGGCGAAAGCGAAGCCCACCTGGGCTCGATCTTCGCCCCGGCGCCGGGCGGTTAAGCCATGGCCAGCACGCGTTCTTCACGCCTGGCCCCAGTGGTGGACATGGCCGAAAAGGCCGAGAAAACCGCCGTGCAACGCCTGGGGTATTTCCAGGGTCAGGTGCGCCTGGCGGAGAGCAAGCTGGGCGACCTGGAGCGCTTTCGCGGCGAGTACCAGCAGCAATGGATCGAGCGCGGCAGCAAGGGCGTCTCCGGCCAGTGGCTGATGGGCTACCAGGGCTTTCTCAACCAGCTGGAGACCGCTGTGGGCCAACAGCGCCAGAGCCTGGCCTGGCACCAGAACAATCTCGATAAGGCTCGTGAGGCTTGGCAAGCGGCGTTTGCCCGGGTTGAAGGGTTACGCAAGCTGGTGCAGCGTTATATCGACGAAGCGCGGGCGCTTGAAGACAAGCGCGAGCAGAAGCTGCTCGATGAGTTATCACAGCGACTTCCGCGCCAGTCACAGTACTAACAGTTTCCACTTGCCTACTGTGGGAGCTCCCACATTTGAGTATCAGTGTTGCTCACATCTCTATCAGCTGCTAAACCTTGTTGCACATTGCCAATGACAAGGAAGCAGTCACATGTCAGTCGAGTCAGAAGTGTCCCTGGATGGGACGAAGTTGACGATTAGAGTAAGAGGCCGATTCGATTTCGGTAACCACCAAGCCTTTCGTGATGCCTACGAGCGGTTCTACAAAGTGCCCGAGATCTACGTGGTGGACCTGAAGGACGCCACCTACATGGACAGCTCCGCCCTGGGCATGCTCCTGCTGTTGCGTGATCACGCCGGTGGTGATGACGCCGAAGTGCAGGTCATCAACAGCAACTCCGATGTGCGCAAGATCCTCGCCATCTCCAACTTCGACAAACTGTTCGACATCAGTTGAATACCCTGGCCCCCGTACTCGAGGCGCTGACGATCCTGATCGCCGAAGACAGCGCCGCCGATCTGCTGTTGCTGTCGACCATCATTCGGCGTCAGGGCCATCAGGTGCTCACCGCCACCAATGGCGCGCAAGCCGTCGAGGTGTTCACCCGTGAACGCCCGCAACTGGTGTTGATGGACGCCCTGATGCCGGTGATGGACGGCTTTGAGGCGGCACGGCGGATTAAGCAGTTGGCGGGGGAGGCGCTGGTGCCGATCATCTTCCTCACCTCGCTGCGCGAAAGCGAAGCCTTGGCCCAATGCCTGGATGCCGGTGGCGATGATTTCCTGCCCAAACCCTATAACCCGCTGATCCTGGCCGCCAAGATCAATGCCATGGACCGCCTGCGGCGTCTGCAGGCCATGGTGCTGCGCCAGCGCGACCAGATCGCTCGGCACCACGATTACCTGTTGCATGAGCAACGTGCGGCCAAGGCGGTGTTCGACAAGGTGGCGCATTCGGGTTGCATCAACGCGGCGCCGAACATTCGTTACCTGCAATCGCCTTATGCGCTGTTCAACGGCGACCTGTTGCTGGCGGCCTACACGCCCTCCGGCGACATGCATGTGTTGCTCGGTGACTTCACTGGCCATGGCCTGCCGGCCGCCGTGGGCGCCATGCCGCTGGCGGAAGTGTTCTACGGCATGACCGCCAAGGGCTACGGCCTGGCGCAGACCCTGCGCGAGATGAATGCCAAGCTCAAGCGCATCCTGCCGGTGGACATGTTCTGCTGCGCCACCCTGGTGTGCCTGAGTGCCCAGCGGCGCGTGGTAGAGGTGTGGAACGGCGGTATGCCCGACGGCTATGTGCATGAGATCGCCACCGGCAAGCGCACGCCGTTGGTGTCGCGGCACCTGCCGCTGGGTGTGCTGTCGGCGCAGGCGTTTGATGACAGCACCGAAGTCTGGCCCATGGCCCTGGGCGACCGGGTGTTCTTGCTGTCCGATGGGGTGCTGGACACTGCCGACGCCAATGAACAGTTATTTGGCGCCGCGCGCTTGCAGCAGGTATTTGCCAGCAATCGCAAGCCCGACCGCTTGTTTGAGGATATTGAGCAGGCCCTGGCGGCGTTCCGGGGCGAGGCGCGCGATGATGTGAGCATGGTGGAGATCACCTTGCAGGCGGGCCAGCCGTCGCGGGCGGCTGAGCCGCTGTACGCTGACAGTGGCCAGTCGTGCCCGCTGGATTGGTCGGTGAGCTTCGAGTTTCGTGCGCGCACGCTCAAAAGCTACAACCCGTTGCCGTACCTGTTGCAGTTGTTGCTGGAGATTCACGGCCTGCGCGGGCAGAGCGGGGCGCTGTACAGCGTGATGGCCGAGCTGTATTCCAATGCGCTGGAGCATGGCGTGCTGGGCCTGGATTCGCGACTCAAGCGTGATGCCCAGGGGTTTGCCGAGTATTACCGCCAGCGCAACCAGCGCCTGGCGCAGTTGAACAGCGGTTATGTGCGGGTGCATGTGCAGGTGGTGCCGACTGCCACGGGCGGCAAAATGACGCTGCGCATCGAGGACAGTGGCCCGGGGTTCGACGTGGAGCAGGTGCTGGCGCGGCCGCTGGATATCGACCGCCTGTCCGGCCGGGGGCTGAGCCTGGTACGGCAACTGAGCAGCGATGTACGCTGGACCGATGGCGGGCGCAGTGTATGCGTGGAGTTTTGCTGGGGGGCTCTGGCATAATCCGCCGATTCTTGATCAAGGAGCGAACAAGTGCTTGAGATTCATCTGGACCCTGATGTGCTGACGGGCCTGCAGGAAGTGATGGAAAGCGAGTATCCGAAGTTGCTGGATACCTTTCTGGACGATTCGCAAAAGCGCATCGATGCGTTGCGCAAGTCGCGTGGTGACGCCAAGGCGTTGGGCCGGATTGCCCATAGCTTCAAGGGCAGCAGTGGCAATCTTGGGGCGGTGCGGTTGGCGTATCTGTGTCAGCGGCTGGAGGCGGAGTCCGTCGAGCTGACGGCGGACTTGGGTGCGCTGGTCGACCAGATTGATCATGAGTTTGCGTTGGTGCGGCCGCTGTATGAGTCGGAAAGGCAGCGCTTCGGCCTCTGAATCACCAAAGTTGTATCAGTCCTGTGCGGATCAAACTGTGGGAGCGGGCTTGCTCGCGAAAGCGGTGTGTCGGCAACGAATTCATCGACTGACACTGCGCTTTCGCGAGCAAGCCCGCTCCCACATTTAGACTGTGTTTTACCTGTCATTTGTCTTTGCCCCGCAAACCTGGCCCAACTCTTGCTCTACCTCCTAATACTGCATCCCCGACCCCCAGTGCAGTGGAGACCTTTACCTATGCCAGTCGCCCCCAATTCGCTCCTTCAGGCTGCCCCCGCGGCCAAGCCTCAAGCGCCTGCCGCTACTTCCCCGGTAGCGGTTGCGGCCCCACAGGACAAGGGCCCTGGCTTCGCTCAAGTGTTTGCCAACCAAAGCCCCAAGCCCACGCTGAAGCCCGACGACAGCCCGGCCAAAGTCACGCGTGACAAGCCCGCGGACACCAATACCAAGCCGGTTGCCAGCAACGACAAGCCTGCCGCCAGCCCGCCGGCGGTTGCCGATAGCGGCAATCCCTTGCCTGCCAGGCCGGCCAAGGCCGACGACAGCGCCAGCAGTGATGACGACAAGCCCGCCGACCCGGCCCTGGCGCAGCAGCCTGCGGTTGATCCGGTGGTTGACCCGGCATTGGTCGCCGCCGTTACGCCGGTGCCTGTCCCAGTGCCCACGCCAGCGCCGGTCGCGGCCGATGATGACAAGGCCCAGCCGGTGGTCGCGGCGCCGGTTGCGGCAACCGAAGATGCCAAGCAACCGGCCTTCGACCCCGAAGCCGACCCGCTGGATTCGATGCCGGCCGTGCGCCTGGCGATGGAGCAGGGCGGCCATGTGTCGGCCAGCAGCCAGACGCCACAGAAAGCTGCGCCAACCACCGCTCAGGATCAACCGACCGCCGCGCAAAACTTTGCGGCAGGTCTTGCCAGCATGGTTGACCAGCAAGCCACCAAAGACAGTACTGACCAGGGCGGCGACAAGGCCTTCAGCGGGCTGATCGAAGGCGGCCTCAAGGATTTGAAAGACGCCGGCAGCGACACCCGCGTGGATGATTTCGCCAACCGCCTGGCCGCGCTGACCCAGGCCGCCACGCCGAAAACCGCAAATGCCTTGCCGCCAGTGGCCAATGCGCCGCTGGCCATGCACCAGAGCGGCTGGACCGAAGAAGTGGTCAACCGCGTGATGTACCTGTCCAGCGCCAACCTCAAGTCGGCGGAGATTCAGTTGCAACCGGCGGAACTGGGGCGCCTGGATATCAAGGTCAATATGACCGCCGACCAGCAAGCCCAGGTCAACTTCATGAGCGGCCACGCCGTGGTGCGTGAAGCGCTGGAAAGCCAGTCCGGCCGTTTGCGCGAGATGTTTGCCCAGCAGGGCATGGGGCAGGTGGACGTCAATGTGTCCGACCAGTCCCGTGGCTGGCAGGGGCAGGGCCAGGAACAACAGCAGCAGAACCAGGCACGCGGCATAAGCGGCAGTGGCGGGCGCGGTGATGGCGGCGATGCGGGTGACGCTGCTGAAGTGGCGGCGGCGGTCGCGCCGGTGACTCAGACAATTGTTGGCTCCAGCGCCGTCGATTACTACGCCTGACTTAAGCCGAAAACGCGGTCAATGTGGGAGCTGGCTTGCCTGCGATAGCGGTGTATCAGTTACAGAAGTATTAACTGACCCACCGCCATCGCAGGCAAGCCAGCTCCCACATTTGGTTTGTGGTGTTAGTTCTCTCCCCAACTGCCAGACAACTCTGGCATAACACTTGCTCTTGCCTTCCCGTAGATCTATGAATCCCCGAATAGTGACGGATTATTGGCATGGCGAAGAGCGACGACGCAGCAGCAACCCCACCCGCAGGCAAAGGCAAGCTCAAGCTGATCCTGCTGATTGTGCTGGGCCTGCTCCTGGCTATTGGCGCCTCGATTGGCGGCACGTGGTACATCATGCACAGCAGTGCGAGCAAACCGGCACCCGCCGCCGAAACCGCCACTAACGTCAAGCAACCGGCAATCTTCGAGCCGATGCTGCCGGCCTTTGTCGCCAACTACAATCAGAACGGTCGCCAACGCTACCTGCAGGTGAGCATCACCTTGCTGGCGCGTAACCAGGCGGACCTGGATGCGCTTAAAGTGCATATGCCGGTGATCCGCAACAACCTGGTGATGCTGTTCTCCGGCCAGAGCTTCGACAGCCTGGCCACCCCGGTCGGCCAGGAAATGCTGCGTCAGAAGGTCACTGCCAGCGTGCAGGAAGTGGCCCAGAAAGAGCTCGGCAAAGTCGTGGTCGAGCAGGCGCTCTTCACTAACTTCGTATTGCAGTAGGATCACGACATGGCCGTGCAAGACCTGCTGTCCCAGGATGAAATCGACGCGCTGTTGCATGGCGTCGACGATGGTCTGGTACAGACCGAAATGGCTGCCGAGCCCGGCAGCGTCAAAAGTTATGACCTCACCAGCCAGGATCGTATCGTCCGTGGGCGCATGCCGACCCTGGAGATGATCAACGAACGTTTCGCCCGCTACACCCGTATCAGCATGTTCAACATGCTGCGCCGTTCGGCGGACGTGGCGGTGGGCGGCGTGCAGGTGATGAAGTTCGGTGAATACGTGCACTCGCTGTACGTGCCCACCAGCCTCAACCTGGTCAAGATCAAGCCGCTGCGCGGTACCGCGCTGTTTATCCTCGACGCCAAGCTGGTGTTCAAGCTGGTGGACAACTTCTTCGGCGGCGACGGCCGCCACGCCAAGATCGAAGGGCGTGAATTCACCCCCACCGAATTGCGTGTGGTGCGCATGGTGCTGGAACAAGCCTTCATCGACTTGAAGGAGGCCTGGCAGGCGATCATGGAAGTCAATTTCGAGTACATCAACTCGGAAGTGAACCCGGCCATGGCCAACATCGTCGGCCCCAGCGAAGCCATCGTGGTCTCCACCTTCCACATCGAACTCGATGGCGGTGGCGGCGACCTGCACGTGACCATGCCGTACTCGATGATCGAGCCGGTGCGCGAAATGCTCGATGCCGGCTTCCAGTCCGACCTCGACGACCAGGACGAACGCTGGGTCAAGGCCCTGCGCGAAGACCTGCTGGACGTCGACGTGCCGTTAAGCGCCACTGTGGCCCGTCGCCAGCTGCGTTTGCGCGATATTTTGCACATGCAACCGGGGGACGTGATCCCTGTGGAACTGCCGGAAGAGCTGATCATGCGCGCCAACGGCGTGCCGTCGTTCAAGGTCAAGCTCGGTTCCCACAAAGGCAACCTGGCGTTGCAAGTGATCGAACCGATCAACCGTCGCTGATCTGCCCCTTCTATCGATGAATTTTTGCTGCGCCGAGGACATGTAATGGCTACCGAACACGAAAACACTTCCGCCGAAGACCAGGCCCTGGCTGACGAATGGGCCGCGGCCCTGGAAGAAACCGGCGATGTCGGCCAGGACGACATCGACGCGCTGCTGGCCGCCGACGCCGCCACGTCGCCGGCCGGCAAGCGCCTGCCGATGGAAGAATTCGGCAGCGTGCCGAAAAACAACGACCCGGTGACCCTCGACGGCCCGAACCTGGATGTGATCCTCGACATTCCGGTGTCGATCTCCATGGAAGTCGGCAGCACCGAAATCAACATCCGCAACCTGCTGCAACTCAACCAGGGTTCGGTGATCGAGCTCGACCGCCTGGCCGGTGAGCCGCTGGACGTACTGGTCAACGGCACCCTGATCGCCCATGGCGAGGTGGTGGTGGTCAACGAGAAGTTCGGCATCCGCCTGACGGACGTGATCAGCCCAAGCGAACGCATCAAGAAGTTGCGCTGATATGAAGTATTCGATGGCGGGACTGTTCCTGGCGCTGCCATTGAGCGCCATGGCGGCTGAGCCGATCGCCCCAGTGGTCACTGCGGCGCCGGTGGTCAGCAGTGGCATCGGTGGGCAATTGACCCAGCTGGTGCTGGGCCTGTTGCTGGTGGTCGGCCTGATCTTCGTGCTGGCCTGGTTGATGCGCCGCGTGCAGCGCATTGGGCCGGGCAATGCCCAGGTGATCGAGATGATCGGCTCGCGCGCCCTCGGCCCGCGTGATCGGCTGGTGCTGGTGCAAGTGGGCGAAGAGCAAATCCTGCTCGGCATCACGCCCGGTCGCATCACCCCGTTGCACGTACTCAAGACGCCGGTGGACGCGACCAAAACCGAGGCCGCCACGCCGGAATTCGCCCAGCGCCTGATGGAGTTGCTGGGCAAGGATCAGAAGGATAAGAAGTAATGCGCGTTTTATTGACGCTCATGCTGTTGCTGGCCGCGCCGCTGGCGTTGGCAGCCGACCCGTTGTCGATCCCGGCGATCACCCTGGGCACCAACGCGGCCGGCGCGCAGGAATACTCGGTCAGCCTGCAGATTTTGCTGATCATGACCGCGCTGAGTTTTATCCCGGCGTTTGTCATGCTGATGACCAGCTTTACGCGGATCATCATCGTGTTCTCGATTCTGCGTCAGGCCCTGGGCCTGCAGCAGACGCCGTCGAACCAGATCCTCACCGGCATGGCGCTGTTTTTGACCTTGTTCATCATGGCGCCGGTGTTCGACAAGGTGAACCAGCAAGCCTTGCAACCCTACCTGGCCGAAAAACTCTCGGCTCAGGACGCGATCGACAAGGCCCAGGGGCCGATCAAGGACTTCATGCTCTCGCAAACCCGTTCCAGCGACCTTGAGCTGTTTATGCGCCTGTCCAAGCGCACCGACATTGCCACGCCGGATCAGGCACCGCTGACCATTCTGGTGCCGGCCTTCGTCACGTCCGAATTGAAAACCGCGTTCCAGATCGGCTTCATGATCTTTATCCCGTTCCTGATCATCGACCTGGTGGTGGCGAGCGTGCTGATGGCCATGGGCATGATGATGCTGTCGCCGCTGATTATTTCGTTGCCGTTCAAGATCATGCTGTTTGTGCTGGTGGACGGCTGGGCGCTGATTATCGGCACCCTGGCCAGCAGTTTCGGCGGGGTGTAGCGCCATGACGCCAGAAGTAGCGGTTGACCTGTTCCGTGAAGCGCTGTGGCTGACCACCATGATGGTCGCCGTGCTGGTGGTGCCGAGCCTGTTGGTGGGCCTGCTGGTGGCGATGTTCCAGGCCGCGACCCAGATCAACGAACAAACCCTGAGTTTCCTCCCGCGTTTGCTGGTGATGCTGATCACCCTGATCGTCGCCGGCCCGTGGCTGGTGCAAACCTTTATGGAATACATCCTGCAGCTGTACGGCAGTATTCCGCAGTTGATCGGCTGACCGATGCAATCGGTACTGGCCTTGACCGACACCCAGATCAGCACCTGGGTGGCGTCTTTCATTTTGCCGATGTTTCGCGTCACGGCGGTGCTGATGACCATGCCGGTGTTCGGGACCACCTTGGTGCCGAGGCGCATCCGCTTGTATTTTGCCTTCGCCATTACCATCGTCATCGTGCCCGGCTTGCCGCCGATGCCGCCGGTGAATGCCCTGGACCTCAGCGCGTTGTTGCTGATTGCCGAGCAGATATTGATCGGCGCGATAATGGGCTTCTCGCTGACGTTGTTCTTCCAGGCGTTTGTGATCGCCGGGCAGATCATCTCGATCCAGATGGGCATGGGCTTCGCGTCCATGGTCGACCCTACCAACGGCGTGTCGGTGGCGGTGATCGGGCAGTTCCTGACCATGCTGGTGACCCTGATTTTCCTGGCGATGAACGGCCATCTGGTGGTGTTCGAGGTTATGACCGAAAGCTTCACCACCTTGCCGGTGGGCTCGGGGCTGGTGGTCAACCACTTCTGGGAGTTGGTCGGGCGCATGAGCTGGGTGCTGGGCGCCTCATTATTGCTGGTGTTGCCGGCGATTACTGCGCTGCTGGTGGTCAACATCGCGTTTGGCGTGATGACCCGCGCGGCGCCGCAACTGAACATTTTTTCGATTGGTTTCCCGCTGACCCTGGTGTTGGGCATGGGGATTTTCTGGATCGGCATGGCCGACATTCTCAATCAGTATCAACCGCTGGCCACCGACGCCTTGCAGTTCTTACGTGATCTGGCACGGGCGCGTTGAGCCATGGCCGAGAGCGAGAGTGGCCAGGACAAAACAGAAGACCCCACGGAGAAACGTAAAAAGGACTCCAGGGAAAAGGGCGAGATTGCCCGCTCCAAAGAACTCAACACCTTGGCGGTGATGCTCGCCGGTGCCGGTGGCCTGCTGATCTACGGCGGTGGCCTGGCGCTGGACCTGATGGAGCTGATGAAGCTCAACTTCTCACTGCCGCGCGAAGTGCTGCTGAGCCCCGGCGCCATGGGCCAGTACCTGTTGCACTCGGGCAAGATCGCGATTCTGGCGGTGCAGCCGGTGCTGATCACCCTGTTGCTGGCGGCGCTGATCGGGCCGGTGTCCCTCGGCGGCTGGCTGTTTGCCGCCGGCAGCATGGCGCCCAAGTTCAGCCGCATGAACCCTGGGCCTGGGCTTAAGCGCATGTTCTCCACCAAGGCGCTGGTGGAGCTGCTCAAGGCCCTGGCGAAATTCATCCTGATCCTGTTTGTGGCGTTGACGGTGTTGTCCTCCGACATCGACGACTTGCTGCGCATTGCCCATGAGCCGCTGGAATCGGCCATCATTCACAGTGTGCAGGTGGTGGGCTGGAGTGCGCTGTGGATGGCCTGCGGGCTGATCATCATCGCCGCCGTGGATGCGCCGATTCAGCTGTGGGAAAGCCACAAGAAACTGCTGATGACCAAGCAGGAAGTGCGCGACGAGCACAAGGACCAGGAAGGCCGCCCCGAGGTCAAGCAGCGGATTCGCCAGCTGCAGCGGGAAATGTCCCAGCGCAAGATGATGGCGGCGGTGCCCGACGCCGATGTGGTCATCACCAACCCGACCCATTACGCCGTGGCGCTCAAGTACGACCCGGAGAAGGGCGGCGCGCCGATGTTGCTGGCCAAGGGCAGCGACTTTACCGCGCTGAAGATTCGCGAAATCGCCGTGGCCAACGACATTCTGCTGCTGGAATCGCCGGAGCTGGCGCGGTCGATCTTCTACTCCACCGACCTCGACCAGGAAATCCCCGCTGGCCTGTACCTCGCCGTGGCGCAGGTGTTGGCCTACGTGTACCAGATCCGCCAATACCGCGCGGGCAAGGGCAAACGGCCAGACCCGCTCAAGGATCTGCCGATTCCACCGGAGCTGCGCCGCGATTCGTGAGTCGTTCTGCACCGACGCCATCGCGGGCAAGCCCGGCTTGTGTCTTGATCTGGGAATAAACTCTGTGGTGAGAGGGGTGGATGGCAAGCTGTGAGTCCGCGGTGCTAGAAGCACGAGTGGGAGCAAAGCTGCCA
>NZ_LMKI01000021.1:0-26979 GCF_001421425.1 Pseudomonas sp. Leaf15
GCCTGCATGCGGATACTACTGATCAGACTAAATGCCATGCTGCGAGACGGTACAGAATGGCGCTGACGGACGGTAGGTTAAGACAGTTGCTCCCACATTGACCGGGTCAGTCTTGGGGCAGGCGCTCCAGGCCGATAAACGGGCAGGCTGCCAGCAGTTCGCTGAGTGTTTGGCCATTGGGCAGTTGCAGGTCGGCGGGCGCCAGTTCTGCCAGCGGGTACAGCACGAACGCGCGTAGATGCATCTGATAGTGCGGCACCTTGAGGCGCGGCGCGTCGATCAGGCGCTGGCCAAACAGCAGAATATCCAGGTCCAGGGTGCGCGGGCCCCAGCGTTCCAGGCGCTCGCGGCCCTGGTCGTTCTCGATGGCTTGCAGCGCATCGAGCAGGTCCAGTGGCGCAAGATCGCTGTCCAGCGCGGCGACCGCATTGGTGTAGCGCGGTTGGCCCGGGAGCAGGGAGTCACTTTGATAGAACGCCGACACGCCAACGAGGGCCGTGCCGGGCAATTGCGCCAGCGCTTCGACAGCGCTGCGTAATTGCTGGTCCGGGGCAGCGAGATTACTGCCCATGCCAATGTAGATACGTTCCACGTTTATTCGCCCGCAGCGCCCGAGGCATCGGCCGCGCTGCGTTTGCGCTTGGTGCCGCTGCGCCGACGTTTTTTCGGGCCGGCGCCTTCACCATCGCCTTTGCTGCCGAGGTCACGAATCATGTCGCGGCGTTGGCTGTCATTGGCGTCCTGGTAATCGGTCCACCATTCGCCCAGGCCGTCGGTCTGCTCGCCGGCGCTTTCGCGCAGCAGCAGGAAGTCATAGCCGGCACGGAAGCGCGGGTTGTCCAGCAACAGGTCGGCGCGTTTGCCACTGCGGCGCGGCAGGCGCTCCTGCATGTCCCAGATCTCGCGGATCGGCATGGTGAAACGTTTGGGAATCGCAATGCGCTGGCACTGTTCGGCGATCAGCTCGTGGGCAGCTTCCTGCATGGCCGGAATCGGCGGCATGCCACGGTCCTGCAGACGCAGCACGCGTTTTGGCAGGGCCGGCCACAGCAGGGCGGCAAACAGGAACGCCGGCGTTACCGGTTTGTTCTGCTTGATGCGCAGGTCGGTGTTGACCAACGCTTCGCTGATCAGCGTGTGGGTGTACGTCGGGTTGTATTCCAGTGCCTCAGCGCTGGCCGGGAAGAGTGGATCGAACAGCTGCAGGTCGACCAGCATTTCGAACGTGTCGGCGGCATAACCGGAGAGGAACAACTTCAGCACTTCTTCGAACAGGCGCGCCGAAGGGATTTCCCGCAGCATCGGCGCCAGCTCGCGAATCGGCGCAGCGGTGTGTTTCTCGATGCCGAAGTTCAGCTTCGCGGCAAAGCGCACGGCGCGCAGCATGCGTACCGGGTCTTCCTGGTAACGCTGCGTCGGGTCGCCGATCAGACGGATCAGGTTGTTGCGAATGTCGTGTACGCCATTGGCGTAATCGAGGATGCGCTCGCTGACTGGGTCGTAATACAGGGCGTTGATGGTGAAGTCGCGGCGCTGCGCGTCTTCTTCCAGGGTGCCGTACACGTTGTCACGCAGGATGCGGCCGCTCTCGTTGCGGGAAGACTGATTGGTGTCTTCCTCATCATCGTTTTGCGGATGGCCTGCGCGGAACGTCGCGACCTCGATGATTTCGCGACCAAAGTGGATGTGCACCAACTTGAAGCGGCGACCGATGATTCGCGCATTGCGAAACTCGGCACGCACCTGCTCCGGCGTGGCGCTGGTGGCGACGTCGAAATCCTTGGGCGTGATATTGAGCAGCATGTCACGTACGCAGCCGCCCACCAGATAAGCCTGGTAGCCGGCGTTCTGCAAACGTTCGACGATGTTCACTGCATAACGGCTGAATTGAGCGCGCTGCAATGAATGCTGATTGCTGTTAAGCACTTCAGGCGTGCTGCGAATGTGTTGCGTACGACGCAAGGGGGAACGGAATGACTGGAACAACTTCTTCAGCATGGGATGCACTGTTTGAAGGAATGTTCGGCCATAACGAAGAATGACCGCATGATGGGCGGGGATTCTAGCATTTAGTCGAGGGATGGTGTAGGAACAAGCTGCAAGGCTTGAGCCAGAAGCTTAAAGAAAGGTGTGAGCGGGTCAAATGGCGGAAACTACAAGGGGAGCCGAAGCTCCCCCAGAAGTAGTTGCGTGCTCTATTTTTATTATGGTTGCGGGCTTTTTGTTTTTGTTGATCGCCCTCGCCATGAAGCTTCACCTTCATGACACTCCCAATCGGGAGCCAAGAGCAAACGGATTGCTTTGGTCGCTGTGTTGCTGATCTACGATCCAACCAGTTCAGGCTCTGCCTTAGGGCAGTTTTTGTTGTTCTCGGCCTGGTTGCGGGGCAAGCCCCAAATGCAACGCCTCTCCAAAAGAATCAGTTAGCTGCGCCTCCGCCGTGTTGTTTTTGTTATGCGTGAGTCGATTCGTCTTATTTTTATTGTCTTGTACAAAGCTTGTTATTGTTTTTGTACTAAGCATATAGCAGGGTGCGTGCCAACTTTTGTGCCGCCCAGCAAAACCGGGGGGTTGAACCGGTTTTGGCTTTTGGAGGGGCGAAAAAAAGCCGGGGCTTCGTTACCGTAAGCCCCGGCTTCTGTTACGTGAAAAAGCTGCGGTAACAGTTTTTTCACATCTGAGGGTGTTACCTGTGGGGGCACGCCCTCAGCTTTCGCTGGCCACCCCGGTTTTGCGCCGTGGAATGCCCAGGCGTTGGCGGCGTTCCCACAGGCACTTGCGGCTCACGCCCAGCTTGCGCGCCAGTTCGGTCTCGGTCATATGGTCCTGATGCTCAAGCACGAAGTGCTGGAAGTAGTCTTCCAGTGACAGATCTTCGGTCGGCTCATGGCTGGTATTGCTGCCACCGCCCTGTTGCGGGGCCAGGCCGATGAAGTCGTCGTCTTCCAGATCGCTCAGCTCGATATCGATACCCAGCAGCTCGGCGGAAATGTCCGGGCTCTCCGACAGAATCACCGCACGCTCGACCGCGTTCTCCAGTTCACGCACGTTACCCGGCCACGAGTAATGCCGAATCGCCTGCTCGGCGTCGGCGGCAAACTTGAGGTCGGTACGGTTGATGCGCGCGCTCTGGCGCAGCAGAAACGCGTTGGCGATCTCATTCACGTCGGCACCGCGCTCGCGCAGGGCCGGCAGCTTGAGGGCGATGACGTGCAGGCGGTAATACAAGTCTTCCCGGAACTGGCCGATCTTGGCCAGGCTCTTGAGGTCACGGTGGGTCGCGGCGATCAGGCGCACATCGACCTTCTGTGATTGCACCGAGCCGACGCGGCGAATCTCGCCTTCCTGCAACACGCGCAGCAGGCGCGCCTGAGCTTCCAGAGGCAGTTCGCCAATTTCGTCGAGGAACAAAGTGCCGCCGTCCGCCGCTTCGACCAACCCTGCGCGCCCGGCGCTGGCGCCGGTAAACGCACCTTTCTCGTGGCCGAACAGTTCGGACTCGATCAGCGATTCGGGGATCGCCGCGCAGTTCACCGAAATCATCGGTGCCTTGGCACGCTTGGACAGGTTGTGCAGGGCGCGGGCCACCAGCTCTTTACCGGTGCCCGACTCGCCCTGGATCAATACATTGGAATCGGTGGGCGCCACTTTGCGGATCTTGCTGTAAAGATCCTGCATCGGTGGGCAGGAGCCGATGATGCCGATCTCGCCGTTGCTGTTGTCGACACCCGGCTTCTCGGCAGCCTTGCCGGCAGGACGCTGCTCGGCCGGCGCACTGCCAGCCGACTGACGGTCACGCAGGATGCGCGCCACGGCCTGGAGCATTTCGTCGTGATCGAAAGGCTTGGCGATGTAGTCCACCGCGCCCATCTTCATCGAGTCCACCGCCGAGCGCAGGCTGGCATAGCTGGTCATGATCAGTACAGGCGTGCCCTGGCCAAGCTTGATCAGCTCGGTGCCCGGTGCGCCCGGCAGGCGCAGGTCGCTGACAATCAGGTCGAACGTGGGAATGCTGAAACGCTCTTGGGCTTCCTGCACCGAGCCGGCTTCGCTGACCTGATACTGATTACGTTCAAGCAGGCGACGCAAGGCAGAGCGGATAATGGTTTCGTCTTCGACGATCAAAATGTGCGGCATTGATTCAATTCTCTCGACGGTCTCAGTTCACAGCGGACGTCGCTTCGACATGACGCGGCAAGGTCACCCGAATACGGGTGCCGCGTTGGCTTTCGGTGTCAGCCGGGCTGTCGATGGTGATTTGTCCATAATGCTCTTCAACGATGGAATAGACCAGTGCAAGGCCCAGACCGGTACCTTCACCCGGGTCCTTGGTGGTGAAGAAAGGTTCGAACAATCGGTCCATGATGTTCTGTGGAATACCGCTGCCTTCATCCTCCACGATCAGGTCGACCGTGTGCTCGAAAGCCTCGCTCTTGACGCGTACCGCACTGCCGGCAGGAGTTGCGTCACGGGCGTTTGAAAGCAGGTTGATCAACACCTGCGCCAAGCGTTGGGAGTCGCCGTCGACCCAGTGGTCCGGGTCGCACAGGTTAAAAAACTGTACTTCGAAATTGCGCCGGTTCAAGGCCAGCAGCCCAATGGCATCCTGCGCCACTTCCGCCAGGCACACCGCTTCGTCCAGGTTCTGATGCGCGCCGGCGTGGGCAAAGCTCATCAGCGACTGCACGATGCGTGAAACACGCTTGGTCTGTTCGAGGATCTGCCCGCTGATTTCGGTGATTTCGGCGTCTTCTTCGCGCTCTTCGCGCAGGTTTTGCGCCAGGCACGCGATACCGGTGATCGGGTTGCCGATTTCATGGGCCACACCCGCGGCCAGGCGACCAATGCTGGCCAGGCGCTCGGAGTGCACCAGCTTGTCTTCGAGCATCTGGGTTTCGGTCAGGTCTTCCACCAGCAGCACCAGGCCACTGTTACCGGGTGCCAGCGGCTCGTCGATCGCGGCTTTGTGCAGGTTGAGCCAGCGGGTCTGGCCGTCCAGCGCCAGGTGCTGTTTGTGCAAGTGCTCGTCGGGCAGGTTGATAAAGCCTTGCAGCAGTTCTTTCCAAGGGTCGCCCAAGGTGTTCAGGCGTGAACCCACAACACGTTGTGCGGCGATACCGGTGAGTTCTTCCATGGCCTTGTTCCACATCAGGATCTCTTGATCCTTGGCCAGGGAACACACGCCCATCGGCAGTTCCTGCAGGGTCTGGCGATGGTAGCGGCGCAGGGCGTCGAGTTCGGCGGCAAGGCCGGTGAGGCGTGAGTGGTAGTCCTCCAGCCGGCTCTCGATGAAATGGATGTCTTCGGTGACGTAGTTTTCGCCGCCGGCCTTGTAGGGCAAGAAGGTTTCCACCATGTCCTGGGACACGCTCGGGCCCATCAGGCCGGACAGGTTGGCCTCAATGCGGTCGCGTAAACGGCGCAGGGCATACGGGCGGCGCTCGTCAAACGGCAGGTAAAGGTCGCGCAGCGCCTGCTCGACTTCCTTTTGCGCAGCCTTGGCGCCCAGCGGCTTGGCCAGTTGGGTGGCGAACTCTTGCGGTGAGGCCGCGTGCAGCTCGCGGCGTTGCGGGCGCCGCACGTTGTCCACCGCGCAGGCCTCGGCGGCGCTGGTCTCTTCGGGGCTGGCGTTGGTGAACAGCGAGATCAGGGTAAACATCAGCACGTTGGCGGCCAAGGAGGCGATCGCCGCCATGTGCCAACTGGTGTCGTCCAGCACGTAGATCATGTTCAGCAGCGGAATATAGAAGCCCTGCAAGTTGCCGACCAGCGGCAGCAGCATGGTCACCATCCACACCAGAATGCCTGCCAGCAGCCCGGCGATAAAGCCGCGACGGTTGGCGGTCGGCCAGTACAGCACCGACAACACGCCCGGCAAGAACTGCAAGGTCGCGACGAACGCGACGATGCCGAGGTTGGCCAGGTCTTGCCCAGCGCCCAGCAGCAGGTAGAAGCCATAGCCGGCCATGATGATGGCGACGATCAGCGCGCGGCGCGTCCATTTCAGCCAGCGGTAGATATTACCTTCGGCTGGCGGCTGATACAGCGGCAGCACCAAGTGATTGAGCGCCATGCCGGAGAGTGCCAGCGTGGTGACGATGATCAAGCCACTGGCTGCCGACAAACCGCCGACGTAAGCCAGCAATGCCAGGGATTTGCTGTTGGCGGCAATACCGACGCCAAGGGTGAAGTATTCGGGGTTGGTGGTGGCGCCGAGCTTGAGGCCGGCCCACAGGATCAGCGGCACCGCCAGGCTCATCAACAGCAGGAACAGCGGCAAACCCCAGCTTGCACTTACTAACGAGCGCGGGTTGAGGTTCTCGGTGAAGGTCATGTGGTACATGTGCGGCATCACGATGGCCGAGGCAAAGAACACCAGCAGCAACGTGCGCCATGGGCCTTCCTGCAACGGGGTGTGCAGGGCGGCGAGGGCGGTCTGGTTTTGCAGCAGCCACAGCTCCAGCTGCTGCGGGCCGTCAAACACGCCATACAGCGCATACAGGCCGACGCCGCCGATGGCGATCAGCTTGATCACCGACTCGAAAGCAATCGCAAACACCAAGCCTTCGTGCTTCTCGCGCGTGGCGATATGGCGTGAACCGAAGAAAATCGTGAACAGTGTGATCAGTGCGCAGAAGGCCAGGGCAACGCGGTGCTGCACCGGTTCGCGGGTGAGGATGCTGATGGAGTCCGCCACCGCCTGGATCTGCAGGGCCAGCAACGGCAGCACGCCGATCAGCATGAAGATCGTGGTCAGCGCGCCGGCCCAAGTGCTGCGAAAGCGGAAGGCAAACAGGTCCGCCAGGGACGACAGCTGATAGGTGCGGGTGATTTTCAGGATCGGGTACAGCAACACCGGCGCCAGCAGAAACGCGCCGGACACGCCCAGGTAGCTGGACAAAAAGCCGTAGCCATACTGATAGGCCAGCCCCACGGTGCCATAAAATGCCCAGGCGCTGGCGTAGACGCCCAGGGACAAGGTGTAGGTCAACGGATGGCGAATGATCGGCCGCGGAATCATTCCGCGCTCACTGATCCAGGCAACCCCGAACAACGCGGCCAGGTAGGCGGCGCTGATCAGCAGCATCTGGGTGAGGCTAAAGCTCATCGGCATCTTTTTGGCTCTGCAGGATGAAGGTCACGACGATCAGGATCAGCCACAGCAGATAAGGGCGATACCAGGCGCCCGTGGCGTCGATCCACCAATCCATGATGGCGGGGGAAAACAGGTAGATCCCGACGACCAGCAGCAGGACCAATCGATAGATGTACATGTTGGCCTCTGATTAAAAAACTGCCGCGATGGTAACGGATGCTTGGCAAGCTGCAAGCGCCTTCAACTCAATTGCGCTTCGGCCAGCGTGAGTGTGCGCGGGATCTGGCTGGCATCCCAGTGTGCAATGCCCCAATCCAGCAGTTCCCGTGGGCTGGCGTGCAGCAGTTCGTTGCCGGGTTGCTGGCCGAGGGCGCGCAGCGCTCTTAATAGCAAAGGTGTGGCCTGGCCTTGTGTCAACGGCGGCGAGCGGTAGGATTTGCCCAGCTTGTTGCCGTCCGGCTGAGTGATCAGCGGCACGTGCAGGTAGCGCGGCTGGCGCAGGCCCAGCAGTTCCTGCAGGTACAACTGGCGCGGTGTGGAATCGAGCAGGTCGGCGCCGCGTACGATGTCGGTGACACCTTGCCAGGCATCGTCGAGCACCACCGCCAGTTGGTAGGCATACAGGCCATCGCGACGGCGGATGATGAAATCGCCCACATCACGGCCCAGGTGCTGTCGGAATTCGCCTTGCACGCGGTCGGTAAAGTGATACTCCAGCTCCGGTACGCGCAAGCGGATCGCCGCGTCTTGCTGCTCATGCCCGAGGTTGCGGCACAAGCCTGGATAGATGCCGTGGTAGGGCTCCAATTGTTTACGCGAGCAGGTGCAGGCGTAAGCCAGGCCGTGGTTGAACATGTCGTTCAAGACTTTGGCGTAGGCCTCATGCCGCTCGCTTTGCCGGACCAGTTCCCCGTCCCACTCGAAGCCATAGCTTTCCAGGGCGTGCAGGATTGCCGCCTGGGCGCCGGGTTCTTCACGGGGTGGGTCGAGGTCTTCCATGCGCATCAACCAGCGGCCGTGATTGGCGCGGGCATCGAGGTAGGAGGCGAGGGCGGCAACCAGCGAACCGAAGTGCAGGTGGCCGCTGGGCGTGGGGGCGAAACGCCCGATATAGGTAGAGGCTGTCATGGGCCGGATACTACTGGAAAACCACTGAACGCCAGAAACAAAAATGGAGCGTTTGCACGCTCCATTTTTTGTTTTCCGCATTCAGCCCGGCAGGATTACTTGCCGACCTGTTTTTCCTTGATTTCAGCCAAGGTCTTGCAGTCTACGCACAGGTCCGCGGTTGGGCGGGCTTCCAGGCGACGAATACCAATCTCGACGCCGCAGGATTCGCACCAGCCGTATTCCTCGTCTTCGATCAGTTGCAGCGTTTTGTCGATTTTCTTGATCAGCTTGCGTTCACGATCACGGGCGCGCAGTTCGAGGGCGAATTCCTCTTCCTGACTGGCACGGTCTGCCGGGTCCGGGAAGTTGGCTGCTTCGTCCTTCATGTGGTCAACCGTGCGGTCGACCTCTTGCATCAAGTCCTGCTTCCACTTTTGCAGGATCTTGGTGAAGTGCTGGCGCATGGGCTTGCCCATGTACTCCTCACCCTTCGCTTCGACGTAAGGTGTGAAGCCACTGAGGCTCTGCTGCTGTTGCTTTGCTTGGGTGGACATGAATAGACCGCCTCTCACTCTTCTAATCCATTGCGCAGGATTGCAACGTCACCGACACCTGCCGGCCCTGCGGCTGCAAGCGGGCGAACTTACCAGATAGATTCGGGGTGCGCCACTCCCGGTTGTCGAGGCCCAACGTGGCAGGCTTGCAAACTGTCATAGCCCGCCATGGCTGGGTATAGCGTGTCTCGAAGGTTGATTTTAGTCGTTTTGCCGGCGCTTGCTCGGTTCATCACGGATGACCGAGCAGGCAATAGAGCATGTTTTACCGCGCGGGTTCGGTAGAATCCGAATTTTGTCCTCACCGTCTAAGGAAGGCTAATGGCTCAGCCCTACAGTGCGCGCAGTCGCGCCATCGAACCTTTTCACGTTATGGCGTTGCTGGCGCGAGCCAATGAGCTGCAGGCGGCCGGCCATGATGTTATCCACCTGGAGATCGGCGAGCCGGATTTCACCACGGCCGAGCCGATTATCCAGGCCGGCCAGGCCGCACTGGCCGACGGCAAGACGCGCTATACCGCGGCCCGTGGGCTGCCCGAGTTGCGCCAGGCCATCAGTGGTTTTTACCAGCAGCGCTACGGCCTGAGCGTCGACCCTGAGCGCATTCTGATCACGCCCGGTGGCTCTGGCGCGTTACTGCTGGCCAGCAGCCTGCTGGTCGATCCGGGCAAGCACTGGCTGTTGGCCGACCCAGGCTACCCGTGCAACCGACATTTCCTGCGGCTGGTGGAAGGCGCTGCGCAGCTGGTGCCGGTTGGCCCGGACGTGCGCTACCAATTGACCGACGAGCTTGTGGCCAAACACTGGAACGCAGACAGCGTTGGCGCGCTGGTTGCTTCGCCGGCCAACCCGACCGGCACGATTCTCAACCGCGACGAACTGGCGGGGTTGTCGAGTGCAATCAAGGCGCGTAACGGTCATTTGGTGGTGGACGAGATCTATCACGGCCTCACCTATGGCACCGATGCCGCCAGCGTGCTGGAGGTCGACGACGAGGCCTTCGTCTTAAATAGTTTTTCGAAGTATTTCGGCATGACCGGCTGGCGCCTCGGCTGGCTGGTGGCGCCACCGGCGGCGGTGGGCGAATTGGAGAAGTTGGCGCAAAACCTCTACATCAGCGCGCCGAGCATGGCCCAGTACGCGGCGCTGGCGTGTTTCACCGAGCAAACCCTGAGCATTCTGGAAGAGCGCCGCGCCGAGTTCGGGCGCCGCCGGGATTTCCTGCTGCCAGCCTTGCGCGAGTTGGGTTTCGGCATCGCCGTAGAGCCCGAAGGCGCGTTCTACTTGTATGCCGATATCAGCGCGTTCGGCGGTGATGCCTTCGCGTTTTGCCGTCATTTCCTTGAAACCGAGCATGTGGCGTTTACGCCGGGCCTGGATTTTGGTCGTTATCAGGCCGGCCACCATGTGCGTTTTGCCTACACGCAAAACCTCGATCGGCTACAGGAAGCGGTGGAACGCATCGCCCGTGGCTTGCGGAGCTGGCAAGGCTGATGCGCTTTAATCCTCCCCTCGAAGAAGGGCGGCTGATCCGCCGCTACAAGCGCTTTCTCACCGACATCGAAACGCTGACCGGCGAATTGCTGACCATTCACTGCCCCAACACCGGCTCGATGCTCAATTGCATGGTGGAGGGCGGCCAGGTCTGGTTCAGTCGCTCCACAGACCCCAAGCGCAAGTTGCCGGGCACCTGGGAAATTGCCGAAACGCCCCAAGGCCGGCTGGCGTGCGTCAACACTGCGCGCGCCAACCAATTGGTGGAAGAAGCGTTGCGCGCCGGGGTGATCACTGAGCTCAACGGTTTTACTGCCCTGAAGCGCGAAGTGCCTTATGGCCAGGAAAAAAGCCGTATCGATTTTCGCCTGGATTACCCACACGGCGCGGCCTATGTGGAAGTCAAAAGCGTCACCCTGGGCTTTGACGGCTCGCCGGTGGCGGCCTTTCCCGACGCGGTGACCCAGCGTGGCGCCAAGCATTTGCGTGAATTGGCGCACCTGGCGCGTGAGGGCGTGCGTGCGGTGCAGTTGTATTGCGTGAACCTGTCGGGGATCGACGCCGTACGCCCGGCGGTGGAAATCGATGCGGGCTACGCCGCTGCGTTGCGCGAGGCCAAGGCGGCTGGCGTGGAGGTGTTGGCCTACGGTGCGCGGGTCACGCCGCAGGAAATTATCATCGACCGGCGCCTGGACGTGATGATCGGCGACTAGAGTTCAACCCACAGGCCATGCGCGTCTTCACGGCCGGGCAGGGCTTTAAGGCTTTGGCCCGCGCATGGCCCGGCAATGCACTCGCCGCTTTCGATCAGGAACAAGGCGCCGTGGGTGGCGCACTGGATCAGGCTGGCGCTGCTGTCCAGGAACTGGTCAGGCTGCCATTCCAGCGGGATGCCGCGATGGGGGCAGCGGTTGAGGTAGAAGTAGGCAACGCCGTCACGGCGCACGGCCATTACTTTGCAACCGTCTATTTCAAAACCGCGGCTGCTGTCGGGCGCCAGTGCATCCGAGGGGCAGAGAAACTTCATAACGATCCTTAAGTGCCTTGACGTTCAAATGCAAACAATTATCAAATGCCGGCTTCACCCGTTAGCTGATTGGGTGCTCTGTACGATGCCAGACAGGGTTTATCTGTCACATCCATGAGTGCTTGAGTAGCCCCGCCCTTGGAAGGAAACCCTGTTATGCGCCTGAGTACCAGCGCTATTGCGCTTGTTGCCTCACTGCTGGTCAACCATGGAGCGTACGCCTCTGAACTGCCGCAACGCTGGGTCAGTGCCGGTGGGGCGCTATCGGAATGGGTCACGGCGCTGGGCGGGGAGTCAAGGCTGGTGGGCGTGGATACCACCAGTCAGCACCCTGAATCGCTCAAGGCATTGCCGAGCATTGGTTACCAGCGCCAATTGTCCGCGGAAGGAATTTTAAGCCTGCGCCCGCAGGTGTTGGTGGGCACTGAAGAAATGGGGCCGCCGCCGGTGCTGGCGCAGATTCGCGGTGCGGGCGTGCAGGTGGAGATGTTCTCGGCCGAGCCGGATTTGCCGACATTGAAAGGCAACCTTCAGCACCTGGGCAAGCTGTTGGGTGATGAAACCAAAGCCAACGAATTGTTTGCCGGATATGAACAAAAGCTGGATCAGCAGAAAGCCTGGGTCGCCAAGGCCCAGGCCACGCAGAAGGCGCCGGGTGTGCTGCTGTTGCTCGGGCATGCAGGCGGCAAACCGCTGATCGCGGGCAAGGACACGGCCGCCGATTGGCTGTTGCAGCAGGCGGGCGGGCATAACCTCGCGACCCACACCGGCTATAAGCCGTTTTCGGTGGAGTCGCTGGCCGGTCTGAGCCCCGATGTGCTGGTGTTTGCTGATCGTGCCCTCACCGGCGATGCGGCGCGGGCGGCCTTGTTCAAGGAAAACCCGATTCTGGCGTCAACGCCGGCGGCTAAAAATGGCCGCGTGTTTGAGCTGGACCCGACCCTGCTGGTCGGTGGGCTTGGGCCGCGTTTGCCGCAAAGCCTGGTGCAACTGTCTGCCGGGTTTTATCCGTCTCAGGCTAAACCTGCCCAATGACGACTCTGGTTAAACCGAAAACGCTGTTTATCGGGCTGGCGCTGTTATGCCTTCTGGCAACCTGGCTTTCATTGGCGTTGGGGCCGGTCAGCCTGCCGTTGCTGGATACGCTCAAGGCCGCCTTGCGCCTGATGGGCGTACCGATTGAAGCCCAAGGCCTGGAGCAGGCCGAGCTGATCCTGGGGCAGATTCGTTTGCCGCGAACCTTGCTGGGTTTGGCGGTGGGCGGTGTGTTGGCATTGTCGGGCGTGGCGATGCAAGGCTTGTTTCGCAATCCGTTGGCCGATCCGGGGTTGGTCGGTGTGTCCAGCGGCGCGGCGCTGGGTGCGGCTATTGCGATCGTCGGCGGTTCTTTTTTTGGTGGCCTGCCGGATGCGTTCGGGCCTTATCTGTTGTCGTTGTGCGCATTTCTCGGCGGCTTGGGCGTCACTGCCCTGGTTTATCGCCTGGGGCGCCGCAACGGCCAGACCAACGTTGCGACAATGCTGCTGGCCGGTATTGCGCTTACCGCCTTGGCCAGTTCGGCGGTGGGGTTGTTTACCTATCTGGCCGATGACGCCACCTTGCGCACCCTGACCTTCTGGAACCTGGGCAGCCTCAATGGCGCGAGCTATTCGCGGCTGTGGCCATTACTGTTGGTGAGCGCCGGTGTGGCGCTGTGGTTGCCGCGTCGGGCAAAAGCCTTGAATGCACTGCTGCTGGGTGAGTCCGAGGCCAATCACCTTGGTATCGATGTTGAAGGGCTCAAGCGTGAACTGGTGTTCTGCACAGCTCTCGGTGTGGGCGCAGCAGTAGCGGCGGCGGGCATGATCGGGTTTGTCGGGCTGGTGGTGCCGCATCTGGTGCGCTTGTTGGCCGGGCCGGATCATCGGGTGTTGTTGCCGGCGTCTGTGCTCGCGGGTGCGAGCCTGTTGCTGTTTGCTGACCTGGTGGCACGCCTGGCGCTTGCACCGGCTGAACTGCCGATCGGCATCGTGACGGCCTTTATCGGCGCGCCGTTTTTTCTTTATTTGTTGTTGCGAGGGCGCGCCTGATGCTGCGAGTAGAAGCGTTGCAGGTCCGGCGTGGCGATAAAACCGTGCTGGCGGATGTCACCCTGGACTTGCTGCCGGGTGAAGTGCTCGGTGTGCTCGGCCCTAACGGAGCAGGCAAGAGCACGCTGCTCGGTGCGTTGTGTGGCGAGCTGAAGCCGGATCAGGGCAAGGTGTGGCTGGATCAGCAAGCCTTGACGGACTGGAGCGGGCCGCAACGAGCCCAACGTTTGGCAGTGTTGCCGCAGACTTCCACGCTGGATTTCGCATTCCGTGTCGAGGAAGTTGTAGGCATGGGCCGCTTGCCCCATCAGACCGGACGCGTGCGTGATGACGAAATCATCCAGGCGGCGCTGCACGCGGCAGACGTGGGCCATTTGAGCGGGCGCAGCTACCTGGCGTTGTCGGGTGGCGAACGCCAGCGTGTGCATCTGGCGCGAGTGTTGGCGCAGTTATGGCCGGGGGAAGCCGGGCAGACGCTGCTGTTGGATGAGCCGACCTCGATGCTTGACCCCTTGCACCAACACACGACCCTGCAGGCTATACGTACATTCGCTGATCGCGGCGCTGCGGTGCTGGTGATTCTCCATGACCTGAACCTGGCGGCGCGCTATTGCGACCGGATTCTGTTGCTGGAGCAGGGGCGCCCACACGCGCTGGACACACCGGCGCAGGTGATGCGGCCTGAGCCACTTAAAGCGGTGTTTGGTTTGGAGGTGTTGGTACAGCCGCACCCGGAGCGTGGTCATCCGTTGATCATTGCGCGCTGAATCGGCTTTTTTACAGGTAAAAAAAGACCCGGCAAGAGCCGGGTCAAATAACCGTGATTAGCCTGATGAGGAGATAATCTGAGAGTCCGAACCAATGGTCTTTCAGTTATCGGCTGATCTCGCGACCAGTTGTGATAATCATAACGATTCTCATTTGAGAGTCAACCTCTGTTTTTCAACGATCTACGGTTTTTCTCAAACACACGTTCGAACTGCCCGTAAACATTGGGAGTTCTTGCAGACCTAAATCTTCTGACGCGCTGAAATCGCCTCCAGCTGACGGTTCAATGCCTCCTTGCGCTCCGTCGGGATGTCGTTCCAGTGCACGTCCATCAAGGCTCCTTCGATTGCATACAGCAGCACTTTCGAGGCCCGAAACCCGCGAGTGCGCACGGCTCGGTAGGCATCGACAGCTCCCAGGCGACGTAAGTCGGACGCACTGTGGATGCCCACCGCATGCAGCCACTGCGCCGACGTCTTGCCCAGGTTTTTCAGGTGTTGCAGCTCATCGTTCATCAAGCCTCCTTGCGACGGCCGAATGGTGCGGTGGGTATCGTGACCAGGCAAGCCTGAAAAGGAGTGTAGCGCTCAGTAGGAAAAGCGTGGTTCTTTGGTCAGGAACGGCTGAAAAGCTTATAAGAATTTTTAAGGATATTGCCGACAAGCGGGCAGGAGGCGCCCGCTACGCGTGAGGCGTAGCTGGGGGCCAGAAAGACGAGGTTACTTGGTGCGGTAGCGCAAGCGAGTGCCGAAATTGACCGACATAAGGATTTCGTCAGCCGTGAGTTCGGGGGAGAAGTAGGTGCCGGAAATCTGCGCGTGGGCCAGGCTGGCGCCTTCCAATGAGCACTCGCGCAGGTCCAGGCCGCGCAGGTCGGCAGAGCGGAAGTAGGCGTCGGTGAAATCCACGCCCGTGGCGTTCAGGTCACGCAGGTCCAGGCCGCGGAAGTCGCCACCGCGCATGTCGATGGTGCCGTCTTTGGGGCGCTCCTGGTTGAAGCCGCGGATGTCGTCTTTATGCAGGAGTGCGTAGAGCGGAGTATCAAGAAGCTTGGGCTGACTCATGACGGCGACTCCTGTTGGAATTATGACGCCATTATAGTGCCACTATTGCTCGGTCGTGCACCGAAGATCGGTGACACGACCAAGAAATATTTCTTACAGGCCGGGCAGGCGCTGGCGAATGTGCGCTACCAGTGCGTCGAGTGTGCCGCTCTCGTTGGTTTCCACGCGTTTGCTCAGTAGCAGTTCTTCGGCGGTCAGCGGGTCACGGTTGGCCTGTTGCTCTTCGATAATGGTGAGTGTCGCGTCGGAAGGATCGTTTTTATCCGCCTGACGTTGCGCCAGCCAGCTGGCGATAACGGCTTGCGGTGCGTTGCAATCAAGGATCAGGAAAGGCGCGCCGGTGGCCTCGGCAATCCTGGCGGCGGCGTTGCGTTGTGCGCTTTTCAGGAAGGTCGCGTCCAGCACTACCGGGTAGCCAGCACGCAAGACGGTATCGGCGATTTCATTCAAGCGAGCGTAGGTGGCGGCGCTGGCTTCGGCGGCGTAGATACCGGCTTGCGGGGTGTTCTCGACCTTCTGTTCACCAAACAGGCGCTTGCGTTCCACATCCGAACGCAGGCGCACGGCACCCAAGGCTTCCACCAGGCGCATGGCCACGTGGCTTTTGCCGACGGCCGAAACACCGTGGGTTATTGCCAGGAAGCGCGACGGAATGGTGCTGTAGCTTTCCGCCAGGTTGGCGTAGTTGCGGTATTGGCGCAGGGTGGTGGCGCGTTGCACCGGGCTGGCCTCGCTTGGCATGCTGAACAGCGACACCTTGGCGCGCACCAGTGCACGGTAGGCTTTATAGAAGTTCAGCACCTCCAGGCCCTGATAATCGCCGGTCAGCTCCAGGTACTGGCTGATAAAACGGCGCGCCAGGGATTTGAGGCCGCGGTCTTCCAGGTCCATCGCCAGGAAGGCCGTGTCGGCATACACATCGGTGAAGCGGAACGGCTCGTTGAACTCGATGCAGTCGAAGATCACTACTTGGCCATCGATCAAGGTGGCGTTGCCCAAGTGGATATCACCGTGACATTCGCGAGTGAAGCCTTCGAGCTTGCGCTGGGCCAGCAGTGGCTTGAGGCGTTCGAAGCTGGCTTCGGCCCAGGCTTGCAGGGCTTCGAGCTGGGCCAGGTCGGCCTTGTCGCTGAGGAACGGGCGAATCTGGTCGAAGTTCTGGCGAACCGGCGCCATCACTTCATCCGGCGTGCCGGCGGGGTGGTCTTGCGGCACTTTCGGGGCGCTGAGGTGGAAGTGCGCAATCTGCTTGGCCATGTCGTCAATGTGCGCGCTGGTGACCTCGCCATTGGCTTGCAGGGTGCTGAGCAGCTGGCTTTGCGGGAATTGGCGCATTTTCAGCGCGTATTCGATGACCGGGCCATCTCCGCCCAATTGCGGGGCTTCGGCGCTGCCGGTGATTGGCAACACGTCAAGATACAAATCTTCAGTCAGGCGCTGGTTAAGGCGCAGCTCTTCGCGGCAGAAGTGGCCGCGGTCGTCCAGATGGGTGAAATCCAGAAAGCCGAAGTTCATCGGCTTCTTCAGCTTATAAGCATACGGGCCGGTCAGTATGACCCAGGAAATATGGGTCTCAATGACTTGGAACGCTTCAACCGGATGGGGATACAAAGCCGGGTTTTGCAGGGCTGCGATCAGGGACTGGCTCACGGGCGATCCTTCAAAGTCTGGGGGAAATCATGGCCGGCATTATGGCGGTTACAGTCGGTCGTGCAAACCGCTGTCCGGCTCATGTTGATCGTCAATAAAGTGCGTATAATCCGCCGCCATGACTCGAACCCGATCTCCCCGTTCCCGTAAAAAACCTCCTTCACGCGGCCTGCGCCCGTGGCTGGGCTGGGCCATCAAGCTAAGCCTGGTGGGCCTTGTGGTGCTCGCAGGCTTCGCGGTGTACCTCGACGCCGTGGTCCAGGAGAAATTCTCCGGCAAGCGCTGGACCATCCCGGCCAAGGTGTATGCACGCCCGCTGGAATTGTTCACCGGCCAAAAGCTGAGCAAGGAAGACTTCCTTACCGAACTCGACGCCTTGGGCTATCGCCGCGAACCCGTGAGCAACGGCCCGGGCGCCGCAGCGGTCAGCGGCAATACCGTCGACCTGAATACCCGTGGCTTCCAGTTCTATGAAGGCCTGGAGAAAGCCCAGCCGGTACGCGTGCGCTTCTCCGGCGATTACGTTGCCGAGCTGTCGTCGCTCAATGGCTCCAAGTTACCTGTGGTGCGCCTGGAACCGCTGATGATCGGCGGTATTTACCCCAAGAACCTCGAAGATCGCATCCTGATCAAACTCGATCAGGTGCCACCGTACCTGCTCGATACGCTGATCGCCGTTGAAGACCGCGATTTCTACAGCCACTGGGGTGTGTCGCCCAAGTCGATTGCCCGCGCCATCTGGGTTAACACTTCCGGCGGCAAGATGACCCAGGGCGGCAGTACGCTCACGCAACAATTGGTCAAGAACTTTTACCTGACCAACGAGCGCAGCCTGACCCGTAAACTCACCGAAGCCATGATGGCCATGCTGCTGGAGCTGCATTACAGCAAGCAGGAGATTCTCGAGGCGTACCTCAACGAGGTCTTTGTCGGCCAGGATGGGCAGCGTGCCGTGCACGGTTTCGGCTTGGCCAGCCAGTTCTTCTTTGGCCAGCCTTTGTCCGAATTGAAATTGCATCAAGTCGCGTTGCTGGTGGGGATGGTCAAGGGCCCGTCCTATTACAACCCGCGCCGCAACCCGGAACGTGCGCTTGAGCGCCGTAACCTGGTGCTGGACGTACTCGAACAACAGGGCGTGGCCACCGCTGAGCAAGTCGCGGCGGCGAAAAAAATGCCACTGGGTGTTACCACTCGCGGCAAGCTGGCCGACAGTTCATTCCCGGGCTTTATCGATCTGGTCAAACGCCAGCTACGTGAAGACTATCGCGACGAAGACTTGACCGAAGAAGGCCTGCGGATCTTCACCAGTTTCGACCCGATCCTGCAGATGAAAGCCGAAGCGTCGGTCAACGACACCTTCAAGCGCCTGACCGGCCGTAAAGGCTCGGATGAAGTCGAAGCGGCGATGGTGGTAACCAACCCGGAAACCGGTGAAGTGCAGGCCATGATTGGCAGCCGCCAGGCCAGTTTTGCCGGTTTCAACCGTGCGCTGGATGCGGTGCGGCCGATCGGCTCGCTGGTCAAGCCGGCGGTTTACCTCACGGCCCTGGAAAAACCAAGCAAATACACGCTGACCAGTTGGCTGTCGGATGACCCGCTGTCGGTCAAAGGGGCGGATGGCCAGGTGTGGACGCCGCAGAACTTTGATCGTCGCTCCCACGGCACTGTGTTCCTGTACCAGGGCCTGGCGCATTCCTACAACATCTCCACCTCGCGCCTTGGGCTTGAAGTGGGCGTGCCGAATGTGCTGAAAACCCTGGGGCGACTGGGCATCACCCGTGAGTTCCCGGCGTTCCCATCGATGCTGCTGGGCGCTGGCGCCATGACCCCGATGGAAGTGGCGACGATGTACCAGACCCTCGCCAACGGTGGCTTCAATACCCCGATGCGCGGCATTCGCAGTGTGTTGACCGCCGAGGGCGAACCGCTCAAACGTTACCCGTTCCAGATCCAGCAGCGCTTTGACGCGGGCTCCATCTACCTGATCCAGAACGCCATGCAGCGCGTGATGCGTGAAGGTACCGGGCGTTCTGTCTACAGCGTGCTGCCGTCGAACCTGACGTTGGCGGGCAAGACCGGCACCAGTAACGATTCGCGTGACAGCTGGTTCGCAGGCTTCGGCCAGGATGTGCTGGCCGTGGTGTGGCTGGGCCGCGACGATAACGGCAAAACCCCGTTCACCGGTGCGACCGGTGCGCTGCAGGTGTGGACCAGTTTCATGCGCAAGGCCGATCCGTTGCCGCTGAACATGCCGCAGCCGGACAACATCGTGCAGGCCTGGATTGATCCGCATACCGGGCAGGGCTCCGATGCCAACTGTCCGGGCGCGGTACAGATGCCGTATATTCGCGGCAGCGAGCCACCTGCTGGTGCTGCGTGCGGTGGCAGTGCCCCCGCTGACGCGGATTCGGTGATGGATTGGGTCAAGGGCTGGATGCATTAAGCAAAGAGGGTTTCAAGTGAACAAGTTGTGGATTCCAGCTATTACCGCCCTGGTTATGCTCGGCGGTTGCTCCAGCGTGCAGCGCGGTTCCATTCCCGTGGTGGACTCAAGCACGAACGTTTCCAATAACGACCGTATCTCGGCCACTGGCGGTTTCCGTCAGACCGTGGTCAAGCGTCCTGCCCAGGCTACGCCTCAGTCCATACCGCAGGATTCGGGTGTGGTGGTGATGGTGCCGGGCGGCGGTGCTGCGACGTCGGCGCCGATCAGTGCCGAGCCTTGGACGCCAGGGCCAAGCACATCGGGCCCGGCTGGCTCCGCGCCGATCCAGACGGCGCCGCTCAACCAGGGCACTTACAACATGCCGCCGTCGACCCCGAGCGGTATTCCGTCTTCGTCTAACGCAGGCGGCCTGTCGGCTGACGAGCAACTGGACGGGCCGGTGCTGGCTTTGCTGACCACCGCCCAGCAGCAACAATCGGGTGGTGACCTGAACGGGGCATCGTCGAGCCTTGAGCGTGCCCAGCGTGTGGCGCCGCGTGAGCCGCAGGTGCTGTATCGCCTGGCCCAGGTGCGCCTGGCCCAGGGCGACGCGCCGCAAGCCGAGCAGTTCGCCCGTCGCGGTCTGACCCTGGCCAACGGTCGCCCGGACCTGCAAGCCAACCTGTGGGCTTTGATTGGTGACGCGCGTGCCGCACAAGGCGACGCCGCCGGTGCTGCCCAGGCGCGGCAAAAAGCCAAGGTCAGCCTCTGATGGATGCACGGTTTCCGGCAATTGCCGAACAGCTGTTGCTGATTGAACGTGAGTTACGCGTGCAGGGTTGGTGGGACGAAGTGTCCCCCAGCGCTGAAGCGCTTGGCAGCGTCGAGCCGTTTTCGGTGGATACGCTGGACTTTCACCAGTGGCTGCAATGGATCTTCCTGGTGCGCATGAAGCAGATCCTCGAGCAGGACCTGCCATTGCCCAATGCTTCGGGGATCCTCGAGATGGCGGAGATGGTTTACGCCGATCGCCCGCTTGAAAGCATTGGCTTACGCAATGCGCTGAAAAAGTTCGACCAATTGATCGTCGACGCTCGTTAATTGCCTGACTGCCGGGTTTTCCGGCAGTCTTGCGCACATTTCTACCGCTTGACGACATTCAGGCGAGTTTTATCCCTCCTCAAACCCCTTTAATCTTCGTTCTCATGCGCTTAGTTGGAAAAAAGCGCAATTATTGCTTGACTTGAAGGGGCTGAAACAGAAGAATCCAAAGTCCGCTGTATCGGGACTGCCAGAAGCAGGCCCGCTCAGCAGATCATGAGGCGCATATCCGCGCCGACCTGTAACACCCGCAACGCGTTACCTCGCGCTGGGTGGGAAAAGCCCGCAACACTTGGGACGATCCCAATACTTGCTCAGTCAGTGCTGACGTAGTCGGCGACCACCGTCGCTCATGCTCTGTTGAGAAGTAAACCTATTAAGACCCGTCGGTTTTTAACGGACGGTATTCTGGCGTTTTAGAGGTGAACAACGTGGAGCTTTTATCTGGCGGTGAGATGCTCGTCCGCTTTTTGCGTGACGAAGGCGTCGACTATATCTACGGGTACCCAGGTGGTGCTCTGCTGCATGTTTACGACGCACTGTTCAAGGAACCGGCTGTTACCCACATCCTGGTTCGCCACGAACAGGCCGCGACCCATATGGCTGACGGCTACGCCCGTGCCACCGGTAAAGCCGGTGTGGTACTGGTAACCTCAGGCCCAGGCGCAACCAATGCCATTACCGGCATTGCGACTGCCTATATGGACTCCATCCCGATGGTGATCATTTCTGGCCAGGTGCCCAGCACCATGGTCGGTACCGATGCATTCCAGGAAACCGACATGATCGGTATCTCCCGGCCGATCGTGAAACACAGCTTCATGATCAAGCACGCGTCGGAAATCCCGGAAGTCATGAAAAAGGCCTTCTACCTCGCACAGTCCGGTCGCCCGGGCCCTGTAGTGGTCGATATCCCGAAAGACATGACCAACCCGGCGGAAAAGTTCGAATACGTCTTCCCGAAAAAAGCCAAGCTGCGCTCCTACAGCCCGGCCGTTCGTGGGCACTCGGGGCAAATCCGCAAGGCGGCAGAAATGCTCTTGGCGGCCAAGCGCCCGGTGCTGTACTCCGGCGGTGGCGTGATTCTGGGCGGCGGTTCTGCACCTCTGACCGAATTGGCCAAGCTGCTCAACCTGCCGGTGACCAATACCCTGATGGGCCTCGGCGCATTCCCGGGTACGGACCGTCAGTTCGTCGGCATGCTCGGCATGCACGGCAGCTACACCGCCAACCTGGCCATGCACCACGCCGACGTCATCCTGGCGGTGGGCGCGCGGTTTGATGACCGTGTGATCAACGGACCTAGCAAGTTTTGCCCGAATGCCAAGATCATCCACATCGACATCGACCCGGCGTCCATCTCCAAGACCATCAAGGCCGACGTGCCGATTGTAGGTCCGGTAGAAAGCGTGCTGACCGAAATGGTTGCGGCGCTCAAGGACATCGGCGAAACGCCGAACAAGGAATCGGTTGCCAGCTGGTGGAAGCAGATCGACGAATGGCGCGGTGACCGCGGCCTGTTCCCTTACGACAAGGGCGACGGCAGCATCATCAAGCCACAAACCGTGATCGAAACCCTGTGCGAAGTGACCAAGGGCGACGCCTTTGTGACCTCCGACGTTGGCCAGCACCAGATGTTCGCTGCGCAGTACTACAAGTTCGACAAGCCTAACCGCTGGATCAACTCCGGTGGCCTGGGCACGATGGGCTTTGGTTTCCCTGCGGCCATGGGGATCAAACTGAGCTTCCCGGACACCGACGTCGCCTGCGTGACGGGTGAGGGCAGCATCCAGATGAACATCCAGGAACTGTCGACGTGCCTGCAGTACGGTCTTCCGGTGAAGATCGTGTGCTTGAACAACGGCGTGCTGGGCATGGTTCGTCAGTGGCAGGACATGAGCTACAACAGCCGTCACTCCCATTCCTACATGGAGTCGCTGCCGGATTTCATCAAGTTGGTTGAAGCCTACGGCCACGTCGGCATGCGCATCACCGATTTGAAAGATCTGAAGCCGAAGATGGAAGAGGCGTTCGCCATGAAGGACCGCCTGGTGTTCCTCGATATTCAAGTGGATACCAGCGAGCACGTCTACCCGATGCAGATCAAAGACGGCTCTATGCGCGACATGTGGCTGAACAAGACGGAGCGTACCTAATCATGCGGCACATTATCTCCCTGCTTCTGGAGAACGAACCCGGCGCTCTGTCTCGTGTTGTCGGCCTGTTTTCGCAACGCAACTACAACATCGAAAGCCTGACCGTGGCGCCGACCGAAGACCCGACCCTGTCGCGCCTGACGTTGACGACTGTTGGCCACGATGAGGTGATCGAGCAGATCACCAAGAACCTCAACAAGCTGATCGAAGTGGTCAAGCTGGTCGACCTGTCGGAAAGTGCCCACATCGAGCGCGAGCTGATGCTGGTCAAGGTCAAGGCCACGGGTGCCCAACGTGCCGAGATCAAACGCACCACCGATATTTATCGCGGGCAGATCGTCGATGTGAGCGCCAGCGTTTATACCGTTCAACTGACCGGTACAAGCGACAAGCTGGACAGCTTCATCCAGTCGATCGGGACGGCCTCGATTTTGGAAACCGTACGCAGTGGTGTCACCGGGATTGCCCGTGGCGACAAAGTACTCAGCATCTAACCCAAATTAGTGAATGGCCTTACGGCCTGGATATATAGAGGAACCTCATGAAAGTTTATTACGAAAAAGATTGTGACCTGTCGATCATCCAGGGCAAGAAAGTCGCCATCATCGGCTACGGTTCCCAGGGCCACGCCCAAGCGTGCAACCTGAAAGATTCCGGCGTTGACGTGACTGTCGGCCTGCGCAAAGGCTCGGCCACTGTTGCCAAGGCTGAAGCCCACGGCCTGAAAGTGACTGACGTTGCTTCCGCCGTTGCCGCTGCCGACCTGGTCATGATCCTGACCCCGGACGAGTTCCAGTCTGCGCTGTACAAGAACGAAATCGAGCCGAACATCAAGAAAGGCGCCACCCTGGCCTTCTCCCACGGTTTCGCGATTCACTACAACCAGGTTGTGCCACGCGCTGACCTCGACGTGATCATGATCGCGCCGAAAGCACCGGGCCACACCGTGCGTTCCGAGTTCGTCAAAGGCGGCGGCATCCCTGACCTGATCGCGATCTACCAGGATGCATCCGGCAACGCCAAGAACGTTGCACTGTCCTACGCCGCTGGCGTTGGTGGCGGTCGTACCGGCATCATCGAAACCACCTTCAAGGACGAGACCGAAACCGACCTGTTCGGCGAACAAGCCGTTCTGTGCGGCGGTACCGTTGAACTGGTAAAAGCCGGTTTCGAAACCCTGGTTGAAGCGGGCTACGCGCCGGAAATGGCCTACTTCGAATGCCTGCACGAACTGAAGCTGATCGTTGACCTCATGTACGAAGGCGGTATCGCCAACATGAACTACTCGATCTCCAACAACGCCGAATACGGCGAGTACGTGACCGGCCCGGAAGTGATCAACGCCGAATCCCGTCAGGCCATGCGCAACGCCCTGAAACGTATTCAGGACGGCGAATACGCCAAAATGTTCATCAGCGAAGGCGCTACCGGCTACCCTTCGATGACCGCCAAGCGTCGTAACAACGCCGCTCACGGTATCGAAGTGATCGGCGAGCAACTGCGCTCCATGATGCCGTGGATCGGTGCCAACAAGATCGTCGACAAAGCCAAAAACTAAGTCGTACGCATCAAGGGAAAACGCGGCTTAGGCCGCGTTTTTTCGTTTGGGGGCGGGTTCTGGTATAAAGCTGCATCGTTTGCGGGCGAACACGCCCTGCAAGTATTTGTCGAATTCTTTTCACACCGTTGCAAGGTAAAGTCCATGACCGAACGTCCCGAAGAGCCAAACCAGGCCTCTGACGCCGAAAGCCTGCTACCGATCGATGAGCATGTCGAAGAAGGGCATGATGCGGAAGGTCGCAAGGTCCGGCATCGTGGTATCTATCTTCTGCCCAATCTGTTCACCACGGCGAACCTGTTTGCCGGGTTCTACTCCATCATCAACTCCATGAGTGCGCAAAGCGCATTGGCGGCGGGTGATGCGGCGAGTGCCAGCAAGTATTTCGGCTTTGCCGCTATCGCCATCTTCGTGGCCATGGTGCTAGACGGCCTGGATGGCCGGGTGGCGCGCATGACCAATACCCAAAGCGCTTTCGGTGCCGAGTACGACTCGCTGTCGGACATGGTGGCCTTCGGCGTTGCGCCGGCACTGCTGGCGTTTGCCTGGGCGCTGGGGGATATGGGCAAGGTCGGCTGGATGGTCGCCTTCATCTATGTCGCCGGCGCCGCGTTGCGTCTGGCGCGCTTCAACACCCAAGTGGGGACTGCCGACAAGCGTTACTTCATCGGTCTGGCCAGCCCGGCGGCGGCAGGTGTGGTGGCCGGTATCGTCTGGGCGTTCAGTGACTACGGCATTCAGGGTTCGAAGATGTCGTTCCTGGTGGCCTTGATGGTTGCAGCCGCCGGCATGCTGATGGTCAGCAACATCAAGTACAACAGCTTCAAGGAGTTTGACCTCAAGGGGCGTGTGCCTTTCGTGGCGATCCTGGTGGTTGTGCTGGTGTTTGCGGTCGTCTTCAGTGATCCGCCGCGTATTCTGCTGCTGGCGTTCCTGGTGTATGCCGCTTCGGGGCCGATTCAATACCTGTTGCATCTGCGCCGCGACAAAACATTGCCTTAATGTAATTTCCCCCATACTCCGCAGTCTATTGGTGCATCAGTTCTCCAATGCTGCGGAGTTGCCATGTTAATCAAGATCCCTAAAGCGTCCGATTGTCACGAGTCGGATGTCACGCCTGAATCCTTCTATCTTTCTCGTCGCAGCTTGCTCGGCGGTGCGCTTGCGGGCGTTGCTGCCACTGCGCTGCCGCGTTGGGCCAGTGCCGACGATGCGGCGCGTTATGCCGATGTCGAGCCGGGCAACGCCCCAGGCTGGTTTGCCGAGAAACTGCCCAATACCCAATGGCAGGCGGTTACGATAAAAGACGAAGCCATCACCCCGTTCAAGGACGCCACCCACTACAACAACTTCTATGAATTCGGTACGGACAAGGGCGACCCGGCAAAGAACGCCGGTTCACTCAAGACCGAACCCTGGAGTGTGGTGATTGATGGGGAAGTCGGTAAACCTGGGCGCTATGCCCTGGAAGACTTTATGAAGCCTTATCAATTGGAAGAGCGTATCTACCGTCTGCGTTGTGTCGAGGCGTGGTCGATGGTGATCCCGTGGATGGGCTTTCCTATTTCAGCCTTGCTCAAGCAGGTTGAGCCGACCGCTAAAGCCAAGTACATCCGCTTTGAAACGCTGCAGGACCCCAAAAGCATGCCGGGGCAGCGCTCCAGCTTCGGCTTGATTGACTGGCCGTATGTAGAAGGGTTGCGTCTGGATGAGGCAATGAACCCGTTGGCGATCCTGGCGGTGGGTATGTATGGGCGGGAATTGCCGAACCAGAACGGTGCGCCCTTGCGTCTTGTAGTGCCGTGGAAGTACGGCTTCAAGAGCGTGAAGTCGATTGTGCGGATCAGCCTGGTCAGCGAGCAGCCAAAGACGACTTGGCAAAGCATTGCGGCCAATGAGTATGGGTTCTACGCTAATGTGAATCCGACCGTCGACCACCCTCGCTGGACCCAGGCGCGTGAGCGTCGTTTGCCGAGCGGCCTGTTCAGCCCGAATGTGCGCGAGACGCAGATGTTCAACGGCTATTCGGATGAGGTCGCTTCTCTCTATACGGGCCTGGATCTGCGGAAGAACTACTGATGCGTTATCCGATCTGGCGCATTGGCGTCTTTATAGCAGCCGCGATATGGCCATTTTTCTGGCTGTACGAGGCGTGGAGTGCTGTGCTCGGGCCTGATCCGGGCAAAGTATTGATGGATCGGCTGGGGCTTGGGACCTTGATCCTGTTGCTGATCACGTTGAGCATGACGCCGTTGCAGAAGCTCAGCGGGTGGGCAGGGTGGATTGCGGTGCGCCGACAACTGGGGCTGTGGTGTTTTGCGTATGTGGCGCTGCATCTGGCCGCGTACTGCGTATTCATCCTGGGGCTGGATTGGTCGCAGTTCGGCGTGGAGCTGCGTAAACGGCCGTACATTATTGTCGGTGCGTTGGGTTTCCTTGGCCTGTTGGTACTGGCAGTGACGTCCAATCGCTATAGCCAGCGTCGGTTGGGCAGCCGTTGGAAGAAGCTGCACCGCCTGGTGTACGTGATTCTTGGGCTCGGTTTGTTGCATATGTTGTGGATTGTTCGGGCCGACCTGAAGGAGTGGGCGATCTATGCATCTATAGGGGCGCTGCTGCTGGTGCTGCGGATCCCACCAGTGATGCGCCGGATTCCCCGCCTTATTGCGAAAAAACCACTTTCTGCGACAAAAGCGTAATTAGGGATTGACGGCGTTTTATATCTGTCTATAATTCGCCCCACTTCCGGCGCAGTCGAAACGTAAAACTCCTTGGTAAACAAAGAGTTACGAAGTTTTCGGCAGGAGGTTGCTTCAGTTCATCGAAGCCAAAAGGAAGTTGAAAAAGAGGTGTTGACAGCAGCGTGTAACGCTGTAGAATTCGCCTCCCGCTAACGAGAGATCGTAA